>NZ_JBSFFY010000006.1:0-244724 GCF_053596315.1 Streptomyces sp. NPDC001732
GCAGTCGCCGCCGTGGTGCTGCCGCCCGACGGGAGGTCGCCCGCGGTGGTCGGCGCCCCGTGCGGGGTGCCGGCCGCCGCCGCGGACCGGGCGTCAGTCGTGGAAGGTCTCGCCCTTCTCGGCCTTCTCCACGAGCAGCGCGGGCGGCAGGAAGCGGTCGCCGTAGCGCTCCGCGAGCTGCCGGGCGCGGGCGACGAAGCCGGGCAGGCCGCCCTCGTACCCGTTGATGTACTGGAGCACGCCGCCCGTCCACGGCGGGAAGCCGATGCCCATGATGGAGCCGATGTTGGCGTCGGCGACCGAGGTCAGGACGTTCTCCTCCAGGCAGCGGACACTGTCCAGCGCCTCGGAGAACAGCATCCGCTCCTTCATGTCGACGAACGGGATGCCGGTGTCCGGCTTCGTGCTGTGCCCACCCGGGGTACGCCCCCCGGAGCCCCCGAAATGCTCCCGCAGGCCGGGCCAGAGGCGGGTGCGGCTGCCGTTCTCGTCGTACTCGTAGAAGCCCGCGCCGCCGCTGCGTCCCGTCCGGCCGAACTCGTCGACCATCCGGTCGATGACCTCGTCCGCCGGGTGTCCGGGCCAGGTGCCGCCCGCCTCCTCGACGGCCCGCCTGGTCTCGTCGCGGATCCTGCGGGGCAGGGTGAGGGTCAGCTCGTCCATCAGGGAGAGCACCTTGGCCGGGTAGCCGGACTGTGCCGCGGCCTGCTCGACCGACGCGGGCTCCACGCCCTCGCCGACCATGGCGACGCCCTCGTTGATGAACTGGCCGATGACGCGGGAGGTGAAGAAGCCGCGCGAGTCGTTGACGACGATCGGGGTCTTCTTGATCCGGCGGACCAGGTCGAAGGCGCGGGCCAGGGCCTCGTCGCCGGTCCGCTCGCCCTTGATGATCTCGACCAGCGGCATCTTGTCCACGGGCGAGAAGAAGTGCAGCCCGATGAAGTCGGCGGGCCGCGAGACGCCTTCGGCGAGGACGGTGATGGGCAGGGTCGAGGTGTTGGAGCAGAGCAGCGCGTCCGGCTCGATGACGTCCTGGATCTCCTGGAACACCTTGTGCTTGAGCGCGGTGTCCTCGAAGACGGCCTCGATGACGGCGTCGCAGCCCGCCAGGTCGGCCGGGTCGGCGGTCGGGGTGATGCGGGCCAGCAGTTCGTCCCGCTTCGCCTCGGTGGTGCGGCCCCGGGAGAGCGCCTTGGCGAGCAGCTTCTCGCTGTACGCCTTGCCCTTGTCCGCGGCCTCCTGGGAGACATCCTTGAGGACGACCTCGATGCCGGCCCGTGCGCAGGAGTAGGCGATGCCCGCGCCCATCATCCCGGCGCCGAGCACGGCGACCTTGCGGACCTGGCGCTCCTCGATGCCCTTGGGGCGGCTGGCGCCGGAGTTGACGGCCTGGAGGTCGAAGAAGAACGCCTGGATCATGTTCTTCGCGACCTGGCCGGTGACCAGCTCGGTGAAGTAGCGGGCCTCGATGGTCAGCGCGGTCTCGAAGTCGACCTGGGAGCCCTCGACGGCGGCGGCCAGGATGTTGCGGGGCGCGGGCATCGGGGCGCCCGCGATCTGCTTCTTCAGGTTGGACGGGAAGGCGGGCAGGTTCGCGGCGAACTTCGGGTTGGACGGGGTGCCGCCGGGGATCCGGTAGCCCTTGACGTCCCAGGGCTGCTGGGACTCGGGGTTGGCGTCGATGAAGGCGCGGGCCTTTTCGAGCATCTCCTCCGGGGTGGCGGCGACCTCGTGGACCAGGCCGTTCTCCAGGGCGCGCCGCGGGGTGTACTGGGTGCCCTGGAGGAGGACCTTCAGCAGCGCGTCGGCGATGCCCATGAGGCGTACGGTGCGGGTGACGCCGCCGCCCGCGGGCAGCAGGCCGAGCGTGACCTCGGGCAGGCCGATGCGGGAGCCGGGGGCGTCGAGGGCGATCCGGTGGTGGGAGGCGAGCGCGATCTCGTAACCGCCGCCGAGCGCCGCTCCGTTGATGGCGGCGACGACGGGCTTGCCGAGGGTCTCGATGCGGCGCAGCGAGTTCTTGATGGCGGTGCCGGTGTCGAAGGCCTGCTGGGCGTTCTCGGGGCCGACCTTGATCATGTCCTTGAGGTCGCCGCCCGCGAAGAAGGTCTTCTTGGCGGAGGTGTAGATGATGCCGCGGATGGAGTCCTTCTCGGCCTCGGCGCGGTCGGCGACGGCCGCGATGGAGTCCTTGAAGGCCTGGTTCATCGTGTTGGCGGACTGGTCGGGGTCGTCGAGTACGAGGGTGACGACGCCGGTCTCGTCCTGTTCCCAGCGGATGGTCGTGCTCTCGGTCATTAGCTTTTCTTCTCCGTAAGCAGGGGGGCCGGGGGACGGTCAGAGGCGCTCGACGACGGTGGCGATGCCCATGCCGCCGCCGACGCAGAGGGTGGCGAGGCCGTACCGCTGGTCGCGGCGCTCCAGTTCGTCGATGAGGGTGCCGAGGATCATCGCGCCGGTGGCGCCGAGCGGGTGGCCGAGCGCGATGGCGCCGCCGTTGACGTTGATCTTGTCGAGGGAGAGTCCCATGTCCCTGGCGAAGCGGAGGACGACGCCGGCGAACGCCTCGTTGATCTCGACGAGGTCGATGTCGTCGATGGTCAGCCCGGCCTTGGCGAGGGCCTTGCGGGTGGCGGGGGCGGGGCCGGTGAGCATGATGGTGGGCTCGGAGCCGGAGACGGCCGCGGAGACGATCCGGGCGCGCGGGGTGAGCCCGTAGCGCTCGCCGGTCTCCTTGTTGCCGATCGCGACGAGCGCGGCGCCGTCGACGATGCCGGAGGAGTTGCCCGCGTGGTGGACGTGGTCGATCTTCTCGATCCAGTGGTACTTCTGCAGCGCCACCGCGTCGAAGCCGCCCATCTCGCCGATCGTGGCGAAGGACGGCTTGAGCGCGGCGAGCGAGTCGGCGGTGGTGCCGGGCCGCATGTGTTCGTCGTGGTCGAGGACGACGAGGCCGTTGCGGTCCTTGACGGGGACGACGGAGCGGGCGAAGCGGCCCTCCTTCCACGCCTCGGCGGCGCGTTCCTGGGAGAGCGCGGCGAACTCGTCGACGTCGCGGCGGGAGAAGCCCTCGATGGTGGCGATGAGGTCGGCGCCGACGCCCTGCGGGGCGAAGCCGGTCTCGAAATTGGTCATCGGGTCCATGGCCCAGGCGCCGCCGTCGGAGCCCATCGGGACGCGGGACATCGACTCGACACCGCCCGCGAGGACGAGGTCCTCCCAGCCCGAACGGACCTTGGCCGCGGCCAGGTTGACTGCTTCCAGGCCCGAGGCACAGAAGCGGTTCTCCTGGACGCCTGCGACGGTGTCCGGCAGGCCGGCCGCGGTGGCGGCGATCCGGGCGATGTCGGAGCCCTGGTCGCCGAGCGGGCTGACCACGCCGAGGACGATGTCGTCGATGGCCGCCGGGTCCAGATCCGGGAAGCGGCTGCGGATCTCGTGGATGAGGCCGACGACGAGGTCGATCGGCTTGGTGCCGTGCAGGGCCCCATTGGCCTTGCCGCGACCGCGCGGGGTGCGGATCGCGTCGTAGACGTACGCTTCGGTGCTCAAGTCAGCAGCCTTTCGAGGGTGGTTGTGCGAGGGGGTCAGGCGAGCAGCGAACGGCCGATGATCTCCTTCATGATCTCGGTCGTGCCGCCGTAGATGGTCTGGATGCGGCCGTCGGTGAAGGCCCTGGCCACCGGATACTCCGTCATGTACCCGTAGCCGCCGTGCAGTTGGAGACAGCGATCGGCGACGCGCTTTTGCAGTTCGGTGGCCCACCACTTGGCCATCGAGGCGTGCACGGCGTCGAGGGTGCCGTCGGAGTGGTCGACGATGCAGCGGTCCAGGAAGGTGCGGGTGACGGCGCACTCGGTGGCCATCTCGGCGATCTCGAACCGGATGTGCTGGAGCTTGGAGAGCGGCCTGCCGAAGGCCTCGCGCTCCTTGACGTACCGCGTGGTGATCTCCAGCAGGTGTTCGGCCGCGGCGATCCCGGCGACCGCTATGCCCATCCGTTCCTGCGCCAGGTTGGTCATGAGATGGATGAAGGCGCCGTCCCGCTCGCCGAGCAGGTTCTCCTTGGGGACGCGGACGTCGTTGAGGAACAGTTCGGCGGTGTCCTGGGACTTCTGGCCGATCTTGTCGAGGTTGCGGCCGCGCTCGAAGCCCTCCGCGCCGCGTTCGACGACGATCAGCGACAGTCCCTTGGCCCCGCCCTCGGGGGTGGTCTTGGCGACCACGACCACCAGGTCGGCGAGGATGCCGTTGGAGATGAAGGTCTTGGAGCCGTTGAGCAGCCAGTGGTCGCCCTTGTCCTCGGCGGTGGTGCGGATGCCCTGGAGGTCGGAGCCCGCGCCGGGTTCGGTCATGGCGATGGCGGTGACGATCTCGCCGCTGCAGAATCCGGGCAGCCAGCGCCGCTTCTGCTCGTCGGTGCCGAGCCCGGCGAGGTAGGGGCCGACGATGTCGTTGTGCAGGCCGAGCGCGAGGCCGGGGGTGCCTGCCCGGGTGAACTCCTCGGCGAGGACGGCGCTGTAGCGGAAGTCGGTGTTGCCGCCGCCCCCGTACTCCTCGGGCACCGCGAGGCCGAGCAGCCCCTGCCGCCCGGCCGCGAGCCACGCCTTGCGCGAGACGATGCCGTCCTTCTCCCACTGCTCGTAGTGCGGGAGGACCTCCTTGTCGAGAAAGGTGCGCACGGTCTCGCGGAACGCGTCGTGCTCTTCGGTGAAGATCTGCCGCTGCACTGCGGGCCTCCTGGAGCCGGATCCTTGCGGTGGGGAGAGGGGTCTGCCGGGCCCGTACGGCCCGGCGGCGGGGAGGGACTCATCGACCGCCGGGGTCCGCGCGGTCCCCCGCGAGGCCGGGCACGTCCCAGTCTGCGGCGACGTCCTCGGTGTCCGCGCCGGGCCGGGCGGGCCCGCTGCGTACGGAGACGGGGGTGGCGGAGAAGCGCGGTGCGGGGGCGGGCTGGGTGAGGCCGCCGTGCTCGACGAAGGTGGAGCGGGCGGCGAGGTGCGGGTGGCCGGGCGCCTCGCGGAGCGAGAGGACGGGGGCGACACAGGCGTCCGTTCCCTCGAACACCTCGGTCCACTCCGCGCGCGTCCGGGTCCTGAACCGGTCGGCGACGACCGTGCGCAGCTCATCCCAGCGGGCGATGTCCCCCCGGTCCGGGGCCTCGTCCCCGATCCCGAGGAGCTCGACGAACTCGTCGTAGAACCGCTGCTCCAGCGGGCCGACCGCCATGTACTGGCCGTCGGCGGTCTCGTACGAGCCGTAGAACGGGCAGCCGCCGTCCAGGAGGTTGGAGCCGCGCCGGTCCTGCCAGCCGCCGGCCGCCAGCATTCCGTGGATCATCGTCGCGAGGTGGGCGGCGCCGTCGACGATCGCCGCGTCCACGACCTGGCCCCGGCCGTCGGGGGTGCGGGCGTGCTGGAGGGCGGCGAGGACGCCGACGACGAGGTAGAGCGAGCCGCCCGCGTAGTCGCCGACGAGGTTGGCCGGGAGGGTGGGCGGCTCACCGGGCCTGCCGATCATGGAGAGCGTGCCGGAGAGGGCGATGTAGGAGACGTCGTGCCCGGCCCGTTCGGCGAGGGGGCCGTCCTGGCCCCAGCCGGTCATCCGCCCGTACACGAGCCGGGGGTTGCGGGCCAGCGCGGCCTCGGGGCCGACGCCGAGGCGTTCGGCGACGCCCGGCCGGTATCCCTCGATCAGGATGTCGGCGCGCTCGGCCAGGTCGAGCACCCGGTCGGCGCCGCCCTCGGCCTTGAGGTCGATGAGCACGGAGCGCTTGTTGCGGTTGGTGAGGTCGTACGCGGGGTCGATGCCGAGCCCCGCTCCCCCGGGCCGGTCGACCCGGACGACATCGGCGCCGAGGTCGGCCAGGAGCATCGCGGCGAACGGGCCGGGGCCGATGCCGGCCAGCTCGACCACCCGCACCCCTGCCAACGGACCGTGCGATCCGTGCCCTGTCGTTGCCATCAAGCCCCCAGCGGTATGACACAACTGATGTAACATCGATGATGCTAAGAACGCCCCGCGCTCCGCACAACCCTTTTGGCCGAGCAAGCGCTTAGGACTTTCCTCCGGGATCCTCCCCCACGATCCCCGCCCGGTCGTTCACCGCCACGGCTCCTCCGCCGGCCCGTGCCGTTCGCCGCCGCGAGACTCCTCCGTCCGCCGCACCCCGGGGTGCGCGCCGTACGCATGCCGGTGTCCGGCCGCCCCCCGACGGGGCGACCGGACACCGGTCCCGGATCCTGCGGCCGAGGTCAGCGGGACCAGCCGCAGTGCACGTGGCGGCTGTGTCCGGCGTCACCCGGGCCGAGGACCTCCGGCGCGCCGAGCTTCTTGCAGGCGGCCATGAACTGCTTGTGCGGGGCCCCGCTGCCGACGTGCCGGCCGTTGATGTGCGTGATGTCGAAGGCGATTCCGGCGTAGTGCCTGGAGTTGCCGCTGTGGTCGCCGCCGACGATCTCGGAGACGGAGATCCGGTAGCCGTACTGGGTGCGCAGCTTCAGCAGGCCGTTCAGCATCCGCGGGTCGAGGGCGACCCGCCGGTTGGGCTTGTCGCCCCACGGGCTGGTGAGCGCCCCCCTGCCGTTCGCCGTGTCGATGATGTTCTGCCGGGCCGTCGAGCCGGCGTGCTTGCCGCCCGGATGGACGGTGGCCAGACCGATCTGCTTCTGGGCCAGGATCTGCTTGGCCAGTGCCGCCCTGTTGCCGCCGGACGGAGTGCCGTTCAGCAGCGCCGCCCAGGTACGGGTGCCGATGACGCCGTCGGCGGTGAGGCCGGCCGACTTCTGGAACGCCTTGACCTTCGCCGTCACGGTGGCGGTGAACGCCCCGTCGACGGCCACCGCCTGGCCGCGCGCCTTCAGCAGGGTCTGCGCGGCCTTCACGGCCGGCCCCTTCGCACCGTCGCGCAGAGTGGTGACCAGCTGGGACCAGGTACCGGCCCCCACGAGACCGTCCACGGCGAGGTGCCGCGCCTTCTGGAACGCCTTCACCCCGGCTGTCGTGGCCGGGCCGAAGGAGCCGTCGACCGTCAGCGACTGCCCCCGGGAGTTCAGCAGGTGCTGGAGGGCGGTGACGGCGGTGCCCTTGCTGCCCGCCTTCAGGGTCGGCCAGTCGGCCGCCGCGGGGGCCGCCCCGCGTTCGGCGGCGGTCCGGACCGCCGGGACCTCGCCCGCGGTCGCGAGGGAGGCCGCCGGACCGGTCAGCGCGGCGACGGCGGCGATGCCTGCGACGAGCCGGGCGGCGGTACGACGGGGAAGGACGGAGACGGGGAACGGGGACATGGTGGACATGGGTGACTCCTCGGTGTGAGTGGTGATGGTGGTGCGGGTGAGCCGATGGGTAACGCGGACGGTCCGGGCGGTCCGGGGCGGGGCGTGCGTGGGGTCGGGTGCGGGCCTCATGGGCGGGAGAGCAGTGCCGCCCAGGTCCTCGTACCGACCACGCCGTCGGCGGGGAGGCCGGCCTTCTTCTGGAAGGCCCTGACGTTCGCGGCGGTCCCGGTGCCGTAGACCCCGTCCGCGGCGCCCTTGTGCCCATGGGCCGCCAGTCGGTGCTGGGCCGCCTCGACGGCCTTTCCCCGGTCGCCGGAGGAGAGCTTCGGGGCGAGCGCCCGCCAGGTGTGCTCGCCGATCACGCCGTCGGCCTTCAGCCCCGCGTCCTGCTGGAACCGCTCGACCGCGGCGACCGTCGCGGGGCCGAAGTCGCCGTCCGCCGCGAGCCGGTGTCCCTTGGCGGCCAGCAGCAGTTGTGCGGTGGTCACCTCGCTTCCGCGCTGTCCGGAGCGCAGGACCGGGAAGTCGTGGACCGGCCGCGGGGTGCCGCCCTCCGCCATCGCCCGCAGCTCCGCCGGGCTGCCGCGGAAGACGTTGCGGTCGGCCGGTCCGTCGATGCCCGGCACGGTGCCGCTCTGGGTGTGCTGCCAGAAGGTCCAGGACCCTCCGGCACCGGGCACCCGGTGCGGTTCGTCCGAGCCGCTGCCGTACCGGGCGAGCCACAGCGGGTACCCGGCGAACACCTCGCCCTTGCCGCCCATGCACTCCTTCACGAAGGACGCCCGGGTGTAGACGATCGGGGTGACCCCGAACTCCTTCTTCACCTCGTTCAGGAAGGCCCGCACCTGCTGGGTGCGCAGCGCCTTCGGGCAGATCTCCCCGCCGCCCTTGACGGGCAGCTTCTCCACGTCGAGCACCGGCGGCAGTTCGCCCGCCCGGCTGCCCCGGTAACCGGCGGCCCGAACGGTCGAGGCGAAGTGCCGGGCCTGCGCCGCGCCGTCGGTCGTGCTCCGGGGGTGGAAGAAGTGGTACGGGGCACGGAGCAGCGAGGTCCTGGAGACGGCGGCGTAGTCCCGGGCGAACCAGCCGTCCTTGCCAGACACCCCTTGTGTGGCCTTGAGGAAGGCGAAGCTGTTAGAGGCGGCCACCCGCTTCCAGTCGATCGGTGTGTCCTTCCTCCCCTTCGCCTCGTGGTTGTGGTGGCTGGTGTCAACGCCGGTGACGCCGTACGACGAGGGCGGCACGGCCACGACCGTGGGAGCGATCGCGCCCAGCGCGACCAGAGCCGCTCCCACAACCGTGCCGGTCAGGGCGACACGCACTCGTACGGGTGATGTCGGATGCATATGCAGATCTCCTTGTCCCTCGGGCGAAAGGGCCCCTGCGTCCCCGTCCGCCGCGAATGCGCAGGCAGGAGCACTCCCTCGAAGGGGTGGGAACGGGGTGGGGTTCGCGGGGCCTCGGGCCGACCGCTCCTCAACTGTGCAGCACTGAACGGCGCTTTCACTACGATCTGCGTCCCGCGGGTCGATGCATCTATGCACGCTCCCGATGCATGGCGTTGACCTGCGGCTATGCACACAGAAAGTCGGGAAGGCACGATGACGGACAACACTGTGGCGGGCCACGGGCCGCATCCGGGGCGCGCTCTCGCGGAATTACTGAGGAACTGGTGGGAGTCGGCGGCGCGCGACGGCCGCGAGAAACCCACCCAGCAATCCCTCGCCAAGCGGCTGGGGATCGACCAGACCACCCTGTCGCGCTATCTGAATCCTTCTCACTCCTCCAACGCGCCGCGCAGGATCGTCGAGCAACTGCACACGGTGCTGCGGGCACCGGCCGACGACCTGGTCCGGGCGTGCGCCCTGGCGGACGCGGCGGCCGGGGCCGCACCGGGCCGCAGGCGCCCGGCGGTCGCGCAACCGGCCGGCCCGTCGGCGGGAACCGGTCCGGAGAAGACCGCCGCGCCCACCGGCCCCGGTTCTCCTGTGGAAGGAACGGCCGTGCCCGCGGGGGCCGGTGCGGAGACGGTCGTGACCGAAGTGCCCGGCCCCGTGGAGCCCGCCGACGGCCGTACTCCCGCGGCCCGCAGGTGGGACCGCTTCCCCGTCGCGTTTCCGACCCTGGCCGTCTCGGCGATGCTCCTGCTGGTGTTCGGCGGCCTGGCGTGGTGGGCGGCGCCGGTTCCGGGCCGGAACGACGCCAAGACGACGGCGGAGGTGACGGACCGTCCGTCGGAGGGCACCAAGTGGCCCCTGGCCCGCAAGGGCAACGTGCTCTGGAAGGCCCGTACGGTGCAGCTGTTGCTGCGGGCGAACGGTCACGACGTGAAGGTCGACGCCGACTACGGCCCCGCCACGGCGGAGGCCGTGAAGAAGTTCCAGTCCGCCCACGGGCTGACCCCGGACGGCAAGGTCGGAAAGGACACCTGGCCGTTGCTGATCATGACGGTCGACTCCCGCACGACGAAGCCGGAGGCCGTCACGGCGGTGCAGTACCTGCTCCACCACGCCGGGGTACCGACCGACAGCACCGGCACGTACACCCCGTCGACCATGCGCTCGTTGAAGGAGTTCCAGGCGTCCCGGAATCTGCCGGTGACGGGTGTCGGGGACGAGGACACCTGGCGCGCGCTGCTCAACGCCCAGGGACCGGACCAGCACAAATAACCGGGCGGGGCGGTGGCCCCGGGGGCGTCAGAGTGCCCAGGAAACCAGGGTGCAGATCATCGAGACGGCCCAGACCACTCCCGCGACGATGCCGAGCGTCATCCCCACCGCGACCCGGCGCTGGGCGAGGTAGACGGTTCCGGGACCCATGGGAGTTCGATGTTCGTTCATGCGTGCCAGTCTGCCGCTCGGGTCTGACAAGCAATACCCGTACGGGTACTCAACCCGTCGCTTCCCGCAGGGCCTTCCGGCACAGGGCGTCGGCCCTGCGGGTGGTTTCCGGCTGGCGGAAGTCCCGGGACAGCAACAGGGTGTGGGCGCACGCGTTGTCGAGGCCGGTCCGGTGTCCGACGGAGACGAAGACGGGTTTGACGCCGTCCTGGGTGCGCAGGGCCCGGCCCACCTCCTCCTCGCCGTCGAGCAGGGGCGACCAGTCGCCGCGGTGGGGTCCGGGCTGTTCGTACGAGAAGGTGAACGGGTTCTTGGCGACGCCGATGACCGGGAGTCCGGTGAGCACCCCGAGATGGCTGGCGAGGCCGAAGCGGCGCGGGTGCGCCAGGCCGTATCCGTCGCAGATCACGAGCCCGGGGTCGACCGGCAGGGATTCGAGCGCGGCCAGCACGGTCGGTATCTCCCGGAAGGCGAGGAGGCCGGGAACGTACGGGAAGGTGATCCGGCCGACGGCGGTGGTCTCGGCGAGCACGTCGAGCGTCGCCTCGTCGAGGACGACCGCCGCCGCGACGACGACATCGCGTTCGTCGTCGTAGGCCACGTCGACCCCGGTGACCCGGCCCGTGCCGGGCGGCGGCCCTGGTTCGTCGAGCACCACCCGGGCGCGCAGGGTGTCCTGAATGGCTCGCGCCTCGGCCTCGTCGGCGGGTGTCGGGAAGGTCGTCATGATGCGGTCGAGTCTAAGGGGCGTCCCGTAATGCCTGGTGGATCAGCGCGCGGCGTCGGATGCGGTGCATCGCAAGGCGGAGGGGCGCCCGCATACTGGATGTATTCGGGCGTTCCGACAACGCGGCGAGGATGGGGTCTCCCCTGCTCGAGCGCAGCCGAGAGCTCGGGGAAGTAGCTGTCGTCGTGCGCCCGCCAGGTATTGCGGGAGACCCCTTAGGGTCTTTCGTCCGGATCGGGCCGGGGCGACGGCGTCCGGTGCACGGGCCCATGGGGCAGCCGGTCCGTCGACGGCGGCGCGGCCGGGGAGGTGCGGCGCCGTCCCGTAGCCTGACGATCATGTTTGTACTCGAACTGACCTATACCGCCCCCGTCGAACGCGTCGACGCGCTGCTCCAGGACCATGTCGCCTGGCTGGACACCTACTACGCGGCGGGAGTGTTCATCGCGTCGGGCCGCAAGAACCCCCGCGACGGCGGAGTGATCCTGGCCGTCGGGGACGACCGCGCCCGGATCGAGAGGATCACCTCGGAGGACCCGTTCGTGACCGGGGGCGTGTGCGCGTACCGCGTCACCGAGTTCGTCGCGACGAAGACCTCGGACGAACTCGCCCCGTACCGTCAGCAGTTGCCCGGATAGCGGGTGTCCGGGGAGAACCCGGCGACGCGGAAGGCGGTGCCGCGGAAGACGGTTCCGGGGAGATCCGTCCGCCCGCACACCGGACGCCGGTCCGGACGGTGACCGGATTCTCCCGTCACGCCCCGCCTCCCCTGCCCCTGCGGATCGGGAAGGCGGGGTCTCCCCCGTCGCCGACGTCATCGGCGCCGGACCTGGCCTTCGTGGATCAGGGGGCCAGGGATCGGCCCTGGTGCGCCGCGCGTGCCACGCGTCCCTTCTCACCCGCGGCCCAACAGCCGCCGTCCGGGGTGCAGTCGACGGTGTCGTACGACCCCGTGTCGACCGTGCGCCAGGTACGGCCGCCGTCCGAGGTGAGGTCGGTGCCCGTCGGGCCGACCGCCAGTGCGGCCGACCTGCTGTGCGGCAGCCAGGCGACGCCCGAACGATAGGCGGTCGGCGGGGTCGTGGACCGGCGCCAGGTGCGGCCGGTGTCGCCCGTCACGGCCGCGGCGTCCGGCGAGGGTTCACCGGCCCGGTAGTCGCCACCGACCGCGATGCCGTGGTGGCGGTCGCGGAAGGCCAGCCCGAAGACGCCGCGCGCCGGGTCACCGGCCGGGATCGTCGACACGGAGGCGGTCCAGGTCAGTCCGCGGTCCGCGGAGTGCAGCACCCGCGCGGTGGCGGCTCCCCCGGTCGCGAGCCAGACGTCACGGGGGCCCGACGAGACCAGGCACTGGCCGCTGGCGGCGAATGCGGCCTCACCGGCCTGCGCCTCCGGCATGCCCTCGGTGGGCAGGACCCGCCAGCTCCGGCCCCCGTCCGCGGTCGACAGGATGCGATACTTCCCGTCCACCGGGTCGCTCATCGCGAGCCCGTTCCGGCTGTCGAAGAAGGTGAGGCAGTCGTAGAAGGCGCGGGCGTCGGTGTTGCGGAACGACTCCGTCCAGGTCGCTCCCCCGTCGTCCGTGCGGAACACCCTGGACGCCTCCCCCTCGCCGATGGCCAGGGCCACCGCGCGCCGGGCGTCGAACGCCTCGATGTCGCGGAACTCCAGCCCCTCCTCGGCCGCGCCCGCAGGTGACACGTCGCGCCAGGTGCGGCCGCCGTCCACGGTGCGCAGCACCGTGCCCTTGGAGCCCGCGACCCAGGCGGTGCGGCGGCTGACGGCGGCGAGGCCGCGGAAACGGGCGTCCGTACCGGTGTCGGTGAGCGTCCAGACCGGCCGTTCGCCCGGCCGGTGGTGTTCCCGCGGTGCCGCCGCGGCCGTCGGTGCGGCCAGTGTCGCGGTCAACGCCGCCACACAGAGCCCCCATGACATCAGCTGTCTCTTCTTCCCCATGGCTCTCATGGCGCTGGAAGCTAGCCCACCGGTCGCGGCCCGTCCAGGGTGAGCCACCGCGAAGTGGGCAGGCGAACGGGTACGTCGGCACGCGGTGACACAACTCACGCCCCCTCCCGGTGCACGGACAAGGGGATTCCGTCGTCTTCATCAGTGCCGACAACCGTTCGTCCGGCCGAGAAAGGGAGCAGGTCTTGTCCACCGTCATCGAGCAGTCCGTGCAGGCCCGCATGGTCGCATCCGCACCGCGGATGGAGACCCTTCCCGCCACCCTCCAGTACGACCCGAGCGACCCGTTCGCCGTACGCATGGCGTTTCCCGCCCCGGCGACCCTGGCGGGGACCGAGGTCTCCTGGGAGTTCTCCCGAGAGCTGCTGACGGCCGGCGTCGACGCGGCTGCCGGCGTCGGGGACGTGCGCATCCGGCCGTTCGGATACGAGCGCACGGTCCTGGAGTTCCACGCCGAGGAGGGCATCGCGATGGTGCACGTGCGCACGGCGGAGCTGCGCCGTTTCCTCGACCGGGCGCAGGAGATGGTCCCGGTCGGCGACGAGCACCGGTTCCTGGATCTCGACCGGGGCCTGACCGACCTGCTCGGCGGGCCCCACTGACCCCACGCCCCAGGCCCCACGGAACGGGCCCGGGACGGGCACAGAACGCACTGCGCACAAAGCGGGTGCGGAGCATGCGGTCACCGTCGACCGCCACAGGCGGACAAATCAGGATACGAGCGGACTCCGGCCACCCTTCAGGCATGTCTTCAGGAAGCTGCCAGATCCTTGCCGACCTGCATACATGACAGTGCGTCACCGGAACTCCCCGGGGCGGGCTTGGCGGTGGACTTACCTCCGCTTTAACCTACGGTCTCGTAACCTACGTATCCGTAGGTAATTCTCCCGTCCCCAGGAGTTCCCCGTGACGATCACCGCTCCCCACCTCGGCAGTCCGAAGGCGTGGACCGACGCCCAACTGCTGTACGCCCTGGAAGAGGTGGTGGAGAAGGAGCTCAACCGTCATCTCAAGGTCGCCAAGGACTGGATGCCCCACGAGTACGTGCCGTTCTCCGACGGGCGGAACTTCCCGGGCGTCTTCGAGGACGGCGAGGCGTGGCAGGCCGATCAGTCCAAGGTCACCGACATCGGCAAGATCGCGCTGGTCGTGAATCTGCTGACCGAGGACAACCTCCCCAGTTACCACCACGAGATCGCCTCCCTCTTCGGCCGTGACGGCGCCTGGGGCACCTGGGTGCACCGCTGGACCGCCGAGGAGGGCCGGCACGGCATCGTGATGCGCGACTACCTGCTCACGTCGCGCGCCGTCGACCCGGACAAGCTCGAACAATTCCGGATGGCTCACATGTCGGAGGGCTTCGAGTCCGACAACCGCCACTCGATGCTGCACTCCGTGGCGTACGTCGCCTTCCAGGAACTCGCCACCCGCGTCTCGCACCGCAACACCGGTCACCAGTCGGGCGACCCGGTCTGCGACCGCATGCTGGCGCGCATCGCGACCGACGAGAACCTGCACATGGTCTTCTACCGCAACCTCCTCGGTGCGGCCTTCGAGCTGGCTCCCGACCTGACGATGCAGGCCGTGCGCGACGTCGTCGTCAACTTCCGGATGCCCGGTCACGGCATGCCGGGCTTCGAGCGGGCCGCCGCGCAGATGGCGATCGGCGAGATCTACAACATGCGCATCCACCACGACGACGTGATCCAGCCCGTGCTGCGCTACCTGAAGGTCCTCCACATCGACGGCCTCGGCCCCGACGGCCTGAAGGCGCAGGAGGAGTTGGGCCTGTACATGGGCGGTCTGGACTCCGAGGCGGCGAAGTTCGACGAGAAGCTGGCGGCCCGCAAGGCGCGCATGGCGGCGCGCGCCATGGCCTGACCCTCCGTCGGCCGCGGCCCGTCCCCGCCCCTCGGCGGGGGCGGGCCCGTCCCGGGCTCACATCGTGGCGTTCAGGTCCTGCGCGTAGTGCTCGATCGCCGCCCGGTACCGCCGTACGTACGGGTCGTCGCTGCTCGCCGCGAGCAGTTCCAGCAGCAGTCGCACGGCTTCGTGGTGCTCGCCGGTGTTGAAGAGGGCCATGGCGAGAAACGTCCGCAGTGCCCCGTCGTCGGGGAACCGTGCGAGGCCGCCGCGCAGGAGCTCGACCGCCTCCTCGTACCGGCCGAGCACGCGGTAGGTGCTTCCGAGGCCGAGCAGTGCGCCCCGGTGGTCCTCCTCCGACAGGCCGGTGCCCGCCAGGGAGCTTTCGTAGAACGGCACCGCCTCGGCTTCGAGGCCGAGCACGTCGTGGGCCCACGCGGTCTGGTAGGCCACTTCGGCGTCGGCCGGGAAGGCGGCGGAGAGGGACAGCAGTCGCTGCCGGGCCTCCTCCTGGTGCCCCTCGGCGCGCAGCCGCACGGCCGCCGTGAGCAGGGCGTCTCTGGTGCGGTCGGTCATGCGGACATCGTGTCACGCGGACGGGGAGCGTCCGGGGCGGGGCCGGAACGGTACCGGGGCCGACGAGCCGCGTCCCCCGGGCGGGCGCGCCGGTCGGCGGGCCCGGTCTCAGGCCCGGCCGCGGCCGGTTCTGCGCAGCCGGTCCCGCTCCTTCTCGGAGAGCCCGCCCCACACCCCGAAACGTTCGTCGTTGGCGAGGGCGTACTCCAGGCACTCCAGCCGTCCCTCGCAGGCGTTGCAGAGCTGCTTGGCCTCACGGGTGGAGCTGCCGGGGGCGGGGAAGAAGAACTCGGGTCCCGCCTGGGCGCACAGCGCTGTCTCCTGCCAGGCGAGTGCGGTGTCGGCCGCGGTGTTGATCAGCATGGGTCCACCGTGCCCGGTCGCGATAAACAACCGATCAACGCCTCATCAATGCGGCGCGCCGATGTCTTCCGGCCGACTCCACGACGCCTGTCCGGCCCGTTTTTGCCGCACCTTCGGCTCGGGCGTCAGTCTGCCACCGGGCCACCCCGTGCGCGCAACCCCGCCACTCCGTGCACGAGGGCGGCGAGGCGTCCGGTACCGGACGGCGCGGGTCGTGCCCACTTCGCCCCGGCGGTCCGGGCCGCGCCGGCCGTGGTCACGGACGGGCGCACCGACCGGTTCCCGGCGCGGGCCCGCTGCTGCGCCCGCACTCCGAAGGTGCTGTTGCTCTTCCCCGACGGAACGCCGCCCGCCCGCCTCCCGGGCCGTCTGCCCTGTCAGTGCCGCGTGGCACGATATGAACCGGCCGGGGCGGGTGCCGGGCAGGACGGCGGCCGGGCCGCGCGGACAGAGGGACGTACATGACAGAGGCCGGAGGCGTGCCCACGGGGAGGGCCGCCCGGGAGCTGCTGACGCGGGCCGGGCAGCTGCTGGAGACCGCACGCGCCGTGCTCGCCGACCACGCCCGTGCCGTGGACGCCGTGCGCGCCGCGCTGAATCCGCTGCTCGACTCCCTCGTCGGCCGGGAGCTCGCCGCCATCCCCGTCTCCCGGCTCAGGGACGTCACCGAGGGCAGGCTGCGGATCGGCGCGATCGAGCAGGCCGGGCTCACCACCGTCGGCCAGGTCCACGGGGCGAACCGCTACGAGCTGCGCCAGATCCCCGGGGTCGGGGCGCAGACCGCCGACCAGGCGCTGGCCGCCGCCGGACAGATCGCCCACGCGGTGCGGGACACGGTCACGGTCCGGATGGACGTGGACGCACCGGACGAGGCCACGACCGCACTCGTCACCGCGTTGCACCGGCTGGTCGAGGCCGGCCCCGAGGTCCGCCGGGCGGTGGACGCGGCGGGCCGGCTCGTCGGGCGTCTGGAACCCCTGCTGGCCGAGGCGGCGCCGGCCCGGGGGCGGCTGCGCATGCTGTTCACCCGGCAGCAGGCCCGCTCCCGGGTCCTGGAAGCCGTCGGCGGGGTGCGGGAGGCCGTCGAGGAGGCGGCCGAGCTCGGGCTCGTGCCGCTGTTCGGACAGGTCTCGGTCGATCTGCTGCGGGACGCGGGGCCGGACCTCGCGGCGTGGGTGGACTTCGAGCTGCGGTCCGCCGAGTACTACAGCCTGATCGCCGAGCTTTCGGGCAGCGGGCCCGACCGGGACGCGGCCGAGGGGTTCCTCCCCTCCGCGATAGCGGACCGGGTGCGCGACCTGCGGCTGGACGACGCCCGGCTGCGGGTCTCCCTGCGCGGCTACCAGTCGTTCGGCGCCCGGTTCGCGCTCGCGCAGAAGCGGGTGATCATCGGCGACGAGATGGGGCTGGGCAAGACCGTCCAGGCCATCGCCGCGCTCGCGCACCTCTCGGCGCGGGGCGAGACGCACTTCCTGGTGGTCTGCCCGGCGAGCGTGCTGATCAACTGGGCGCGTGAGGTCCGGGCCCGTTCGACCCTGCGCACGCTTCCGGTGCACGGCCCCGAGCGGCAGGGCGCCTTCGACGAGTGGCGCCGCACCGGCGGGGTCGCGCTCACCACGTTCGACGCCCTGCACACCCTGCCGGCCGCCCGGGACTGCGGCATACGGCCCGGAATGCTGGTGGTCGACGAGGCCCACTACGTCAAGAATCCCGAGACCCGCCGCTCCCGGGCAGTCTCCGGCTGGACGCAACGCACCGACCGGGTGCTGTTCCTGACCGGTACGCCCATGGAGAACCGCGTCGAGGAGTTCCGCAGCCTCGTCCGCCACCTCCAGCCCGAACTGGCGCCCTCGATCCACACCACCCACGGAGCCGCCGGCTCGCTAGCGTTCCGCAGGGCGGTCGCCCCGGCCTATCTGCGGCGCAACCAGGAGGACGTGCTGACCGAACTCCCGGCGGTGGTGCAGGTCGACGAGTGGGAGGAGTTCAGCCCGGACGACCTCGCCGCCTACCGCGAGGCCGTGGGCGCCGGGCAGTTCATGCGGATGCGCCGGGCCGCGTACGCCCGGCCCGCCACGTCGGCGAAGCTGAACCGGCTGCGCGAGCTGGTGGCCGAGGCCGCCGACAACGGGCTCAAGGTGGTGGTGTTCTCATACTTCCGCGAAGTGCTCCTCACCGTCGAACAGGCCCTGGATTCCCGGGTGTTCGGCCCGTTGGCGGGGAACGTCCCGGCCGCCCGGCGGCAGGGGCTGATCGACGACTTCGCCGCCGTGGACGGCCATGCCGTTCTGCTGAGCCAGATCCAGGCGGGCGGGGTCGGGCTGAACATGCAGTCGGCGTCGGTCGTCATCCTCTGCGAACCGCAGATCAAACCGACCATGGAGCATCAGGCGGTGGCCCGTGCCCACCGGATGGGACAGATACGGACCGTCCGGGTGCACCGGCTCCTCGCGACCGACAGCGTGGACGAGCGGATGCTGGACATCCTGGCCCGCAAGGAGCGACTGTTCGACATGTACGCCCGGCGCAGCGACGTCGCCGAGACGACGCCGGACGCCGTGGACGTGTCGGACGGCTCGCTGGCCCGGCGCATCGTCGAGGAGGAGCAACTGCGCCTGGCCGCCGAGGCGCCCGGAATGGTGCCGGAGAGCTGACCGTGCCGGGCCCGCGGGGGCACACGGGGGTGACCGGCCGTCCGTGCGACCGCGCCCCTCCCGGGCACCCGACTGTGCCCCGGCGCACCTCGTGCTCCGGCCCGTCCGGCGGGTATCCACGAGGGAGCAGCCCCTGCCTACCGAAACGGTCCGCCATGCGCCCACACGATTCCGCCAAGGCCCACGACACGGGCCGCCGCGCCACCGCACCCGCCCGCAGGGCCGACGTGGACGGTCCCGGCCCGGCCGTCGTGTCCCCCCGGTCGCTCCTCGACCTCCAGAGCACCGTCGGAAACGCCGAAGTGGTCCGCATGCTCCAGCGGGCGGACCGCTCCCTCGCCGAGCCCACCGATCCCGCCGATCCCTCGGTACAGCGTTCCGCCGTCCACGACGTGCTGCGCTCCGGCGGCCGTCCCCTGGACGAGGCGACCCGCACCGACATGGAGGCCCGGTTCGGTGCCGACTTCTCCGATGTGCGCATCCACACCGACCGGGCCGCCCGCGCGTCGGCCGCCGAGGTCGGCGCCCGCGCCTACACCTCCGGCAACCACGTGGTCATCGGCCACGGCGGCGCGGACAGACACACCCTCGCCCATGAACTGACCCATGTCGTCCAGCAGCGCCACGGCCCGGTCGCGGGCACGGACCACGGCAACGGGCTGCGCGTCAGTGACCCCTCCGACCGTTTCGAGCGTGAGGCGGAGGCGAACGCTCGCCGGATCGTGTCGGGTGCCGCTCCCCGGCCGACCGGCAGTGCCGACGGTCCGCCCCCGCACGGGGTCTCCCCGGTCCAGCGGATCATGCGCCTGACCGACCACGACAGGCGCGTCTACAAGGACACCAACGACGAGACCCCCGACTACGCCTATCTCTATCACCTGCGGTCCCTGCCCCTGTTCGTCGAGCACGGTGCCGTCGACCGGTTCCGGCAGGCGGCCTCGCAAGCTCCGAACACCCCTCCGGCCGGGCACCTTCCGGCGCTGGGAAACGTGTTCTTCTACGACTCCGCCTCCAACGCGCTCACCCGCGTCGACCTGGACATGGACCTCTCGGACAGAGAGCGCAGGGGGCTCGCGAACTTCGTCAGCAGGAACGGCCCGGCCATCTGGCGGACCGGCGGCGGTTCCCGCCTCCCGGAGCCGGACGGCGTCCTCATCGCGACCGGCACCCCCTCGCTGAACGACGCCCTCCTGCTTCTCGGCATCCCCGTCGAGGAGCACGGGCAGTACGCGAAGGTCGAGTTCCACCGCATCAAGAACCCCCGCCAGTTCCGGATCGCGGCCGACGGACTCCGCGAGGAGACCGGCAACACCCACACGTACGAGAGCCCGGACGGCAACCGTGCGGTCTTCTACGCCTCGCGGGTGACGCAGGAGCGGACGCCCACCCACCGGATCCGCATGGGCGCGCGGAGCATGGGGGACGACGAGTTCTTCGGTCTGGACCCGAACAGCGAAACGGGACGGCAGATCAGAGCCACCTTCGAATCCCTTCCCGCACCGACCCGGGACACGGGTTGGGTCCCCGGGACGGAAATCCGGGCCGTGGGCCGCGGATCGGGCCAGGACGCAGCCATGGGGAACTGGAACGCGCTCGCGGCCGCCGCCTGTGCCAACCACTTCCGCGGAGAGCGGCTGCCCATGGACCAGAACTGGGAATGGCTGCACGTGCGGGGCGCGCAGCTCGGCGGCGCGACCGCGGGCGGGAATCTCGTGCCGGGTCTCTACGCGGCCAACTCGGCCATGATCCCGTGGGAGAACATGATCCTCCAGTGGGCCTCGCACGACCCCGCACGGTTCTGGGCGAGGTTCGTCGCCGATCCCGTCCCGAACACCCCCTTCGCAAGGAGCATCAGTCTTTTCATCAGGGCGACGGACCACGCTCAACTGGGGACGGTGGAAGGGCAGATCGGCACCTTCCACCCGCTGCACGGAAAGGTGGTCGACAAACTGGCCGGCGAGTTCATCAAGCGCAACGCCGACAGGACGTTCTCGGCGTAGCGTCGCGCCCGACCACCCCGCCGGCCTCCCTTCCGCACGCCGCGCCCCGCACCTCGCACACAGTCGTCGAGCGCCCGGTGCGGCCGGCCGTGCGTTGCGTGGGGGGGCGGGGGTTCCGGGTCCGGCGCGTTCACCCCCCGCCGCCCTTGCCTGCCTCGTCGCTCTCGTCGTGCCGGGCCCGGCTCGGCTGAACCCGTTTCGGTTCGCCCGGCATCTTCGGGTAGTCGGGCGGGTACGGCAGATCGCCGAGTCCGCGCTCCCGCTCGTCCCGGTCCGCCAGTTCCAGCAGCCCGTCGAGCCGGAAGGCGTGGTCGTCCAGGTCCGCGTGGACGTCACCCGCCTCGGCGTAGCGTCCGGGCATGGTCCGGATGTCGAAGTCGCGCGGTTCGGCGTCGTCGAGCTCCTCCCAGCGCAGCGGGGCGGAGACCGGGGCGTGGGGACGGGCGCGTACGGAGTAGGCGGAGGCGATCGTGCGGTCGCGGGCGGCCTGGTTGAAGTCGACGAAGATCCGCTCGCCGCGTTCCTCCTTCCACCAGGCGGTGGTCACCCGGTCCGGCATCCGGCGTTCCAGTTCGCGTCCGGCGGCGATGGTGGCGCGCCGGACCTCGGTGAAGGTCCACTGCGGCTCGACGGGGACGAGGACGTGGATGCCCCGGCCACCGGAGGTCTTGGGCCAGCCGCGCAGACCGTGGTCGTCGAGCACGGACCGCAGTCCGTGGGCGGCCCGCACGGCGTCGGCGTAGTCCGTTCCCGGCTGCGGGTCGAGGTCGATGCGCAGTTCGTCCGGGTGGTCGGTGTCGGTGCCGCGGACCGGCCAGGGGTGGAAGGTGAGCGTGCCGAGGTTGGCCGCCCAGATGACGGCGGCGAGCCCGGTGGGGCGGATCTCGTCGGCGGGACGGCCGCTCGGGAAGGTGATCCTGGCGGTGGGGATCCAGTCGGGGAGGTTCTTCGGGGCCCGTTTCTGGTAGAAGGACTCGCCGTCGACGCCGTCCACGAAGCGCTGGAGGGTGGTCGGCCGGTCGCGCAGGGCGCGGGTGATGCCGGGGCCCACGGCCAGGAAGTACTCGGCCACGTCCCGCTTCGTGTAGCCCTTCTCCGGAAAGTAGACCTTGTCGGGGTTGGAGAGCCGTACGGCCCGTCCTTCCGCCTCCAGCTCCACCGCTTTCGCCGCTGCACCCATGCCGGTCACGGTAGGCCGGTCCCGTCCGGGCCGCATATCGGGAGAATCATGCGAATTTCTGAGTGAGAATTCGGTCATGGACCTTCCGGTGATGCCTCCTGTGAAGCCGATGCTCGCCACGTCCGTGTCGAAGATCCCGCCGGGCATGCAGTACGAGGCCAAGTGGGACGGCTTCCGCGCGATCGTGCACCGGGACGGCGACGAGGTGGTGATCGGCAGCCGCACCGGCAAGCCGCTCACCCGCTACTTCCCCGAGCTGGTCGCCGCCGTCCGGGACAATCTGCCGCCGCGCTGTGTGGTCGACGGCGAGATCGTGATCGTGCACGAGGGGCGGCTCGACTTCGACCGGCTCGGCGAGCGCCTCCACCCCGCCGCTTCCCGGGTGCGGCTGCTCGCCGAGCAAACCCCGGCCGACCTGGTCGTCTTCGACGTCCTGGCGCTGGGGGACGACTCGCTGCTCGCCACCTCGCAGTCCGACCGCCGCACCGCCCTGGAGGAGGCCCTGGCCGATGCCGCGCCTCCGGTCCACCTGGCCCCGGCGACCACGGACCCGGAGGTCGCCCGGCAGTGGTTCGAACGGTACGAGGGCGCGGGACTCGACGGTGTGGTGGCCAAGCCGCTCGACCTGCCGTACCGGCCCGACGCCCGGGTGATGTACAAGGTCAAGCACGAGCGGACCGCCGACTGCGTGGTGGCGGGGTACCGCTTCCACAAGAGCGGTCCGGTCGTCGGCTCGCTGCTGCTCGGCCTGTACGACCCCGAGGGGGTGCTGCAGCACGTCGGGGTCTGCTCGGCCTTCCCGATGCGGCGCCGCGAGGAGCTGGTCGCCGAACTGGAGCCGCTGCGCGTCGGTTTCCCGGACCACCCGTGGGCGGCCTGGGCCGACGCGCGGGCGCACGAGAGCGCCCGGCTGCCCGGGGCGCAGAACCGCTGGTCCGGGAAGAAGGACCAGTCGTGGGTGGCGCTGCGCCCGGAGCGGGTCTGCGAGGTGGCGTACGACCACATGGAGGGCGACCGGTTCCGGCACACCGCCCGATTCCGCCGGTGGCGGCCGGACCGCACCCCCGGCGGCTGCACGTACGCGCAGCTGGAAGAGGTGGTGCGGTACGACCTGGCCGAGGTGCTGTCAGCCGGCTGACGGCGGGTCGGAGGGGGTGGCGCACGGGTCCTCGCTCGTTCCCGGGTCGGGCGTCGGCGACTCGGTGCCGCCGGCCGGGTCGGTCGGGTCCGGGCTCGGCGAGTCGGTGGGGCAGCCGGGTGCAGAATCCGAGGGGCTGGGGTCGGGGCTCGTGCCGGGGCCGGGGGAGGCCGGACCGCTGTCGGTCGGGTCGGGCGACGGGCTGCCCGGCTCGGTCGGATCCGGGGAACCGGTCGGCTCCGGGGAACCGGTGGGCGACCCGGAGGGGTTCGGGCCGGTGGTCGGGGACGGGGACGGGCCGGGCGATCCGCCGGGCTGCGGGCCCACGACGATGCCGCCGCCCGTGCCGGGGCCTCCGACCGGGTGCTTCGGCTCGTTGGGGCCGCCCGCGCCGGGGCTCTTCGGGACGGTGCCCTTGCCGTCGGCCACCGGGTGGACGCCCTTGCGGTAGAACTCCAGCCAGGACAGCACGGTGCGCAGGTAGGTGTCCGAGTGGTTGTAGCTGAGGATCGCCCGGTCCAGATCGGCCTTCACCGACAGGTCGCGGGGACCGGCGCAGAGGTAGTACCCGGCGGCGAGGGCGGCGTCGAAGATGTTGTGGGGATCGCGGCGGCCGTCGCCGTTCCCGTCCCTGCCCCAGTGCGCCCAGGTGGAGGGGATGAACTGCATCGGGCCGACCGCCCGGTCGTAGGTCCGGTCGCCGTCGTACGCGCCGCCGTCGGTGTCCTCGATGCGGGCGAATCCGGCGCCGTCGAGCACCGGGCCGAGGATCGGGGTGGTCGTCGTGCCGTGGGCGTCGACGCGGCCCCCGCCCGCCTGGCCGGACTCGACCTTGCCGATCGCCGCGAGCAGTTGCCAGGGCAGACGGCATCCGGGGTCGGTCCGTCCGAGTGCGCCCTCCGCCTTGCGGTAGGCGGCGAGGACGGTGGCCGGGATGCCCGCCTCGGCCCAGGAGAGGGTGGCTTCCGGGCTCCGCTTCTCCCCGGCCCTCGGCGGCTCGGGCGAGCGCAGCGGGGGCAGTTCGGTGTGGTACGAGTCGTCGTTGGGGACGTGCGACCACTTGACCTCGTCGGCCTCCCGGCGCTCCTTCGCGGTCCGTTCGTGGCCGACGAGTGCCGGGGCCTGGGACGCGGTGAGCGCGGCCATCGCCGCGACGGCGACCGCCGTGCCGCTGAGTCCGCGGCGCATCGTGCCGTTGAACCTCATGCGTGCTCCCCTCTCCCCCGGATCACCGGGTGAACGTGTCGATGGCGGAGATCCGCCAGGTGTCGCCGCGCCGGACGGCGTCCACGGCGAACATGGCCGCCGCGTAGGTGGTCTCCTCGGCCTTGCCGGTACGGGTGTTGCTCTGGTCGGCGTAGATCAGCAGCCGGGCCCGGTCGCCGTTCAGGCGTTCCACTCCGCTGTCGGTGACGGTCGTGGTCAGCACGAGCTTCTGCTTCTGCCCCTGGGCGCGTACCTGGGCGAGCATGTCCCGGTGCTGCTGAACCGCCTTGCCGGTCAGGTAACTCTTCACCGCCTGCTCGGACTTGGCGGGCGAGGCGTAGTTGTACGAGAACACCGCGCCGACGGCCTCGGAGATCTGGCCCTTCACCTCGCTGGTGCGGCCGATGTCGGTGAGGGCGGTGTTCTGCCGGGCCGGGTCGTCGCGCAGCTCGTCGGCCGAGGCGAACGCCCAGGCGGCACAGGCCCCGAGGAGCACGGTGAGGACGCCGAGCACGGCCGGCAGCCGGATGCGGATACGGGGCGTCCGCCCGCGCTTCGGCTCCTTCTCCTTCCCCTCCGCCACCTTCTCGTCGTCGGTGTCGTCGGTGTCGTCCGTGACCTCGTCGTCGGTGGTGGCGTCCGGCCCGTCCGGGGGCTGCGCGGGCCCGTCCCCGGACGGGCCCGGGGCCTCCGGTCCGTGCTGCGGGGCGAGGGTGGCAGTGGCGGCGCGTTCCGCGGCGACGGTGGCCAGGCGGCGTCGGCGGTTGACGAGGTGACGGGTCGTCGACATCTACGGGGGTCCTCTCGGTGGCGGGGTGGGAGTCGGTCGCGTCGGGCTCTCAGTCGGCCGTGTTTCCGACGGGCGCCTGGCCGAGGGCGCTGAGCTTCCACCCCTCGGCGGTGCGGGTGAGCTGTCCGAGCATCCGGCTCTCCTTCACCGCGGGCTTGCCCTCGGGTGCGGTCACGGTGACCCGCAGCGCCACCATGACTCCGGCCCTGCCCGCCCGGTCGTCGAGTTCGGTGACCGCCCCGGACAGGATCTGGGCGGTGCTGACCGTCTTCGCCTCCCGGATCTGCTTCACGAACGCGTCCCGCCCGTCGACGAGTTGCCGGTGCAGGTCGCCGGTGGTGGAGTCGGCCCAGCTGTCGAGGCCCTTCTCCAGCCTGCGGTGGTCGAGCGTGTTCATGTTCTGCACGGCCTGTTCGCCCGCGGCCAGTACGTCGTCGCGGGTCTGCGCGTACGCCGCCGATTCGTCGTGCGCGGCCTCGTACCGGGACACCCCGCCCCAGACCGCCGCGCCGGCGGCCGCGACCGTCAGCACGATCGCCGCCGCCACCAGCGGGTTCGCCGTCGTCCGTGTCCGTGCCATCGTTCCCTCTCCCTGCCGGCCGTTCCGTGCCCGGTCGTGCGCGTGCGGATCTGTCATCTGGCGGTGATCTCGACGACGGTCCACCGGCCGTCCCGCAGCCGGGCCGTGACGGACAGCTGTGCCGCCGCCGTGGTGGCCCGCCTGCCCTCGCGCTCGTAGACCTGGTCGAGGAAGACGAGCAGGTGGGCGCTGTCGTCCGTCAGCCGGGTCACCCCGGCGCGCACGACATGGGTGGTGAGCGTCAGCTTCTGGTCGGCGGCCTGCTTCTCGACCTGGCCGAAGAGCGCCGCGTACTGCTGGAGCGCCTTGCCCGCCAGGAGTTGCTTCGCCGACTCCTTGGTGACTGCGGTGGCCTGCGGGCTGTACGAGAAGACCTTGCCCAGCGCGTTGCTGACGTCGCCCGCGACCCGGGTGGTCGCCTCGCTGTCGGTCAGCGCGCGGTTCGACGTGGCGGGGGTGTCGCGCAGCTGTCTGCCCTCGACGAAGAGCGCGCCGCCCGTCACGAGCAGTGCGACCACCAGGACGGCCGCCACGACACGTGGCCAGGACCGGCCCGGCCCCGGCCGCTCCGGCGGATCCTCCCGGGCAGTCGTGCCGGGCTCCGCGAGCTCCTCGGCGTCCTGCGTGTCCACGTCCGTGCTCACGACCGCCGTCCCTCCCCGTTCCCTCATGCGCCGCCCCCGGCCGCGATCGCCGTGAGCGCCTTGACCTTCCAGCCGTCCGGGGTCCGGGCGAGCGTGGCCTCGAAGCGCTTGCGTTCGGTTCCGCCCTTCCCGGTGCGCGGGGTGACCTCGACGTCGACGGTCGCGATCATCTCCGCCGTGCCGGTGCGCTCGTCGAGTGCGGTGAGCGCCGCGTCGGTGACCTTCCCGCGGGCGGTGGCACCGGCCTTGGCCAGTGCCTCGGCGTCCTTGCTCCGGGTACGCGCCAGCTGGTCGTGGAGCGGTCCGGTCGAGGAGTCGAGCCAGGCCCCGAGGCCGGCGTCCACGCTCCCGGCGTCCTTGCCGTCGAGGCTGTTCAGCAGGGCGAGGCGGTTCTTCCCCTCGGCCAGTGCGGCGTCCCGGCTCTTCGCGTACGCCAGGTCGTCGTCACCGCGGGCCCGTGCGTACGACCAGCCGCCGAGGGCGCAGATCAGCGCGGCCACGAGCAGCACCGCCCAGCCGCCCAGGGTCTTCGTGCGCGCGGTCATTCGCCGCTCCCCCCTCCGAGTCCGAGCAGTCCGGCCATGCCGTCGGCGGCCGGTGCGGGGTCCGCGGCGACGCCGAGCGCTCCCGGCAGCCGGTCCGTCGTGCCGTGTCCCAGCAGCATCGAGCCGGGCCGGGCGGGCTCGGGCACGGGTCCGCCCTTCGGGGCGTTCGCGCTGCCGCGCACGTTGATGCCGGTGCCGGGCGAGGAGGCGCAGCGGGCCTTGGTGTTGACGGGCGGGCCGGGCGTGGTGTCCAGGCCGTTGCGGTAGACGGTGCCGCCGTATCCGGCGGTGCAGGGCAGCGGTTCGAAGAAGGTGACCGACATACCGAACCGGGCGCCGTCCCCGTCGATCGCGCTGGCTCCCGCAGCCGCCACCGCGGGCAGTTTCACCAGGAGTTCCTCCATGCCGCGCTGCCGGGTGACGGCCACCTCGGAGGTGGTGAGGAGGTTGGCGACGACGACGCCGAAGCTCGGGTCGATGTCCCGCAGCAGTCCGCTCGTCTGTCCGGCGGCGCCGGGGGCGGCCGCGATCAGTTTGCGCAGGTCGGTGTCGGAGTCCTTGAGCTGTGCGGCGAGTTCCTTGGCGCCGGAGGCGAAGCCCTTGAGCGCTTCGCCCTGTTCGGCCTGGGTGCGCAGCACCGTGCGGGCGTCGGCCATCAGCCGGGTGTTGGTCGGCAGCGCGTCGTCGGCCGCCCGGACGAAGTCGCTCCCGCTGTCCAGCAGGACCTGGAGGTCGTCGCCGCGGCCCTCGAACGCGGTGCCGAACTCGTCGACGACGGTACGCAGGGACTCCAGGTCGACGGAGCCCGCCAGCTCGTCGACGCTGGTGAGGACGTCGGTTACGGGGGCGGGGACGGTGGTGTCGGCCTGGTCGATGATGGAGCCGTTCGCCAGGTAGGGGCCCTCGGTGCGGGTGGGCCGCAGGTCGATGTACTGCTCGCCGACCGCGGAGAGGCTGGCGACGACGGCCTTGAGGCCGTCCGGGATCTTCGGGGCGTCCTTCTCGATGCGCAGCTCGGCCTCCACCCCCTCGTCGGTGAGTCCGATCGGTCCGACCCGGCCCACCGAGACGCCCCGGTAGGTGACGTTGGAGTGGGTGTACAGCCCTCCGGTGCGCGGGAGTTGGACCTTGACGGTGTAGTAGCTGCGCAGGCCGACGTAGTGCCCGAGGTCGGCGTACCGGACCCCGAGGTAGCCGAGGACGAGCACTGCGATGACGAGGAAGGAGATGTTCTTGAGCCGGATGGCGAGGGTGATCATCGGCTGCTCCCCTTCGTGCCCGTCGTCGGTACCGCGGGAAGGGGCAGCGGCAGTGCCGTGCCGGTCCCGATCTGCGGAGTGGCCGGGGGCACGAGCGACGGGATGATCTGCGTGCCGGGCACGGCCGTCACATCCAGGTAGACGTTGAGGTAGTCGCCCTTCACCCCGCGCAGCACCTCGTCCGTGAACGGATAGGTGAACAGCACCTGGAGGGAGTCGGGCAGGTCCTTGCCGGAATCCGCGAGCGCCTTGAGGGTCGGGGCGATGGCCTTGAGGTCGGCGATCATGTCGGCCTTGCTCTTGTCGATCGTGTCGACGGCGACGGTGGAGAGCGTGTCGAGCGAGCGCAGCATGGTGAGGAGCGAGCCGCGCTGCTTCTCCAGGACCTTCATGCCGGGAGTGAGTCCGGTGAGGACCGTGCCGACGTCCCGTTTGCGGGTGGCGAGGGTGGTGGTGAGCCGGTTCACCCCGTCGAGTGCGTCGGTGATGTCCTCCTTGTGCTCGTCCAGGTTCGTGACGAGGGTGTCGACCCGGCCGAGCATGGAACGAACCTGGGGTTCGCGCCCGGCGAGCGCCTTGTTCAGTTCGGTGGTGATGGTCTTGAGCTGGTTGACGCCGCCGCCGTTGAGGAGCATCGACAGGGCGCCGAAGACCTCTTCGACCTCGGGATTCCGGTTGGTCCGGGTCAGCGGGATGCGGTCCCCGTCGGCGAGCCTGCCCCGAGCGGTGCCGCGTGCGGGGGCGGCGAGCTGGATGTACTTCTCCCCGAGGAGGCTGGACTGTTCCAGGTGGGCGTAGGCGTTGGCGGGCAGTTCGACCTCGCCGTTGACGCGCATGGTGACCTTGGCGTTCCAGCTGCCCGAGCCGAGGGAGACCTTGGTGACGCGGCCCACGGCGACGTCGTTGACCTTCACGGATGCCTGCGGGGCGAGGCTGAGCACGTCCGCGAATTCCGCGGTGATCTCGTAGGGGTGGTCGCCGAGGTCGGCGCCGCCGGGGAGCGGCACCTGGTCGAGGCCGGTGAACGCGGGCAGGCCGGAGCCGGTGACGAGCAGGGTCAGGCCGACGCCCACGGCCAGCAGTGCGGCGATGCCGGTCGTGCGGGCTCCGGGTCTGCGCAGGACACGGCTCATCGGTTCGCCCCCTTCTTGTCCGTGGCGGTCCTTGCCGGGGTGCCGTAGACGGTGCCGACGGCCGGGAGCGGCAGGGTGGGCAGCGCCTTGCGGCGGGCGGTGTCCACCGGGGTGAGGCCGGCGAGCGCGGCGGCCTCGGTGAGCGGTCCGCCCATGGAGAGTTCGTTGAGGTTGGTGCGGCCGTTGAGGGTGCGGTTCGCCGGGTCGTAGGCGTTGAGGACGTTGTCCGCGGCGAGCGGCAGCGTGTCGAGGGACTCGGCGAGCGAGGCGCGCTGGTCGACCAGGGTCTGGGTGAGCGGCACCAGTGCGTCCACGTTCGCCTTCAGGGCGCCGCGGTTCTTCTGGATGAAGCCCTTGACCTGTCCCAGCGCGGTGCCCAGTTCTTTCAGCGCCGCGCCGAGGTTCTCCTTGTCGTCGGCGAGGAATCCGGTGACCGTGTTGAGCTGCTGTTCGGCGGCGCGCACATTGCCGTCGTTCTCCTTCAGCATGGTGGTGAAGGTCTGCAGGTAGGAGAGCGTGTCGAAGAGGTTTCCGCTGCTCTTGTCGAGGGTTTTGGCGGCCTTGCCGAACTGCTCGATGGAGTCCCCGATGGCCTTTCCGTTGCCGTCGAGGTTCCTGGCCCCGGTGTCGAGGAGTCCGGAGAGCTCCCCGTTCGCGTTGGCTCCTTCCGGGCCGAGGGCCTTGGAGAGCTCGGTGATGGAGTCGTAGAGCTGGTCCACCTCGACGGGGGTGGCGTTCTTCGCGGCCGGCAGCACGGCGTCGTCCTCGATCAGCGGTCCCCCGTCGTAGGCGGGGGCGAGCTGGACGTAGCGGTCGGCGACGAGGCTGGGGGCGACGACCACGGCGTGCGCCTCCTTGGGGACCTTGACGCCCTTGTCGACCCGCAGGGTGACCTCGACCTCCTTCCCCCGGGGCGTGACCGATTCGACCCGGCCGACCCGGACGCCGAGGATCCGCAGGTCCGATCCGGCGTACACGCCGGTGGTCCGGTCGAAGTAGGCGGTGATGGTCGTCGTTCCCTCGTCGTCCATGGCCATCACTCCGCCGGTGACCGCGACGGCCACCACGACGAGTCCGGCGCCCATGCCGACGATGCGCTTCATCTTCATGTCAGCGGCCGCCTCGCTGCTCGGGTGGCATGCATCCGGTCGCCGGGGGTGTGCCGGCGGGCAGGTAGTCCTTCGGGACGAGTCCGCAGACGTAGTTGTCGAACCAGCGGCCGCTGCCGAGGGTGTTGCCGACGAGCCGGTTGTACGAACCGGCGAGCGAGAGCACCTTGTCGAGGCTCTTGCGGTTCTTCACCAGGACCGCGGTGACCCGGCCGAGCGAGTCCAGGGTGGGCTTCAGCTGCTTGTCGTTGTCCTTGACGAGGCCGGTGATCTGGGTGCCGAGGTTGCGGGTGCCGGTGAGCAGCAGGTGGATGGAGTCGCGGCGGGCCCGGATCTCGCCGAGGAGCAGGTTGCCGTCCTCCAGCAGGGTTTCGAAGCTGCTCTTCTTGGTGGCGAGGGTCTTGGTGAGCTGCTTGCTGCCCTTGAGGAGGGTGGCGAGCTGGGCGTCGCGTTCGGAGACGGTCTTCGAGAGGGCGGAGAGGCCCTCGGCGGCGCTCTTCACGTCCGGCGGGGAGTCCTTGAAGGTGGCGGAGATCGTCTCGAAGCTCTTGGCGAGCTGGTCGGTGTCGATCTCCCCGATGGTCTCGCCGAGTCCGTCGAACGCCTGGGTGACGTCGTACGGGGAGGTGGTGCGGCTCGCCGTGATGCGTTCGTCCGGGTCCTGCGGGGCGTCGCCCAGCGGGTCGACGGCGAGGTACTTCTCGCCCAGCAGCGTCTTGATGGCGATGGCGACGGTGGAGGAGTTGCCGATCCAGACGTCCTCGACCCGGAAGCCGACCTTCACCTTGGAGCCGGCCAGCGATACGCCGGTGACCTCGCCGACCTTCACGCCGGCGACCCGCACCTCGTCGCCCTCCTCCAGTCCGGCGGACTCGGTGAAGTCGGCACTGTAGGTGGTGCCGCCGCCGAGGAAGGGCAGCGAGTCGGCGCGGTAGGCGCCCAGGGCGACGAGCGCGAGGACGACCAGTCCCACCACGGCGACGGCGACGGGACTGCGTTCCCGTACGGGTTTGATTCTCATGCCAGGCACCTCGGCTGTGTGATCGCGATGCCGGTGGGCGGTGCGCTGCCGTCCTCGGTCGTCACTCCGCCGACCCTGGCCTCGCAGAGGTAGAGGTTGAGCCACGAGCCGTACGAGGCGAGCCGGCTGATCGCCGTCATCTTGGCCGGGGTCTTCTTCAGGAAGTTCTCGATCTGCGGAGTGCCCTCGACCAACCGGTCGGAGAGGCGGCCGAGTTCCTCGATGTCCTTCTTCAGCGGCTTGCGGCCGTCCTCGAAGAGGTCCGCGGTGACGGTGGTGAGCGCGCCCATGGCGGTGACCGCCTCGCCCAGCGGTTTGCGGTCGCCGGAGAAGCCGGTGACGAGTTTCTGCAGGGTGACGACGAGGTCGTTGAATCCGGCCTCGCGGTCGTTGACGGTCTTCAGGACCGTGTTGAGGTTCTTGATCACCTCTCCGATCACCTTGTCCTTGGCGGCGACCGTGCCGGTCAGCGAGCCGACGTGGGAGAGGATGCTGTCGACGGTGCCGCCCTCGCCCTGGAGCACCTGGACGATGGAGCCGGCCAGTTGGTTGACGTCCGGCGGGGAGAGCCCTTCGAACAGGGGCCGGAAGCCGTTGAAGAGCTGGGTGAGGTCGAGTGCCGGGGTGGTGCGGGAGAGCGGGATGGTCGCTCCGGCGGCGAAGCTCTCGCCGACCGGCCCGGCTCCCTGGTCGAGGTCGATGTACCGCTGGCCGACCATGTTGAGGTACTTGATCGACGCGGTGACCGAGGCGGGGAGCCTGCGTCCCTTGCGGACGGCGAAGCCGACCTCGGCGAGCCTCTTGTCGGCCACCTCGATGGACTCGACCTGGCCGACCTTGACCCCGGCGATCCGGACGCTGTCGCCGACGATCAGTCCGGTGACATCGGTGAACCGGGCCTTGTACGTGGTGGTTTCGCCGACTCCGGTGTTGGCGATGGACAGCGCCAGCACGGTGGTGGCGAGCACGGTCACCAGGATGAAGACGATCGATTTCACCAGCGGACCGGCGAGGGAACGGCGCTTCACTTGAGCTTCACCTCCGCACCGCGGAAGGCCGGACCGATGAGCACGCTGCTCCAGTCGGGCAGGGTCTGCGGCTGGACTTTCAGTGAGGGAGCGACCAACTCGTTGACGAGCCGGCTCTCCTGCGGGGAGTTGGGCATGCCGAGGGCGGGGCCCCGGCCGGGCGGCGCGGCCGCGGCCGGTTCGTCACCGTGCGCGGCGCCGTCCCGCCCGGCCGCCTGCGCCGTGCGGGCGTCCGCGGTCGGTACGTTCCTGCCGACGTACGGCACGGAGTAGCAGTGCGGTCCACCGGTGGCGTCGTAGACCGGGGTGTCCCTGCCCGGCACGTACTTGCCCCGGGACTTCACCGGCTTGACCGAGACGTGGAGTCCGGGCCGGTCGGTGCCCTTGCCGAGCGCCTTGTCCATGGCCGGGACGAAACCGGCCATGGTCCGCAGGGTGCAGGGGAATTCGTCCGAGTACCGGGCGAGCAGTTCCAGCGTCGGCCTGCTGGTGGCGGAGAGCCGGATCAGGTTGTCCTTGTTCTCGCGGAGGAAGGAGGTGATGTCCTGAGCGGAGGCGGTGGTGGACCCGTACAGGTCGGCGAGCTGCGCCTGTTGTTCGGCGATGGTGCCGCTGGTGGTGGTGAAGTCGGTGAGCGCGTCGAGGATGTCGGGGGCGGCGTCCCCGTACACCTTGCTCACCTTGACGAGTTCCTTGATGTCGGCGTTGAGGGTGGGGAGCTGGGGGTTGAACTTCGCCAGGTGGGCGTCGAGCGTGACGAGTGTGTCGCCGAGCTTCTCGCCGCGTCCTTCGAGGGCCCGGGAGACCGCGCCGAGGGTGGAGGCGAGCTTCTCCGGCTTCACGGCGGTCAGCAGCGGCAGGACGTCGTCGAGGACCTCCTCCAGCTCGATGGCGTTCTTCGAACGGTCCTGCGGGATGACTGCCCCGGCCCGCAGCGTCCGCGTGGACGGTGTCGCGGGCGGTACGAGTGCCACGAACCGTTCGCCGAAGAGCGTGGTGGGCAGCATCTGGGCGGTGACGTCGGCCGGTATCCGGTCCAGTTCGTCGGGGTCGATGGCGAGGGTGAGCCGGGCGCCGTCGCCGTCGGCCGCGATGCCGCGGACCTGTCCGACGACGACGCCGCGCAGTTTCACGTCGGCGTTGTGGTGCATCTCGTTGCCGACGCTGCCGGTGCGTACGGTCACGGTGGCGTCGTCGGTGAAGTCCTTCCGGTACACCGAGACCGAGACCCATACGAGCACGGCGGGCACCAGGAGGAAGGCGACTCCGGCGAGCCGGCGGCGGGCGGTCTGCGCGCGTCGGGAGTTCATCAGCCTGCCACCTTCACCGTCGTCGTGGCGCCCCAGATGGCGAGGGAGAGGAAGAAGTCGGTGACGCTGATGAGCACGATGGCATTGCGCACCGAACGGCCGACCGCCACCCCCACCCCGGCGGGCCCGCCCTGGGCGTGGAAGCCGTAGTAGCAGTGGGCGAGGATCACCATGACGCTGAAGATCAGCACCTTGAGCACGGACAGCAGCACGTCGTCCGGGGAGAGGAAGAGATCGAAGTAGTGGTCGTACGTGCCCGCGGACTGTCCGTTGAACAGGATCGTGATGTAGCGGGAGGCGAGGTACGAGGAGAGCAGCCCGATCGCGTACAGCGGGACGATCGCGACGACCCCGGCGATGATCCGGGTGGAGACGAGGTACGGCATGGACCGCACCCCCATCGACTCCAGGGCGTCGACCTCCTCGTTGATCCGCATGGCGCCGAGCTGGGCGGTGAAGCCGGCGCCCACGGTCGCGGAGAGCGCGAGGCCGGCGACGAGGGGGGCGATCTCGCGGGTGTTGAAGTAGGCGGAGACGAAGCCGGTGAAGGCGGAGGTGCCGATCTGGTTGAGGGCCGCGTATCCCTGGAGGCCGACGACGGTGCCGGTGAAGAGGGTCATCGCGACCATCACGCCGATGGTGCCGCCGATGACCCCGAGGCCGCCACTGCCGAAGGCCACTTCGGCCAGCAGTCGCTGGACCTCGCGCAGATAGCGGCGCAGGGTGCGCGGTATCCAGATCAACGCCCGGACGTAGAAGGTGAGTTGTTCACCGGATCGGTCGAGCCAGCTGAGCATCGACATCGGTCAGCTCCCCTTCGCGGGGACGATCTGGAGGTAGATCGCCGTGAGGACCGTGTTCACGAAGAACAGCAGCATGAAGGTGATGACGACGGACTGGTTGACCGCGTCGCCGACGCCCTTGGGGCCGCCGCGCGGGTTGAGTCCGCGGTAGGCGGCGACGATGCCCGCGATGAAGCCGAAGATGAGCGCCTTGACCTCGCTGATGTACAGGTCGGGGAGCTGGGCGAGGGCGGAGAAGCTGGCCAGGTAGGCGCCGGGGGTGCCGTGCTGGAGGATCACGTTGAAGAAGTAGCCGCCGAGCGTGCCGACGACCGAGACCAGGCCGTTCAGCAGGACGGCCACCAGCATGGTGGCGAGGACGCGCGGGACGACCAGGCGCTGGACGGGCGAGACGCCCATGACCTCCATCGCGTCGAGTTCCTCGCGGATCTTCCGGGATCCGAGGTCGGCGCAGATGGCCGAGCCCGCCGCGCCGGAGATCAGCAGCGCCACGATGATCGGGCTGGCCTGCTGGATCACGGCGAGGACGCTGGCGCCGCCGGTGAACGACTGGGCGCCGAGCTGCTGGGTCAGCGAGCCGACCTGGAGGGCGATGACCGCGCCGAACGGGATGGAGACGAGTGCCGCGGGCAGGATGGTGACGCTGGCGACGAACCAGAACTGTTCGACGAACTCCCGCAGCTGGAAGGGCCTTCGGAACATCTCCCGGCTCACGGTCGCGGCGAGGGAGAAGAGCTTCCCGGTCTCGCGCAGCGGGGCGAGCAGCCGGGTCGGCTGTTTCTGTTCCGGTGTCTTTTGCGTCTCCCGGTTCCCCGCGCCGTCCGTGCCGTCCGCGCCGGACGGGGGCGGTTCGGGGGGCAGTACCGGCATGGGGGCCGTCACGGGTTCCCACCGCCCGCGGCCGGGGCGTAGCTCTTCATGATGGCGGTACGGGCGGCCTCGGGCAGCCGGCCCATCATCGACAGGACCCGTTCCCGGCGGCGCAGGGCGGCCTGGCGTACGGGCATGCCGGGCGACGGCTCCAGTTGCGGCACCACGGTGCGCGGGGCGTTGGCGGAGCTGATGCCGACCCCGTAACCGTTGACCTCCTCGGCGGCGAGGGTGGCGGCGTCCTTCTCCTCGGCCATCCCGATGGGGCCCTCGCGGCGTCCGGCGAGGAACTGGGAGACGACAGGCACGTCGCTGGTGAGCAGTACCTCGCGCGGTCCGAAGGTGACGAGGTTGCGGCGGAACAGCATGCCCATGTTGTCCGGGACGGTGGCCGCGATGTCGAGGTTGTGGGTGACGATGAGCATCGTCGCGTCGATCTGCGCGTTGAGGTCGATGAGCAGTTGGGAGATGTACGCGGTGCGGACCGGGTCGAGTCCGGAGTCCGGCTCGTCGCAGAGGATGATCTGCGGATCCAGGACGAGGGCACGGGCCAGGCCGGCCCGCTTGCGCATGCCGCCGGATATCTCGCCCGGCAGTTTGTTCTCGGCGCCGAGGAGTCCGACGATGTCGATGCGCTCCATGACGATCCGGCGGATTTCCGATTCCTTCTTGCGGGTGTGCTCGCGCAGCGGGAAGGCGATGTTGTCGAAGAGCGACATCGAGCCGAAGAGGGCGCCGTCCTGGAACATGAGCCCGAAGAGCTTGCGGGTCTCCATGATTTCGCGTTCCGGACTGTTCACCATGTCGACGCCATTGATGAGGACGCGCCCCTGCTCGGGCTTCAGCAGACCGATGATGGATTTCAGGAAGACGGTCTTTCCGGTGCCGGAAGGCCCGAGCATCACGCTCACCTCACCGGCGGGCAGCGTGAGGGTGACGTCCTGCCAGATGTTCTGCTTGCCGAAGGACTTCGTCAGGCCCTCGACGACTACTTCGATTCCCATCGGCCCTCCTTCGAAGTTTCTGTGAAAGAAGTCATCTGTCAGCGCTCCGGCTCCGGTAAATCCAATGGCGGCTCGTCACACATGCACCAGGGGGCGCACGCTATGTCCGTCGAAACCGCCAGGACAAGCCGTTGAACAGCGGAAATCGACGAATCTGAGATGCAGCACGGGTCACTTGTCAACAAGTGACAAAGCCGTAGGGCGGCTTTGTCGAAACATGCGCAAGCTTTCCGGCCGGAAGGCCGGGTTCCGACGGTCGGCGGGGCCGGATCGACCGGGGCCCCCGAGGTGCCGAACGAGCAGTCACGGATGGTTTTCCCGCTGCTCAACCGGGACGCTACGGCTCGGTAACCTGCCTCCGCAATAGCGGTTCCTGAACTTTTTGCGCAACGACCGGCGTTCTCGTTGTTTTTGTTGCCGGGTGAGCATTCGATTCCATTCCCTTGTCGAGAAGTGAGTCGTTCCGACCCGTGGCACGGAGATCTCATGAGCCCCCACAGACGTCCGCCCCGCCCGGCAGCACCATCCGGACAGGGCGGACGAGGAGAGGAACGGTAAATTCCTCAGCCGATCGTGACCCCATGGGCGGCCCGGTACTCGACCCGGTCCCCGAGGTTGAACAATCCGGCGCAATTGGTGGCGTCCGAACGGCGAGCCCCGTCCCGTCGTTCACCGAGACCTCATCGGTCACGGTGCTGAATACGACGTTTCTCACCGATCCGGTGATCGAGCCCGTGCGGGGGCCGAGCAGCGTTTCCATGCTGAACCGCACCCTGAAGCTCGAGATGCTCCCGGTGATCACACCCCCGACGAGCTCTCCGCACTGAACGTCAGGGGACCGGGCTGCTCGACCTCGGCGGTGGAGGCGAACGCCCCCGCCCACTCCCCCCATGTCACCGGCCCGATGCCGTGGTCCGTGCCCGAAACAGTGCTCCGGCCGCAGGAGCTCTCCTGGGCGCTACCGACATCGCGGAACTCGGCCGGTGTTCCGGGGGCGGGAGCCGCCGTCCGGGCCCCGGCGACCGGCACCGGAGCCGGCGAGGCGGAGGCCGCGGGCACGGCCACTGCCACCACCGCGGCGCCTGCCGTGGCCACACACATGATTCGTCCGGACAGAAGTCCCATCGGCCCCCTCCCGGCCCTGGCTACTTCGCCGCTCCCGCGTGCCAGCTCTCCGCCAGCAGCCGGCCGGCATCGGGGGCCGACGCTCCCGGCAGCGCCAGGCCCACCGTGTAGGTGGCGGCATTGTTGAGCGTCAGGCTGTTCTTGCCGGAGGCCGAGGGAAGGCCCGTCTTCAGGTTGACCGCCCAGTTCAGCTCGCCGAGGGTCAGCGGTCCGCAGCCGCTCACGCCGGGCACCGCGAAGGCCGCGTCCCCCTGCGCGTTGCCGGTCAGCTCGATCCGGTTGAGGAAGCCCGCGCTGTTCGCCGTGCCGTCGGCGTCGAAGCGGCGGCTGCCGATGGCGGGCTGGGTGAGGTTGCGCGGGCTCAGCACGATCGGGTTGGAGGCGGTGCCGATGTAGCACTTCGAGCCCAGGAAGGGGTTCTCCAGGTGGATGCGGACCGGGATGTCCACGATCGTCTTCCCGCTCTGCATGCCGGCCGTCAGGTCGAAGTTCGTGGGCGTGCCCACCGACTGCACCGTGGCGACGACCCGGTTGAGGCTGTTGTCCGTCAGCTGCCTGCAGATGTCCGAGACGACCGGGATGCCGCTCGGGCACATCAGGCCGAGGAGTCCGCCGGGGATCTCCGTCGGAGCCCCCACGATCGATCCGCCCACGGCCGGCACGACCTTGGAGGCACCGGTCGCCGTGTTGCGGATGATGCCGAACTGCAGGTCGTTGGCGCCGGTCGTCGCCTCGGTGTTGCCGAGCTTGATGGAGCCGCTCTCGGAGTGCGAGGACACACACATCGCGATGTCGTTCACACCGTCCGCGGCCAGCATGGCAGGGTCGTCGACCGGACAGCGGCTGAACGGCGCCCAGTTGCCGTTCATCCCCTGGGCGGAGGCGGCACTCGCGGCCGAGGTGCTCAGCGGGATCACCACGGCGACGGCCAGCAACGCACCGACAAGAGCGGGTCTGACTCGCTTCGGGGCAGCACTCATTGATCGTCCAGCCTTTCTGAGGGAAGAAGTGAGGGGGTGTGCGCGTTCAGCGTTCGGGCTTGGGCCTCGGAGGCTCCGGGCAGTGCGCCGGCGCGCCGTCCACGCAGAGCGGGCCCTGCATCATCCTGGTGTAGTTCGCCGGTCCGGAGACCGCGGCGGTGAACACGTTGTCCAGGTCCTCGGTCGCTCCGCAGCCGGTGAACGGAGGGACGTCGGCGGACCCGAGGAGCGGCCCGCCGGACTTGACGGTGTAGCCCTCATCCGGCCCCGCACCGGTGGAGCCCTTGCCGACGAGGGCGAGCTCCATCGACCGGGCCGTGCGGCAGTTCGGCCCCACGTCGAGGGGTGTGCCGTTCACCGACACGTCGTACAGCCGCAGGCTCACCTGGGCCGTCGCCGTCGTGGATTCCTTCCTGCGGCCGGTCACCGGGTCCGGCGCCCCGTCGTTGAACGTGTCGATGTAGACGGGACCGGTGAGCGACATCTCGACGGTGGCCGTCGTCGGCATGAATCCGAAGGTCAGGAAGGTCGACCGGGCGGGTGGCATCTGGGGCTTGCCCCGGTAGTCCATCGTGCCTTCGCTGTGGACCCAGGTCAGCGAGCCGGTGGGGCAGCTGTAGACCGCGAGCATCGAATTGAGCTGGAGCAACAGGTGGGCCGGGTCCCGGAATTTCGTGGCGGCCTTCTGCTTGTTCACATTGGCGTAGCCGGCCATGTAGCCGTGCGCCGCTCTGGGCGGCGCCGTGATCGGACCGTAGAGGATCTTGCAGCCGGGGAGGTCCGGCGCCGTGACCTCTTTCGGGTCCGCCGCGACACCGGCGTCCGCGCTCCGGGCATCCTCCTGCGGCGTGGTGCCCGCGTCCGGGCCGTCCGGCGCACCGGGCACGGTGCCGTCGGACGGCACCGGCACCCGCACGGTCCCGAGCTCCGCCGACTGGTCCGCGTCGGCCGTGCAGGACACCGGGACGACGACGGGCTCGGTCGTCCCCCCGCCGGACGACCGGACGACCAGGTCCAGTTGCAGCTTGCCCGCCGCGAAGACCATCGCGCCGCCGGACCGGGGGGTCACGGTGGGCACCGCCCCGCTCGCCTCGACGTCCGTGTCCCGGTCCGCGACGACGGCCGACTCCGGAATCTCCAGGGCCTGCCACCTCACGTCCGTCGACACGCCGTTCTGCGTGACCGTCGTCTGCAGGCTCGCCGCCCCGGACAGCACGGGAGATTCTCCCTCGGCCAGTTCGCCCAGCAGCTCCGGCGCGAGCGCCAGGCCGATCCGCACCTGTTCCGGCTGGACCGCGACGCCCACCGGGGAGCTCACCGGCAGCTCCACGGAGACGGTCACGTCCGCCCCGTGCTCGCCCGATGCCGTTGTGCAGGAATACCCGAGCCGGGTCTCCACCACATGGGTCCCCTCGGCGACACCCGTACCCGGCATGAGCCCTGCCAACAGGGCCATCCCGCCGACGGCACCGACCTGGCCCCATCGCCGGGAACGGATCGACTTCATTCTCATCTCGGCAACCTGCCGTTGTCTCGGAGCTGACTGGTCGTCTGCGGAGGAACTCACGGCCCCTCGCGGTCAGTGGCTCATGTGGAAGTCACGCATGCCCTCACTGCAGACGGGTTCGACTGCGGCCAAACCCCCGCGCCGCCTCCGTGCGGGAGCGGCGCGGGGACCTCGGGCACGATCAATGACTCACGCGTAGGTGATGGTGATCGGGTTGGCGACCTTGTACGTCGCCTTGAACGTGGCCGAGTCACCCGCGTTGAGCAGACCCGCGCAGTTCGTGGCGCTGTCGACCTTCAGGCCGGTGCCGGTGTTGATGGCGAGCTCGCCGGTCGCGTTGTTGTACGTCACGTTGCTCACGGTCCCGCTGATCACGGCGTTGCAGGTACCCAGGATGGTGTCACCCACCAGGTTGACCTTGACTCCGGACAGGGTTCCGGAGGAGATGCCCCCGCTGTAGCTGCTGGCGTTGATGCTGATGACGGCACCAGTGGCGAGCGAGGCCTTGAAGCTGGAGCCGAGCGGTCCGGGGCACGGGCTGGCCGTGGAGCCCCAGCTCACCGAGGTGATCTTCGCGAGGCCCGTGCCGGAGGGGTACGTACCGCTCGGGGCGGTGCCGCTGGCGGGAGAAACCGAGCAGTCCACCTGCTGGCCGGTGGTGGTGTCGACCAGGGTCGCCGACGTGCCGGCCTTGAGCGTGGCGGTGAAGCCGCCGCCCGCGGTGGGGTTGGTCACGGTCCACCCCGCGAGGGCGGTGGCCGAGGCGGACGTGGCGGCGAAGCCGAACGCGGCTGCGGCGACAGTGGTGGCGAACAGGGCGCGGCTGAGGGTCTTTCTCACGGAACTTACCTCCGGGAAGTGGAGTTGGACGTACCCGATTACCTCGCATCAGAGCCTGGGAATGGCCGGCTACGAGGGCGGCTCACATCGTGGAACGCAGAAGTCGATGGACTCGACTGCGTGATCGAACTCCGTGCGGATCGAACGTTACGAGCCAGTAGCCCGGCGCGGCAATACCCGATGCAGAAATTCCCGTACCCTCTCGGCAAATGCATTCCGCCTTAGCGAGAACTCAGCAGATCGCCACGATTTTCTATACGAAAGTGAGTAGTTACGTCCGTGTCATATGCCCACGAGGGGCCCGGACACTCACCTCGGACACAGTCGGCGAGCTCGGACCGAGCCACCGACCACTCCCCTACCCGCCGGTAAGACCGTCGGCCGCACGACCGGATACCGACCCGGCACGTCGCGCCCGACCGCATCGCTGAACTGCGTGGAGCGTCACGAAACCACGCTCCCCGAGCCCGGAACACACCGGCGGCCCACCTGTCGGCGCGGCCGGTGCGCACACCGCGCGCGGCAGCCGCACGGGCCGCACCGAAGGCGTGCCGGGACGGACACCCCGGAACACCCGAGGCGCCCGGACCGATCGGCTCCGGCCATGAAGAAGTTGATGAGTTATCCATTCCGGTCGACCGGTTGAGAAACCGGCCCGCGAGAATCCCCAATGATTTCCCGATGCCGAAGAATGCATCTCCACAAGCCCGATTCCTGCACCTTCGACACCCCGTGAACCGACACCCGACGCGGCGGTCGCCCTACCACAGGAACACCTCCACGAAAGAATGCCCACCACTTGCGCGAAACCTCATAAATCCCCCGGACAACAATCAGTTACCCACGGTTACTTTCTTGTTCTCGGGAGAGCAGAAGCCCGAAGAACATTGTCCGAAAGTGAGCACTCCCGCCTCACCTGCACCGAAGCACTTCCAACGGGGCGAGATGCATGCCCCTTGCACTTCGATCTTGCCCAAGCAGTGGGCACGTCCCCCGACTTGGTCTATCTTCATCGCGAACTTGGTACGCACCTGTCGGTTCGTGGGAGCGCTTTCCCCACCGCCTGACCCCCCACCGGGCGCCGGAGAGCAAGGGGACAGTCATGCCAGAACTCATACAGCCGTCGGACACGGGGGATCCGCTGGGGCCGCTCCCCCAGGAATTCGCCGCCATCATGCGGCCCGAACTGCCGAGCCTCATCAAGGAGATCGGCGTCGAGGTCACCCGGGCCTACCCGGAATACGCCCGACTGCTCAACGGCCCCAACGGGCAGGCCATCCGGGTCGGCGTCGAGCAGAGCCTCTCCTCATTCGTGGACCTGGTCGCCGAGCCGTCCGCCTCGACCTCGTCGCGCGACGACATGTGCCGCCGGTTCGGGCGCTTCGAGGCGTACGAGGGCCGCACGATGGAGACCCTCCAGGGCGCCTACCGCCTCGGGGCCCGGGTCGCGCTGCGCCGCGCCGAGAAGGTCGGGCGGAGCCACAACTTCTCGCCGACCCTCATGCTCAGCTTCGCGGACGCGCTCTTCGCCTACATCGACGAGCTGGAATCCCTGTCCCGCGAGGGCTTCCTGGAGGTGCAGTCGCAGACCGGCGAACAGACCGAGGCGATGCGCCGGCGCCTGCTGCACCTGATCCTCGCCGGGCGCCCCGCGCCCCGTACCGCCATCGCGGAACTGTGCGAGCAGACCGGCTGGACCCTGCCCGACGAGGTCACCCTGGTCGCCGTCCGCTCCCCCGCCGCCCTGGACCGGGCCGTGGCCGACCGCGACGTCCTGGCCGATCTCAGCGACCCCCAGCCGCACTTACTCGTCCCGGGCGCGTTCGACGACGCCCGAAGACGCATGCTGGACGAGGCACTCCTCGGCACCCACGCCGCAGTCGGCCTGACCGTGCCCACCGCCCTGGCCTCGGACTCGATCCGCTGGGCCCGGCGCGTGCTCGAACTCGTCGACACGAACGTCATCGACGACGCGCCCGTCGTCCTCTGCGAGGACCACCTCATCACCCTGTGGCTGCTCTCCGACCCGGTCCTGGTCGACCAGCTCGCCCGGCGCGAACTCGCCCCCATCTCCCACATCAGCACCACCCGCCGGGAACGACTGGTGGAGACCCTGCGGATCTGGCTGGACACCCGGGGCACCGCGGCCCACATGGGCGAGCTCCTGGACGTCCACCCGCAGACGGTCCGTTACCGGATGCGCAACCTCGAGTCCATCTTCGGCAAGCAACTGACCGATCCCGAGAGCCGGTTCTCCACCGAGGCCGTCCTGCGCGCGCTCCAACTGCGGTCCCGGAGCGGCGAATCCCTGCTCTGAATCGACTTTCAGCCGGATCACGTCGTTCACCAAGAGTCAACTTACTTACGAGTAAAGCAAAATAGCCGGTCACTCTCAAACGGTTGCCACACGGAGACGTTCTCAACGAGAAACCCGGAACTGTGTGCCGTACACATGGAGGAGTCGGCCGCCCGTCCGGCGGCCGGCCCCGCACCGCCTCCTGGCCAATCGTTCCGAGAGGGAACCACCCATGACCGCCTCGCACCTCCTCGTCCCCGTGCCGATCCCGGACCGGGTCGCCGCGCTGATCGGGTCCTGCATCCCGCCGCACATCCTGCAGGCGGAGTTCGACGCCGACTGCGCCGCGCGCGAGGTGCGCCGCTTCCGCGGTCCGCTCCTCTGCGTCGAGGACCAGGCCGACCGCGAACAGGCCCTCTCCGACCTGGCCCGGGCCAACAAGATCCTCGCCGCCCACCACCCCCGGCTCGCGGTGCGCCCCGGCAGCCCGTGGTGAGAGGCGGGTGACGCGGCCCCCGCCGGGACCGTGCCGCCGCCTCGAGGCCGCCGGTCGGGTCGCGGGACCCTCTCGCGCATGATCCGGTACGCCCCCCTGGGAATCGGCCGCGAAGGCGGGCGAGAGGATGTCGGGCAGGCACGGTGCTTGCGACGCGGTCGACTCGTACGGCGCGGACGTCATGGCGCTCCGGAGTCGGGAACGGGCAAGGCCGTCGAGGTTATTGATCATCCGGCCACCGACACACCCCCGGGAGAACGACATGCCCTCCGGATCGCGACCGTCCGTCCTCTTCGTCACCGATCTCGCCTACGAGGCGCGCGGCCGTCGCTACTGCGACGAGGACATCCTTCTGACGTCACGGCTGCGGGAGAAGTTCGACCTGGCGCTCTGTCACCCCCGTGACGCCGCCGCCCTGCTGGACGGTTTCGACGTGGCCGTCATACGCAACAGCGGCCCCGTGCTGCACTACCAGGAGGCGTACGACGCGTTCCGCGCACGGGCGCGGGAGCTGGGCGCACGGGTCTACAACCCGCTGCACGGTCGCGGGGACATGGCGGGCAAGCAGTACCTGGTCGATCTGAGCCGGGCCGGCCGTCCGGTGATCCCCACGGTGGACCGGGCGGCCGATCTGGGATCGCTGCCCGAAGCGGCGCAGTACGTGATCAAGCCGAAGCTGGGGGCGGACTCGGTCGGTCTGCGGTTCGTGCGGGAGGCCGCGTTGGCGGCGGACGAGGACGGCACGATGCTCGTCCAGCCGCGGATCGACTTCCGCTACGAGGTGTCCTTCTACTTCGTCGACCACGACTTCCAGTACGCGCTGTACGCCCCGCATCCGGAGCGGCGGTGGGTGCTGGAACCGTACGAGCCGAGCGCGGCGGATCTGGAGTTCGCCCGCGGGTTCGTGGAGTGGAACACCCTTCAACACGGCATCCAGCGGGTCGACGCCTGCCGGACCGCCCGGGGAGAGCTGCTGCTCGTCGAGTTGGAGGACCTCAATCCGTATCTCTCGCTGGACCGGGTGGCGGAGCCCGTGCGGGACGCCTTCGTGGCCCGGCTGAAGGCTTCCCTGCGGGACCTGCTGGGCTGACGACACGTCCGGCCGTCCCCCACATGCGGGAAGCGGCAGCCGGTGTGAAGGTGCAGACGTGACCACCACCGCCAGCGGGACCGCTTCGGCCGCGCCGAGTGCCACCGCGCCGCCCGTACTCGATCCGCGCCGCCGGAACATCGTCTTCGTCACGATCGTGCTGGGGATTCTGCTGGCCGCCCTGGACCAGACGATCGTCGGCACCGCCCTGCCGACGATCGTCTCGGACCTCGGCGGCGCCGCCCACATGTCGTGGGTGGTCACCGCGTATCTGCTCGCGGAGACGGTGGCTACGGTCCTGGTGGGCAAGTTCGGCGACCTGTTCGGCCGGAAGATCGTCTTCCAGCTGTCCGCGATCATCTTCATCACCGGTTCGTTCCTGTGCGGACTCGCGACCGACATGACGCTGCTGATCGTCTGGCGCGGATTGCAGGGCATCGGCGCCGGCGGGCTGATGGTCACCTCCATGGCACTGATCGCCGATGTGATCCCGTTGCGCGAGCGCGGCAAGTACCAGGGGGCGATCGGCGCGGTCTTCGGGGTGTCGACGGTGATCGGACCGCTGCTCGGCGGACTCTTCACCGACCATCTGAGCTGGCGCTGGGCGTTCTACGTCAATGTGCCGATCGCGATCCTGGTGGTGATCGCCGCGGCCCGGACGATCCCGTCGGTCAAGGCCGCCGGGCGGCCCGTGATCGACTATCCGGGCATTGCGATGGTCACGATCGGCGCGAGCGCGCTGATCCTGGCGACGAGCTGGGGCGGCAACGAGTACGCGTGGGGCTCGCCCGTCATCGTCGGCCTCTTCGCGGGGGGTGCCGTCGCGCTGGCGCTCTTCTGCCTCGTGGAGTTCCGGGCGAAGGAACCGATGCTGCCCATGCGGCTGTTCCGGAATCCGGTCTTCACCGTCTGTTCGGTGCTGAGTTTCATCGTGGGCTTCGCGATGCTCGGCGCGATGATCTTCCTGCCGACGTATCTGCAGTACGTGGACGGGGACTCGGCGACCCTGTCGGGGGTGCGGACGCTGCCGATGGTCATCGGGCTGCTCGCCGCCTCGATCTTCAGCGGCAATGCGGTCTCCAAGACCGGAAAGTACCGGATCTTCCCCATCGTGGGCTCGCTGATCATGGTGGTGGGGCTGTATCTGCTCTCCCTGATGGGCCCGGACAGCGGGGTGTGGCCGGAGTCGCTGTACATGCTGGTGCTCGGGGTCGGCATCGGCCTGTCCATGCAGGTGCTGACGATCGCCGTGCAGAACACCGTGGACTACTCGGACCTGGGCACGGCGACGTCGGGCGTGACGTTCTTCCGTACGCTCGGCAGCTCCTTCGGCACGGCGGCCTTCGGCACGATCTACGCGAACTCCCTCAAACCGAACCTGACCGGCGGCATCGAGGCGGCGGCGCGGGCGGGTGGCGACCCCGCGGTGCTGGCGAAGGCGGCGCAGAGCCCGGAGGGGCTGCACTCCCTGCCCGCCGCGCAGTCGGCGCCGCTGGCCCAGGCGTACGCGGACACGCTGCACACCGTGTTCCTGTGGACGGTGCCGGTCGCGGTCCTGGGGTTCTTCGTGGCGCTCTTCCTGAAGCAGGTGAAGCTGCGGGACACCGCGCGGGTCGGTTCCACGGACATGGGCGAGGGGTTCGCGCAGCCCGGGGCCGGCGACTCGGCGAGGCTTCTCGAATTCGCCGTGGCCAAGATCGTGCGCGGGGCGGGTCCGGACACGGCCCGGCGGATCGTGGCGGACTCGGACACCCGGCTGGACATGGCGGGTGCCTGGGCGGTGATGCAGGTCGAGCTGTTCACCCGGATGGTGGGCCATGCGGGCCTGCGCCTGATCGCGGCCCGGCACCGGCTGCCGCCCGAGGTGCTGGTGCCGGTCTTCGACCGGATGATCGAGGAGGGCTACCTCACCGGCGACGGCCGTCTGTTCACGCACACGGCCGCCGGGCGCCGGGAGGCCGCGACGATCACCGAGGCGTGGGCCCGGTGGCTCGACGGACGCCTGGACGAGAGCGGGACCCGCCCGGACGACCGGCAGCTGCGGGCGGCGGTGGACGCGATCGCCAAGCGGCTGCTGGCGGAGGACCTGGCGCAGGAGCTCGCCCCGGAGAAGGAGCGGGCGGTGACCGTCGCCTGACCGGGTCCGGCGGCTGCCCGGCGCCGGTCAGTCGACGAAGACCGCGGCCGAGTACACCCAGGCTCCGTCGTGCCGGACGAACCGGCTCCTCTCGTGGAGCGAGTCCGGCCGGCCGTCGTCCGTGTAGTGCGCGCGGAAGGTGACCGTTCCCGTGGTGTGGAACGGGCTGCCCTCCGTCGTCTCCAGGACCTCCAGGCGCACCCACCGCATCCCGGGATCGAAGTCGATGGCGGGCGGCCGGGTGTCGGGGTGCCAGGTGCGCAGCAGATACGCCGCGTCCCGGACGACGAAGGCGGCGTACCTGGAGCGCATCAGCGACTCGCAGGTCGGCGCGGCGGCGGTTCCGGCGTGCAGGCGGCCGCAGCAGTCCGCGTAGCCGACGGGCAGACCGCACGGGCACGGCGATCCCGCGGTGACCTCGGAGGTCCGTGCTTTGGCGGCGGGCCGCCCCGGTCGTGTGGTGCGTCGTGACATGCGCCCATTGTGACCTGCGGTACGACCGACCCGGAAAGCCGGTGCGCACCGGCGCCGGACGACTGGTGCGCACCGGGGCCGAGAGCGGACGAGGGTGCCTGGCCGGGTGCGGGCGGGGGGCCTGGCCGGGTGCGGGCGCCTGGCGGGGGGCGGCGCGGGCACGGGCGCCGGGCCGGAAGCGGACGGGGGTCAGGGCTTGCGGGCCACGCCCGCGTAGCCCGGGATCGGCCCGTCACCGGAGACTTCGACGACCTCGCCGAGTTCCGGGTGCCAGTCCGCGGAGAGCGAGACGCCCGGCTCGACGAGTTCGAGCCCGTCGAAGAACGTGGTGACCTCGGCGCGGGAGCGCAGCCGCAGCGTCATTCCGCGGGCCCTGTACAGGGCGGACGCCTTGGCCGCGCTGTCGGGGTCGAAGTCCCCGGTGGTGTGCGAGAGCACCAGGTAGCTGCCGGAGGGGAGCCGCTCGACCAGGCGGTCGACGAGTTCGGACGCGCCGTCCTCGTCGCCCAGGAAATGCAGCAGGGCCAGCAGCGACAGCGCGATCGGCCTGTCGAAGTCGAGGACCGCCCCGGCCGCTTCGAGGATGAGTTCCGGCCTGCGGGCGTCGGCCTGGATGTACTCGGTGGCGCCCTCCGGGGTGGAGCGCAGCAGGGCCGCCGCGTGGGCGAGGACGATCGGGTCGTTGTCGCAGTAGACGATGCGCGCGTCCGGAGCGGTCCGCTGGGCGATCTGGTGGAGGTTGGGCTCGGTGGGTATGCCGGTGCCGATGTCGAGGAACTGGCGGACGCCGTTCTCGGCCAGCCACCGGGTGGCGCGGTGCATGAAGGCCCGGTTGACCCGGGCCATGTCCCGCCCCCTGGCGTCGAGGGCCAGCAGCTGCCGGGCCATCTGCTCGTCGACCGGGTAATTGTCCTTGCCGCCGAGGAACCAGTCGTACATCCGTGCGGGATGGGGCTTGCTGGTGTCGATCTCGACGGCTCGGGGGTCGTGCCCGGTCATAGCGAGCTCCATGGGTCCATAGGTCGGCGGGCAGCAGCAGTGTGAGGGCGGAACGGCGGTGGCGCTGCGGATTCGGTCGAGAAGGCCGGTTCGGGTGAGCGCTCCGGCCGGTTCGGGGTGGCCGATCGGGTCCGGACGGGGTGGTCCGGACGACGGGCGGGGGGTGGTGGATCAGGTGAGGAGGAAGTCCGCCTGGCCGGACTTGGCCCCCTGGATGAAGGCGGCGATCTCGCCGTGGGAGTAGATCAGGGCGGGGCCGTCGGGATCGGCGGACTGGCGCATGGCGACCCTGCCGTCGGACAGCTTCATCGCTTCGACGCAGTTGCCTCCGTTCCCACCGCTCCACGGCTTGTGCCAGCCCTCGGTGCCCAGTTCGGCAGCCGGCATGCCGTTGTATATGGGTTCCATCACAGCTCCTTGCGGAAGTCCCGGAGGATTTCCTTCGTGCGTTGTGCAGTGGCGGCCTGAGCCGCCATGCGATCCATGACTTCGAGGTAGGAGGCCACCTCGGGGCGCGCGTCGAAGTAGACGGCTCCGGTCAGGTATTCGCTGTAAACCATGTCGGGGAGTTCCGGGACGCCGAACCGGAACAGGACGAACGGGCCGTAGGTGCCCGGGTGGTGCCCCGTCGAGAATTCCGCGATCTGCAGCGTCACATGGGGCAGCTCGGTCGCTTCGAGCAGCCGGTCGATCTGTGCGCGCATGGCGTCGACGCTGCCGACGGGACGGCGCAGCACCGTCTCGTCCATCACCACCCACAGCTTCGGGGCGTCCGGTCCGGTCAGCAGGGACTGGCGCTGCATCCGCAGCGCCACATGGCGTTCTATGTCCTCGGGTCTGGTCTGGCCGATGGCCCCGGTGCGCATCACCGAGCGCGCGTAGTCCTCGGTCTGCAGCAGTCCGGGAACGAAGTGCGGCTCGTACATGCGCAGGAGGCTCGCGGCGCCCTCCAGACTGACGTACATGCTGAACCAGTCGGGCAGCACGTCGTGGAAGCGCTGCCACCAGCCGGGTTTGTTGGCCTCCTCGGCCAGTTCCACGAAGGCCTCGGCCTCGTCGTCGGCGACCCCGTACGCCTTCAGCAGCAGCTGCACGTAGGGGATCTTGAGAGCGACCTCGGCGGTCTCCATCCTGCGTATCGTCGCAGGTGCGACCCGCAGAACCTTGGCGGCCTGGTCGCGGTTCAGGCCGACGCGCTCCCGCAGATCCTGCAGGCGTTTGCCGAGAACGACCTGACCCACGGTCGGGGCGGACCGCGGTTCGCTCACTTCAGACCTCCCCATGCGCTGTTTGCGAGCAGTGTGCCATGCATGGACCATCCAGAACACAGCCACTCTGAAATTTTCAGAGTGCCCCTTGCCAAGTGTTCACGACAGGGGGAGAGTTGGTGAGTGAACCAGTTCACGATGTCGCGCCGGCCCTCATTCGCGTGAGAGCGCGGAGCGTGACGCAGCCCCCACTGTGAGGAATCGGTTGTGGCACCTGGCAGTGCGCTCATCCCCCGGCTCATGGATCTCAGCCCCGGGACGGAAGCGCTCCGGTACTGCTTCGCGCTGCCCGCGCACCCCGAGTCGGTGGCCGGCGCACGGCGGCTGACCCGGGCCCGGCTCGACCAGTGGCGGATGGACACGGACACCCATGACGCGGCGGTCCTGATCGTTTCGGAGCTGGTGACCAACGCGGTGGTGCACACCATGAGCACGCGCGTCGTGTGCGAGCTGCACCGCCTCCACAGACGGCTGCGCATAGCCGTGCAGGACCAGGGGCACCAGCCCGGCGGGCCGCAGCTGCGCCGCACCTCCGACGACGAGCACGGGCGCGGCCTGCTGCTCGTCGACGCGATGTGCAGCGCCTGGGGCTCCCGCGACACGGGCAACGGCTCGGGCCGCATCGTCTGGGCGGAGCTGTCGCACGGCCCGGAGCAACCATGCTGAAGAACGCCATGTCCCACCTGCGCAAATCACGCCGCCCCCGCGATCCCCGGCTCGTCACGGGTACGGTGCGCCTGCCGCTGCCGCCCACGCTGTCGGCGAGCCTGGGCTGCGACGCGGTGGGGGTTCCGGCCGGGTACGGCTTCCGGCTGATGTCCCACCTGCCGCGCACCGGCTGCGTCTTCGCGGACGCCGACCGCTGGTGGTGGATCGTGCCCGCCGGCTCGGATCTCGATCTGGACTGGCCGCAGCAGGTCGCCTACGCGAAAGGGGCCTACGTCTCCGCGACCCGGCCCCGACTGATCCACCAGCCCGACAACCGCACGCCGTACACCCCGCCCATTCCACTCTTCCTGATGGTGTGCCAGGTCACCGGCGTGGCCCCGTCGTGGGCGCCGTCCGGCGGCGAACGCGCCTTCTCCGCCCCCTGACGCCCGCGTCCGCGGAACCGGAGCGAGGAGCGCCCCTTCGGCCCCACGGCCCGTTCGCTCGCCTGCACACCACACCTACTCACGGAACGTGACGATTTCGGCAGTGGTGGATCGTGGACCACCCCCGCTGCGACCGACTGCGGGCCGGCCCGCCCCGGGCCCCCGACAGGGAACGGAAAGACACCTTCCGCCCGCCGTACGGCTGTCGTCGTTTTCTGCGCACAAGCCGCCGCGCCGCGAGGGGGTCTTGCCCGGCTGTGGATTTCAACGCACTGACTGACCTGCGGCTTTCCTTGCCGGGAACCCCGGGCGCACTGCGCTGTCAGTGGTTCGTTCTACTGTGGCACCACTGATCGAAGAGCTCGCGGCGGTGCGAGTCGAAAGTGACGAAGGGGGCGGAGCTGTGCGTCGCTGGGAATACGTCGAGGGCAGTGCGTCGAAGTTCTGGGAGACCGAGGCCGTGGGCGCCGTGGTGACGGTGCGCTACGGCCGGTGCGGCAGCGACGGGCGTACACAGGCGAAGGAGTACGCGTCCGCGGAGGCCGCCGCGGCCCAGGTCCTCAAGACGATCACGGAGAAGGAGAAGAAGGGGTATCGCGAGGTCGGGGCGTCGGCCTCCCGCCCCTCCCTCCCGGACGCCTCCGATTCCGCTTCTGCTTCCGGTGCCGCCCCCGCTCCCGCTCCCGGCGAGGTTTCCGCGTCCGCCCCCGAGGAGGGCGCGGTCGTGCTCCCCGACGAGGACACCTTCGTTCTGCCCGCCAGTTGGAAGCGGGCGCTCCACCCGCGGCGCGGCGGGGTGCGCCGGGTGCCGGGCAAGCCGGCCAAGGGCGCCTTCGACGAGATCGAGGCCACGCTCGCGCAGAACGCTTCCTGGATCCAGGAGTTCGTGGACGCGCCGAATTCGGATGCCGGGGTGGCCGACCAGCTGCGGGCACATCTCGGCGGCAGTCCCTCGCCGGTCGGTGCGGCCGTTCTGACCTCGATCGTCAGGCCGCCCGTGCCGAACTCCGTGTGGGCGGACTTCTGGGTCGCGCGGTACGGCCTGCCGTTCGCCGCGCGGGCGGCGGCCGAGCTGTTCTCGGCCGGGGCCACCTGGCAGCAGAGCGGCAGCAGGCGCGACGAGCCCCGGCTGGAGACCCTCCAGGAGCCCCACTACCACTGGGCGGGGGAGCACCGGGTCCCGATCGACCGCGTCCGTGCCCTTCTCGCCGTGGCCGACGAGGACACCTACCGGGCGAGCGTCGAGGTGCTGGCCCGCTGCCGGACCGACGCCCCGCGCCGGGTCCTCGTCTCCTATCTCGTGCCGAGCGAGACGGAGTGGGTGGACGAGCTCTGCGCGGACCCCGAGGTGACCGGCACACGGAACCACATCCTGCGGGCAATGGCGTTCAACTCGCTGAGCTCCGCCGACCAGGCGGCCCGCTTCTCCCCCTTCTCCGGCTTCGCCGACAATGTCACGTTCATCGCGACGGCCGCCGAGGGCATCGGACCGGCCGTCGCCCCCTTTCTCGCCGAGGTGCTCGAGCAGCCCGATCGCTACTACTCCGAGAGCCTGAAGCTCGCCGCCGAGTCCCTGGTCGAGTTGCCCACCGACGAGGCGTTCCTCGCTCTGCTGGCCCATGCGGACTCGAAGCACGTCCGCTCCTCCCTCCTCACGGCCATGGGCCGCTACCCGGTGCGGGCGGTGCGACTACTGGCCGCGGAGGTGGCCGCCGGTCCGAAGGGGGCCTCCGGCCTGGTGCCGCAGCTGCTCCAGGGGCACATCGGCACCCACCGCGACGTGGTGGCTCTGGCGCTCGACGGCCTCGCCCCGGAGGTCGTCGAGATCGTCGAACCGCTGCTCAACCCGGCGGACCTGGTCCCCGAAGCGCCGTCGGACTCCCTGCCCGCAGCGCTGACGTCGCCGCCCTGGTCCCGGCCCCGCACCAAGATCAACAACAAGACCGTGCCGGTACCGCCCGCGGAGGCCGAACCCTCGCTCGTGTGGCTGCCCGAGGAGCAGGCCGAATGGGCGGCCACCTCCTCCTGGTACACCTCCAGGCCCGGCAACGGCTCCTGGGAGAAGGACGCCGCCACCCTGGAGCACGACCTGGCCCAGGGCAGCCTGCAACCTGCCTGGGCCTTCGTCCACGGCGACGAGGAGCTGGTGGCCCCGCTGCTCGCCACCTGGGATCCGACCGACCTGTGGACCGGCGAGGACACGCTCAAGCCGGTCGTCGCCCGCTTCGGTCTCGCCGCGCTGCCGATGCTGCTGCGCGCCGTGCCCCGGCAGCCCAACTCGCTCGCCCCGCTGTTCCTCCCCTTCGTCGACGTGCAGGTCGCCCGGCACATGGCGAACTGGGCGGTCCGCCTCAAGTCCACCGCGGCCACCGCCCGTACCTGGTTCGCCCGGCACGGGGCGGCGGCCGCCCCGCTCCTGGTGCCGGACGCCGTCGGCAAGGCGGGCACCGCACGGCGCGCCGCCGAGCAGGCGCTGCTGCACATCGCCTCGACGCACGGCGACGAGGTGGTGCGCGAGGCCGCCCGGAGGTACGGCGAGGAGGTCGCGGCGGCGGTGGACGAACTGCTGTCGATCGACCCACTGGAACGCGCGCTGCCCGCCAAGATGCCGGTGCTGCCCGGCTGGGCGGAGCCCGCGGTCCTGCCCCAGGTCAAGGTCCGTTCCGGTGGTGCGCTGCCGGCGGCGTCGGTGCGGCACGCCGTGATGATGCTGGCGCTGTCGAAGCCCGACGAGGTGTACCCGGGCGTCGAGGCCCTGACCGAAACGGCCGAGGCCGCTTCGCTCGCCGAGTTCGCCTGGGCCCTGTTCGAGCAGTGGCGCATGGCGAACCTGCCCGCGAAGGAGTCGTGGGCGCTGCACGCGCTGGGACTGCTGGGCGACGACGAGACGGTCCGCCGCCTCACCCCGGTGATCCGCGCCTGGCCCGGGGAGTCGGCGCACCACCGGGCCGTCGAGGGCCTCGACGTGCTGGCCGCCATCGGCAGCGACGTGGCCCTGCTGCATCTGCACGGCATCGCGCAGCGGGTGAAGTTCAAGGCGCTCAAGGAGCGGGCCGGGGAGAAGATCGCCGAGGTCGCCGCAGGACTGGGGCTGACCGGGGAACAGCTCTCCGACCGTCTCGTGCCCGACCTCGGACTGGACACGGACGGTTCGACGGTCATCGACTACGGCCCCCGTTCGTTCACGGTCGGTTTCGACGAGCAGTTGCGGCCGTACGTGCTGGACGGTGACGGCAGGCACCGCAAGGACCTGCCGAAGCCGGGTGCCCGTGACGACGCGGAGCTCGCCCCGGCGGAGCGCAAGCGGTTCATGACGCTCAAGAAGGACGTCCGGACGATCGCCTCGGACCAGGTACGACGCCTGGAGGCCGCGATGGTGGCCGAACGCTCCTGGACCGCCGAGGAGTTCCAGAAGCTGTTCGTCGGTCATCCGCTGCTGTGGCACCTGGTGCGCCGGCTGGTGTGGCTGAGCGAGGCGGAGGACGGGACGCGCACCGCGTTCCGGGTGGCGGAGGACCGTACGTTCGCCGACGCGGAGGACGACGTCTTCGTCCTGGCCGACGACGCGACGGTGCGGCTCGCGCACCCCTTGCACCTCGGTGACGAACTGGCCGCCTGGTCCGAGGTGTTCGCCGACTACGAGATCCTTCAGCCCTTCCCGCAGCTCGGGCGGAGCGTGTTCACGCTGCCCGGCGAGGAGGCCGACACGTACCGGATCCCCCGGTTCGAGGGGCTCAAGGTGCCGATCGGAAAGGTTCTCGGGCTGCAGCGGCGCGGCTGGGAGCGCGGGGTGCCGCAGGACGCCGGGGTGGAGCGCTGGATCTCCAAGCGCCTGGCCGACGACTGCTACCTCGTGATCGCGCTGGACCCGGGCATCGCGGTCGGCGTGGTCGACATGTTCCCCGACCAGACCCTGGAGACGGTCTGGCTCGACAGCAGGCCCGACGATCACTGGAGGCGTGGCGAATACCGGCTCCGCTTCACCGGGCTGAACAGGGTGACCGTGTCCGAGCTCCTCGGCGACCTGGCCGAACTCACGGAGAGCGTCGCATCATGACCGTGCGGAACGAGACGCGCGGGGGTGCGCCGGACGACGGCGCGGTCGCGGTGCAGCGGCCCCCGGCCGAGGTGCGGTACGCCGACGAGCTGGCCGCGCTGCGCGCCGACGACCGTGATCCCCGGCCGCCCGGCTGGGAGTTGAGCCTGCGGGCCGCGCGCCGGTTCATCGTCGGGGACGCCGGGACGGGCATCGGCCGGAAGTTCGTCGGCAATCCCTCGCTGGTGGACCGGGCCCTGGTGACCCTGGCGACGAGCCGCGGGCTGATGCTGGTCGGGGAGCCGGGCACCGCCAAGTCGCTGCTGTCCGAGCTGATCGCGGCCGCGGTCAGCGGGGACTCGACGCTGACGGTGCAGGGCGGCGCGGCCACCACCGAGGACCAGATCAAGTACGGGTGGAATTACGCGCTGCTGGTCGCCGAGGGGCCCTCCACCCGGTCTCTCGTCCCGGCCCCGATGCTGCGCGGCATGGCGGAGGGCAGGCTGGTGCGGTTCGAGGAGATCACCCGTTGCCCGCTGGAGGTGCAGGACTCGTTGCTGTCGCTGCTCTCCGAGCGGGTGGTGGCCGTCCCCGAGCTGACCGGGCCCGAGGGCATGGTCTTCGCCCGTCAGGGCTTCAACGTCATCGCCACGGCCAACACCCGGGACCGGGGTGTCAACGAGATGAGCGCGGCGCTCAAGCGGCGGTTCAACTTCGAGACGGTGTTCCCGATCCCCGACCTGGACACCGAACTGGCCCTGGTCGAGGCCGAGGTGACGACCCTGTTGCGGCGTTCGGGAGTGGAGCCGCCGCCGGACCGGGACGTGCTGGAGGTGCTGGTCGGCACCTTCCGGGAGCTGCGCGCGGGGGCAGGCGACAAGGGCGGGGCCGGCGGCTCGGACCGTCCCACGGCGGTGATGAGCACGGCGGAGGCCGTCTCGGTCGCCCACGCCGTGGGGGTGCGTGGCTGGTTCCTGCGCGGCGAGCCGGGCAGTGCCGCCGATGTGGTGGCCTGTCTGGCGGGCACGGCGGCGAAGGACAGCCCGGAGGACCTGGCCCGGCTGCGCCGTTACCTGGAGCAGCAGGTGCCGCGTCGTCACGGTCCGCAGTGGAAGGCCCTGTACGACGCACGTCATCTGCTGGCCGACTGATGCCCGCGGTGTTCCTGGGGGTGCGTCACCACTCCCCCGCCTGTGCACGGCTCGTCGAGCGGACCGTCGAGGAGCTTCGGCCCGCCCAGGTGCTGATCGAGGGGCCGGCCGAGATGAACGGCCGGCTGGACGAGCTGCTGCTCGGCCACGAGTTGCCGGTCGCGGTGTTCAGCCACTACCGCGACGAGCGGCGGGCCGCGACGTCCTGGGCCCCGCTGTGCGACTACTCGCCGGAGTGGGTCGCGCTGCGTGCGGGGCGGGCGGCCGGGGCCGAGGTCCGTTTCATCGACCTCCCGGCCTGGCATCCCGCGTTCGCCGAGCGCACCAACCGGTACGCCGACGCGGAGATCCGCTACGCGGAGGCGACGGAGCGGCTGTGCCGGCATTTCGCGGTGGACTCCTCCGACGCCCTCTGGGACCGCCTGTTCGAGGTCGAGCCGGACGACGGGCTCGCCGACCGGCTCGACGCGTACTTCGCGCTGGTCCGGGGTGACGCTGCGGCCGACGCGGGCGACCGCGCCCGCGAAACGTACATGGCGGCGTGGGTCCGGGCGGCGGTCGGCAGGGCCGGAAACCGGCCGGTGCTGGTGGTCACCGGCGGCTTTCATCAGCCCGCGCTCCGTGCGCTCACCGAGCCCGGTGGTGAGGGCTGTGCGCAGGACGAGTGCTGGGAGCAGGACGAGGACGGATGGCCGCGGGTGCCCGCCCCGCCAAAGGGGGCCATGGCCGGGAGCTTCCTCGTGCCGTACTCCTTCCGGCAGTTGGACGCGTTCGCGGGGTACCAGTCGGGCATGCCGTCGCCCGGCTACTACCAGCGGGTGTGGGACGCGGGTCCAGAGGCGGCTGCGGACGGCCTGCTCCGGGTGGTCGTCGAGCGGCTGCGGGCACGGAGGTTCCCGGTGTCCACCGCCGATCTGATCGCCGCACGGAGTCTGGCGCAGGGGCTCACGGCGTTGCGCGGCCATCCGTCCCCGGCGCGGATCGACGTGCTGGACGGCCTCGCGGGGGCCCTGATCACGGACGACCTCGACCGTCCGCTGCCGTGGACGACGCGCGGCGCCCTGACGACGGGCGTCCATCCGGTGGTCGTCGAGATGCTCGCGGCCTGCGGCGGTGACCGCACCGGTCGCCTCCATCCCGGTACTCCCGCGCCACCGCTGGTGCACGACGTGGCGGCGCGGCTCGCCGCGCTGGTGCTCGACGGCGGCACGGGCACCTCGTACCGGCTGGACCTCACGGACGCCACCGATCTGGAGCGCAGCCGGGTGCTGCACCGGCTGCGCGTGCTGGGGATACCCGGTCACGGGCGGACCGCCGGCCCCGAGCACGGTGCCGACCCCGTCTTCACCGAGCGCTGGGAGGCACAGGCCGCCCCGGGCCGCGAGGCGGCGCTGGTGGAGGCGGGGGCGTACGGCGCGACCCTGGCGGAGGCGGCGGCCGTCGCGCTCGCCGAGCGGGCGCGTGCTGCCGCGGCCGAGGCCGACGACCTGGCGAAGACGCTGTTCGACGCCGTGGTGTGCGGCATGGACGGTTTCTCGGAGCAGTTGCTCGGTGAACTGTCCTCCCAAGTCGGCGGATTGCGGACGGCGGGGCCGCTCGGCGGGATACTCGCCACGGCGCTGGGGCTGTGGCGGCACGACCGGGTGTTCGGTATGGCGCGCGGTCCGTTGCTCGCCTCCGTGGTCGAGGGGGCGACGGCACGGTTGTTGTGGCTCCTGGAGGGTGCGCGCGGTCCTGCGGGGGTGGACCGGCCCCGGCTGCGGGCCGTGGTCGCGGTGCGGGACACGGTGGTGCACGCGCCGGAGCTGCTGCCCGTCACGCGTGCGACGGTGGCCGGGATCGCCCGGCGGATCAACGACGATCCGGAGGCGCCGCTCGATCTGCGCGGTGCCGCCTTCGGGCTGCACCGGGCCCTGGCCGAGGAGCCGGACGCCTTCGGGGATCCGGCCGATGCGGTCCGTGCGGTGGCGCGGGCCGGGGCGGACGCGCTCGGCGACTGGCTGGCCGGTCTGTTCGCGCTCGCCCGCGACGAGGTGACCGGTGTGGTGGGCGAGGACGGCCCCGGAGGCGGTTCACTGATCGACGTGCTGGACGGTCTGATCCGTGCGCTGCCCGACGACGAGTTCCTGGCCGGGCTGCCCGCCCTGCGGCAGGCCTTCGCGTTCTTCCCACCGCGCGAACGGGAGCGGATCGCCGGCCGTCTGCTGGAGCGGCGCGGGGTGCGCGGCTCGTCGCGTTCCCTGCTGCGGACCACCGCGGACCCCCTGCTGATCGCCGGGGCCCGGACGCTGGAGGAGTCCGTGTCCCGGCTGCTGGCCCGTTACGACCTGGGAGCCACCCCATGACCACGCACGGACACGCGCCCGGCCCGGTGCCCGAGGAGGGATCCGGCACGGCCCCCGACGCGGGACTGGAACGCTGGCGACTGGTGCTCGGCTCCCCCGCCGAACGGCACACCGGGCCGCTGGGTCCGGGCGACGCCGGCCGGGACGCGGCTCTCGACTGGCTCTACGGCCGCGACCCCGATCTCGCCGGGCGGGGGGTGCGCCGCTCCGGCTCCCGGGAGGGCGGTGACGGCCCGTCCGCGGTGACCGCGGTCGACTGGCTGGACGACATCCACCGGCTCTTCCCGAAGGAGACCGTCGAACGCCTGGAGCGGGACGCGGTCGAGCGGTACGGCATCCAGGAGATCGTCACCGATCCCGCGGTGCTGGAGCGGGTCGAGCCGAGCGCCACGCTGCTGCGGGCCGTGCTGCGCACCAAGCACCTGATGAACCCCCAGGTGTTGCAGCTGGCCCGGCGCATCGTCGAGACGGTGGTGAAACAGCTCCTGGCCAGGCTCCGGCCGGAGGTCCGCCGGGCGTTCCACGGCACCCGTTCCCGCAAGCCCAGCCGGGTGGCACTGGCCAGGGACTTCGACTTCCGGCAGACCGTGAAGGCCAACCTCGCCCACTACCAGCCGGCCGAGCGCCGGCTGCTCATCGAGCGCGCCCACTTCCACTCCCGTACCCGACGCCATGTGACGCAGTGGCAGTTGATCCTGCTGGTCGACCAGTCGGGCTCGATGGCAGGTTCGGTCATCCACTCCGCGGTGACCGCCGCCTGCCTGTGGGGCCTGCCCGGTCTCAAGACGCATCTGGTCGCCTTCGACACCCAGGTGGTGGACCTGACCGCCGATGTGACCGACCCGGTGGAGCTGCTGATGCGGGTCCAGCTGGGCGGTGGCACCGACATCGCGCGGGCCGTGGAGTACGGCGCGGGGCTGGTGGAGAATCCGCGGCGCACCATCGTCGCGTTGATCACCGACTTCTACGAGGGCGGCGACGCCTACCGACTGGTGCGGGCGGTGCGGGGGCTGGTGGAGCAGGGCACGACCGTGCTGGGGCTGGCCGCGCTCGACGAGGAGGCCGACCCGGACTACGACCGCCAAACGGCCGGGCGGCTCGCCGGGGCCGGGGCACACATCGGGGCGATGACACCGGGTCGCCTCGCCGAGTTCGTCGCCGAGAGGCTGGGCCGATGACCGACACGTCCACCGATTCCGCCGACGGGCGGGCCGATCTGCTCGCCCTCACCCCGGACACGCTCGCGGCCCTGGCCAACCGCGGCCTGGTCAAACGCGCCACGAAGGAGCTGGACGCCGGGACGGTGCCCGCGCTCACGACCGACCCGGACGCCACCGTGCGGGCCCGTTTCGACGACGGCACCACCACGTCGCTGCCGCCCGGGGCCGGTCTGGACAACGGCGACTGCAGCTGCGCCGCACCCGGCGTCTGCCGCCATCTCGTCGCCCTGGTGCTGGCCTACCAGCGGCGGACCGAGCCGGCCACGGACAGCGCCCCCGCCCCGGTCACCGACTGGTCCCCCGGCGACACCGGCGACGACGTCCTCGCCGAGGCGGTCGGCCCCCGCCCGGCCGCCTCGGCCCGCCGCACCTTCGAGCGCGGCTACGGCGCCGTCGTGCACCGCCCGACCCCCGGTCACCCCGACCCTCGGGTCGAACTCCCCACCTGCACGGTGCGTTTCCCGGTGCCCGGCGAGATCGGGTACGCGTTGACGGACGCGGCCGCCGAGCTGCGCGGCGAGATGGTGGCGCTCGCGGTGTGGGCGTTCCGGGCCGCCGACGCGACGGGGACCGAGGAGCGTTCCGTGTCCGTCCGGGTCGGGGGCAAAGGTGCCGCCGCGGCGTCCGCGCCCCTGTCCGCGCTCGACAGGGCCGTCGAGCTGGCGGACGAGCTGCTGGCGGAGGGCGTGGCCCATGTCGGGCCGGTCCACGGCGGGGCCCTGGTGCGTGCCGGTGCCGGGCTGACCGCCGAGTCGATGCACTGGCCCGCAGGGGCGCTCGCCGAGCTGACGGACCAGCTCACCGCGTACGCCGACCGCAGCGCCCACTACCGCCCCGAATCGGTCGCCGCCCTGATCACCGAGTTGCACGCCCGCCGCCGGGCCGCCGCACACCCCGGCGTGCTCGGCACCCGCGAGGCCGGGGAGACCCCGCTGCGCCGCGTCCGGCTCACCTCGCTCGGCTGCCGTGTCCACGGCACCGGTCAGTCCCTGACCTGCGAGGTGTATTTCGCCCATCCCGGCGCGGGCAATGTCCTCGTGCTGCGCAAGAACTGGACGGCGGCCGAGGGCAGGGAGCTCACCGCCCACGGCCTGTCCGCCCGGCGGGTCCTCGCCACCCCGCTCGGTTCGCTGGCCACCGGGAGCCTGGTCAGCGAGAGTGTCCGGCGCACTCCGAGCCGTGCGCTGGCCGTTGCCCGGGGCCGGCTCGGCACGACGACCATCACCCCAGTCGGCGCCGCCTGGACCGAGCTGCCCGAACCGTTGCTCGTGCGGGACCTGACCGCGCTGACGGCGGGCTGGGCAGGCAGGCCGCCCCGGTCGATCCGGCCGCGGGTCGAGGCGGAGAGCGTCCATGTCGTCGCGCTGTCGGAGGTGGAGAGCGTCGGCTACGACCCGGCCGAGCAGCGTCTTGAGGCCGTCGTGCTCGATGCCTCGGGGTCGCGGGCGCTGGTGACGTCGGAGTACCGGTCGGAATGCCCCGGCGCGTTGGACGCCCTGGCCGACGCGTTGGAGAGCGGCGCCACGCACGTCAGCGGTGCGGTGCACCGCTCGGGCGGCGGGGTGCGGATCGATCCGCTCGGGGTGCTCACTCCGACCGGGGTGGTCGTGCCCGACCTCGCCGCGGGCGACGGCTCCACGGCCCTGGCGGCGGTGGCACGGCGGCCCTCCGATCCGCTGGCGGCGGCCCTGGACGAGGCGATGTCCGCCATGGCTGCGGTGGCGCACAGCGGGCTTCGCCACCTGAACGTCCCCGCCCGGTCCCGTATCGACGACTCCGTGACCGCGCTGTCCCGCACCGGTCTGACCCGTGCCGCGACACTGCTCCGCGCCTTCGTCGACGCCCTGGACGCCGGGTCCGCGCCGGGCGAGGAGGGCCTGGCCGCCCGTGCCGGGGCGTGGCTGGAGGCCCAGCTGCACCTCATGGTCAGCAGCGAACTCCGCTCCGGCCAGGTCTGATTCCTGGACCGGGTCCGGAGAGACCCGTCTGCCCTGCGGGCGTGTGGCGGGTCTCTCCGGACCCGGCCTCGCCCCACCCTGCGGCGGTGCGCGACGGAATTCTGCCGCGCACCGCCGATCCGCGATGCCCTACGCGGTCGGATAGTCGATGTTGACGATCTGTTCCGCCCCGAATTCCGTGCGCCGCGGATCGGAGCCGGGCGGTGCGAGCATCAGACGGGCGGACAGCGGTTTCGCCCACCGTGCCGACAGTGCCGCCATGTCCCTGATCACAGCGGCGACCTCGTGGTCCGGGGTCGAGCCGGGCAGGGGAATGGTGTCCAGTCCGGCACCGCAGACCGACGAGTACGCGAGCACCGAGTCGGCGTCGATCCTGCCTTCCTGCCAGGCGCGTGCGAGCACCCTGTCCTCGAGTACCGGGAGCATCAGCCCCGCGTATCCGACCATGGGCCGGCCGGTGGACCGAATGCCGGTGGTGACCGCGGCGCAGGTGGCGAGCATGCCGGGAGAACCGAACCGGGTTCCGCCGACCTCCTCCAGGAACTCTCCGATGCTGGCATCCGGCGCACAGGCGGGCGACGGATCGAAACCGTGCAGCTTCAGACCGTACTGCTCGCACGCCTTCTCCAGCATGCCCTCGAACAGGGCGATTTCTTCCTGCAGACACGTCCTGGTCAGTCGGGTCGCCTCCGCGAGGTTCTGGGGGCGACCCTCTCGGGCGCGGGCGAGCAGCGCACCGGCCGACTGCAGCCCCACGCTCACCCCCGCGTCCTTGCCGTCGCTGAAGGATCCCGGGAACAGGGGAGCGTTGGCGCCCAGATTGGCGACTGCCGCGAAGCGGAAGTTGGCATCGCCGTCACGGCTCGCCAGCTCGCGGATCACGGCCCCGCTGAAATCGACGGCGGCGTGGTCCACATCGGCACCGTCGGCGACGACGACGGACATGAACAGCGACGGGTGTTCGACCAGCATTTCCGCGATCCCGGAAGGTTCCAGCTCCGCGAGCGCGGCGGGCTGCAACGCGGTCAGGGAGGCGCTGCCCACGCCCGCCCGTCGGCATCCTTCGACGAGATCGGCGGCCCGTGTGCGGAGCCGGTCGTGGTCCAGCGGCTCGTCGAGTGCCGGGCCGGAAAGGCGGACCGTCTGCACGTCGAACCCGGCACGGGTGATCTCGTCGCCGACGGCCTGTGCTTTGTCGCCGTATTCGCCGATGCCGGCGACATCGGTTCGTCCGCCCCGGAACACCTCGTCGGGAAGGCAGACGGTCACGGCGCGGATCCGGGAAACGGATGCGGCTGTCTCTGTCATGCGTGAAGCACCACCGGAAGTTCGTTCAGGCCCCAGGTGAAATTCGACCCGTTGTAGCGCGGCTCGTCCTCGATCGTCAGCGACCTCACCGTGCTGCTCAGCGCCCGGAGATATGCCGTGATCTCCAGTCGCGCGAGCCGGCTTCCCAGGCACAGGTGGCGCCCCGCGCCGAAGCTCAGATGCCGGTTGCCGGTCCGTCCGACGTCGAACGTGTCCGGGTCGTCGAACACCTCCTCGTCCCGGTTGGCCGAGCCGATCCAGGTCACGACGCGCTGGCCGGGTTCAATCTCGGCCTCGCCGACCCTGACCGCCTCGACCGCGGTCCGCATCACGTGCATGCCGGGCACGGACCAGCGCAGCCCCTCCTCCGTGGCGGTCTCCGCAGTGACCTCCCCCCGGACGATCCGCTGCCACTGGTCCGGGTGCTCCGCCAGCTGGAGCGTGAGCGAAGCCAGCGTGTACCGGGTCGTTTCGTTCCCACCGGCCAGGATCCCGCTGAGGTTGAAGACCACTTCCGCGTCGGTCAGTTGCGGGTCGCCGTCGGTCCGGGCGGTGAGCCCGCCGATGAAGTCGTTCGCGGCGGTTCTGCGGTTCTCGCTCACCATGTCGTTGAAGTATTTGAAGATCTCGCTGTTCGCGGTGATCCGCTGGATCTCCGAGGGTGACTCGAACGCCTCGGTGGTCTTCTTCCCGATCCATTCCCAGTCCGAGCGGGGCAGCCCCATGATCGCGCAGATGACATCGGTGGGGATGCGTTCGAGGTGCTTGATCAGGTCCGGTTCCGGGTTTCGGAGGGCCGTCGCGACGACGTCGGCGACGACCTTCTCCACGTACTCCTCGGCCCTGGCGAGGACTTCGTTCGAGAACGGCTGGATGAGCACGCGCTTCATCCGGGTGTGGTCGGGCGGGTCGGAGACGATCAGCATCTTGTTCGCGACGGCCCCGACAGCGGCGGCCGTCGACCCGAGCCGCATGCCCTTCGTCGAGCTCATCCTCGTGCTGTCCCGGTGCACGGACACCACGTCGCGGTACTTGGTGATGCTCCAGAACCCCTCCGGCTCCCCCGCGGACTGCTGCCAGGAGACCGGCTCGTTCGCCCGGTACCAGGCGAAGGCGTCGTAGAACCCGACTCCGTCGAACAGGCCCGGTTCGAACAGGTCCGGCGCCGTCTGCTGCTTCATCCGCGCACCACCCGACGGGGGGCGTCCTCGAACGCGATGCCGGAGAGGATCCCGGTGAGGACGTTCTGTTCCATGAACCCGTGATGATCTGCGTCGATCACTTGATGTCCTTGGTAATCGGTCGCCCTGTCGCACCAGCCGAACATCTGCGCCGTGGTGGCGACGTCGTCCCGGCGTCCCGACACGGACAGGAGCGATGTGCTCGTCAGCGGTGCGGACGGGACCCGGTAGTCGGCCATGAGTCGCAGGTCCGCGCGCATCGTCGCAGCGGCGTACCGGGCGGACTCGGACTCGCGGATCGACGGATGCATCAGAGCCGTCAGTTCTTCCCACGGCGGATCGGCCGCCGGGAAGGACTTCCAGTGCTCCGGGGACCGGGCTGCGACCACCACCAGTGAACGGGGCGCCATGCCTTCGAGTTCGAGTTTCCTCGCGACCTCGTACGCGACGATCGCGCCGAGGCTGAGACCGAGGAGGACCAGCGACCGGCGGCGTGCCGGGCCGCGCAGTTCGGCACCGACGCGATCGACCACTTCGGCCAGGTCGTTCGCCGGTGGGTCCTCCAACCGGTCCTCGCGTCCCGGTAGTTGCACTCCCAGCAGGTTCAGCCCCGCGGGCAGCGCCGGTGTGATCGAGTGCAGCCGCAGGCAGCCCGCGCCTGCCTGGGGGAACACCACCACGGTCGTGGCGGCGTTCTCGCCGTCCGCGGTGAAGGACCGCAGGTAGCTCATGCCGGCCTCGTTTCGTCGATCCGGCCGACCAGCGCTCGGGGAGTCCTGGCCGTGAGGACGTCGGTGATCGAGACCGTGACGTCGAACTCCGTCTCCAGCCGGGCGGCCAGCTGGGCCGCGAGCAGCGAATGCCCGCCGATGGCGAAGAAGTCGGAGTCCTCGGAGACACTGCGCCCGAACACGTCGCTCCAGGCCGCGAGGACGCACCCGAGGACTTGGCCGTCATCCGGTGACCGGCCGTGGTCCACAGCCGTGTCGCCCCGGTCGCCGGAGAGTTCGGCCTCGCCCAGCGCGGCCACCTCGCGGCGTGAGACCTTGCCGGTCGTTTCGAGCGGAACATCGACGATTGCGTGCATGAAGGCCGGGCGCAGCTGCTGTGGCAGCCGTGCGGCGAATCCGGAGTCGAGCTCCTTCCGCAGGCCCTCGTCCAGGCAGGAGCCGGATGCCGTCAGGAGACCGACCGCGAGCGTGCTCGGCTCGCCCCGTACGTAGGCCACTGCCTTCTCGATGCCGGGCACCTCGCAGGCAATGCTCTCGATCTCCTCCAGTTCTATTCGGAAACCACCTATCTTGACCTGGTTGTCGCCCCTGCCGAGGAAATTCAGCTGCCCGTCCGTGCCCCACGACCCGAGGTCTCCGGTACGGAAACACCTGGTGCCGTCCCGGTCGATGAACCGGTCCGCGCCCGGCCCGTCCGCGCCGACGTACCCGAGAGCGACTCCGACCCCACCGATCAGCACCTCGCCGGTGACGCCGGGGAGCACTTCGTTCAGGTCGGCGTCGACGACGGTGAGCGTGTAGCCGGACATCGGACGGCCGATCGTGCGGGGGTCCTCCCGGCGAGCGGTGTCGGCCATGGTGGCGGCGATCGTCGCCTCGGTCGGCCCGTACACGTTGATCACCCGCTCGGCGATCCCCTGGAGCCGGTCGACGAGGGAGTCCGGGCAGCGTTCTCCGGCCACCACGGCGACCTCGACCTCGGGCAGTTCCTGGAGCGCGGCGTAGAGCGAGGGGGTCATGCACAGGTTGTCGATCTTCTGTGCGACCAGGGCCTGTTCCACGTTCCCGTGCGCGACGTCGATCGCCACACACGTGACGCCGTTGACGAAAGGAGTGAGCATCGACCACAGCCAGCCGTCGAAACCCGGGGAGACGACCGAAGCGGCCCGGCTGCCCGGCCGGTATTCCAGCGCTTCGGCATTGGCCAGGAAATTCTCCAGACCGGCAGAGCCGACGCGCACGCCCTTGGGGCGGCCGGTGGTGCCCGAGGTGTAGACGACGTACGCCTCCGGCCCGCGCTCGTTCCGGGGCCATTCGTCGCAGTCGGCCCCGGCGGGCGGACCATCGACGGAACCGGCCTCGGAGCCGGCCGTCCCGATCACCGCGAGACCCAGATCCGCGGCATCCGGTTCCGAGGACACGAGCACCGAGCAACCGGCGTCCCGCGTTATCCAGCGCAGCCGTTCGACCGGGTTCCGCTCGTCGAGCAGCACCGCCGACGATCCGTTCTCCCAGATCGCCAGCAGGCTGCTCAGCGCGTACCGCGACCGGCCGGCCATGACGGCGACTCGATCGCCCGCCCCCACTCCGGCCCGTTCGAGCCGGCCGGCCAGGGTTCGCGTCGAAACGGCGATCTCGCTCCAGGTCAGCCCGTGGCCGTCGATCCCGACCGATCCGAGCCGGTCCGGGTACTCGCCCACCCAGCGCTCCAGTGCCTTCTTCGCGCGCGACACGTGAGGAACTGCTGAATTTCCGGTCGAAACAGGTGTGCTCACAAAATCTCCCCCATGGTTCACCAAGAAGTTCCTGGCGCGTCGAGATACCTCTGTTTTCAGCTGTCCCTCTGCACGAACTCGTCCGGGGTCCCCCGTCTACGGGTCGGGAACACCGACCCCGTCAACTCGGCTTGGTGGCCCACAGGATGACGTTCGTCCCGAAGAACTTCTTGCGCCACCCGATCTCCCGGAAACCGAGTCCGCTCAGCACACCGGCGATGTGCTGCGGCGACTCGAAGGCGAGCGTGCTGGATTCGAGATAGGTGTAGGACGACCGGTCGCGCGCCACGATCTGTCCCAGCAATGGAACGAACACGCGGACTCCCCACCCCACGATCGGCTTCACCAGACCGCTCGGAGGACACGTCTCCAGGATCACGACCCGGCCACCGGGCCTGAGGACCCGGTACTGCTCGCGGAGCACTCCGTCCAGATCCTCGACGTTCCTGAGCAGATACCCCTCGGTGATCCCGTCGAAGGACTCGTCCTCGAACGGCAGCCGGGCCGCATCCGCATGCTGCCACCGCACCGCGTCCGCCCCGGGCTTGGTCCTCGCGCGACTCAGCATCTCCTCCGAGAAGTCGACGCCCGTCACCGTGGCCGTGGGGTGTCTCCGTGCCGCTTCCAGGGCGATCACGCCTGTCCCCGTGGCCAGGTCCAGGAGCTCTCCGCCACCGGCCGGAGCGACCCGTGCGGCCACCTCACGACACCATTTCTCGTGGCGGCCGAGCGTCATGACGAAGTTCATCCGGTCGTAGTACCCGGCGATCTTCTCGAAGATCCCGTGTACTTCGGAGCCTTTGTCGCGGGACATCCGGTCATTTGCCAACTTTCAGAACTCCTCTGCCAGGAACGCCCGTTGTCGACTCGGCCCGATCGAGGTGACGGCTCATTCGGGAGTCCATCCCGAACACGTCCGTCCCGACCATGACCGCGAGAGCAATGAGCCCGATCAGCGCCGAGCCCATCGACGGTTGCACCCCGAAGAGCAGAAGGCCGAGGAACACAACGGACACGTACATGTCCCGTTGGCCGGCCAGGTTGTACTCGACCTGTGTCCGGGCTCGGACCATGGAGGCCATGTTACCCACGGCCGGCAGCGCCATCAGGCCCACGTAAACCAGACGATCGGGCATGTCGGCGACGAGAACGAGTACCGGGAACGCGAGGTAGACCAGCGATGTCGCTGCCGCGGCGACCCAGGCGGCCGAGTGCTGCGACGGCATGAGTGCCGGAATCGTCCTGAGTCCCGCTTCCTTGTCCCCCGCGTAGTCGGGGACATTCTTCATGATCCCCTTCGCGAAGTACCAGAAGAAGATGAAAACTCCGAGAACAAGCGGCAGGTAGGAATCGTAGTGAGGGACCTCCCACCACGAGTCCGCGAGGAGAACGCCCGCGATGTACGGTTCCGTGACCGCCATCGAGAAAACCGCCATGCCGATGACCGGACGGCCCTTCAGCCGGAACCTCGGCGAGGAGTAGCCGAGCACCAGGAAGACGCTGAATGCCCAGATGACGGTCTGGGCGAGCGATATCAGCAGCGATATCAGCAGCATGACGCCGAGGCCCACGAAAACAATCTTCTGGAGAGCCCCAACACCTGCCGTTTCGACCAGTTTCAAGCGGCCCGGTACGTTCTTCCCGTCCTCCACGAGATCGGTCACGGCATTGCGGGCGTTGGCCGCCAGGGGTGCGATGACATGAAATGCTATGCCCAGCAGCATCACGAGGTCGAAGCGGTGGTCGGCCACCGCTGCACCCACGCAGAACGAGAGGGGACTGACAAGAAGCGTACGAGGTCGCACGAGCTCGACTGTCGCGTTGAAACGTGCCATGCGGCGCATTGGTCAGCCTCTCTCCATGGTTTCGCGGGTTTCCGGAGGACATACACCCACAATGGGGTTCAGATTCTTTTGAGGGTCAGTCCGAAACCGTCACGAGGCCTCAGGGTGATGAGGGCCATGGGTTCAGGGCCTGCGGAGTCCCTTGGTAATATTTCGAACTTGTCGATGACACTCGCCAGCAACATGCTCATCTCCATCATGGCGAATCCCTTGCCGATGCACATATGGGCGCCGGCACCGAAAGGAAGATACTTCCCCTTTCCGGGTACGCCGTTCATGAAACGTTCGGGAATGAATTCGTCGGGCCGCTCCCAGATGTCCGGATCCCGGTGGACGGCCGCAACATTGAGCATCACGAATGCTCCTTCGGGCACCTTGGCCGTACCGATGAGCGTGTCTTTCTTGGCTTGACGCGGAATGGTCGGAGACGGCGGAAAGAGTCGCATGCCCTCATTGATGACGCATTCCAGGAACGTGCCGCGCTGCGGCTCCTTTCCGGCAGCCGATGCAGGCGAACGCACCTCCTGCCGGACACGCTGCTGAATTTCCGGGTAGCACGCGATCAGGTAGAGAACCCAGGTCAGCGCACTGGCGGTGGTCTCGTACGCGGCCAGGAACGTGGTCAGGACCTCGTCACGGACCTCGAGGTCGGTCAGTGGAGTCGCGCCGTCGCCGACTCTGACGTCCAGCAGGAAGTCCAGCAGGTCACCATGCCGTTCGCCGGTACCACGGCGTTCTTCCACGAGCCGGTAGACGAGGTCGTCGAGACCTTTCAGAGTCGAGGCAAAACTACGGTTCCGACGGCTCGGCACGCTCACCGGCAAGGAGAAGGGTGCCCGGATCCGGCGTTCGACGAAGTCGAGCAGGAACGAGGCCGTTCCCGGAGTGATTATTTCGGAGACCGTGTCGCCGCACCGGCTGAACATGCACGTCGAGACGATGTCGAGCGCGAAAGCCAGCATTTCCTCGTGGACGTTCAGGTCCGTCCGGTCAAAGCGCCCCCACCGCTCCATGCGGTCGGCGACGACGTCAGCCATTTTCTGCCGCATGCCCGCAAGGCTGGGGCGGCTGTACATGGGCTGGAAAGCCCTTCGCCGCTGCAGCCAGTTGTCATGGTACGGATTGCTTATCAGGCCGTCCCCGAGCACCAGCCTGAGAGGATTCTCGCCACCCGGCTTGCCAAAGGTGTGGATATCGGAGAGGACAATGTCCGCCGCAGTGCTTCGATTTACGAAAATCATGCTCCTGGGGCCGACATTGAAGTACGAGACTTCACTGCCGGACGAAGCGGCGTACTGGATGGCATTCAGCAGGTTCGACCGCAACTGCAGAAGATCCCCGACCACCGGGACGTGTGCCCGAGGCGCCGTCGGCGCCGAGAGAACTCCGCTGTCGTGCCGTAACTTCCTTGTGGGCAGTGCGCTGCCGACGGTTCCCGCCATCCCCGATCCCCCTGGTCAGCCGGCACGTGATACATGACGCCGGATGTGAGAGTCCGTACCGAGCACACCGGATGGGCAGGTCGTCGCCGCCTGGAACAGGCACACCGAAATCCCCCGACGGTGCAAGATCGTACCGACGGTACAAGGTCTTACTCCCAGGAGGTCGGACGAGGCAATGCCCATGACAGGAAGTGGCCAATCGTTCCGGGACGTCGTGTCTCCTCCGCGACCGCCGACAGCCCTGTCATTCCGGGGACATTAATTTTGACCTCAATATGCCACTGGCCTTGTTACCGCCCGTTTCACCGCTTGACCCCGTCGGCTTGAATTCCGCCCGGCCGCGGGGCGACCGGCCAGCGTCGTCCGGGCCCTGTTCAGGAACGGTTCAGAGGGGCGAGTGCGGGGTGGGCCCTGGCGTATCCGTCGACGAGGCGTTCGGCGACGGTCACCGAGTCGACCAGCGGGTGCAGTGCGAAGGCCTTCACGGCGGTTGCGCGCGAACCGCTCTCCGCCGCTTCCAGGACGGCGCGTTCGACGGCCTTGACCGCGGTGACCAGGCCCACGGCGTGGTACGGGAGCGGGTCGACGGCGACGGGGCGGGCGCCGTTGGCATCGACCAGGCACGGCACCTCGATGACGGCTTCGGCGTCGAGCACCGGGAGCGTGGTCCGGTTGGGGACGTTGAGGATGAGCGTGGTCCGTTCGTTGCGGGCGACCGCCCGCATGAGGGCGAGCGCCACCTGCTCGTAGCCGCCGGACTCCAGATCGCTCTCGTCCCGTTCGCCGACTCCGGCGACCTCCCTGTTCTCCGACATGTAGGTGGCTTCGCGTTCGGCGCGCGTGCGGTTCCAGGTGGCCAGGGCGGGGGCCGTCGGGTCCTTCATCCGGGCGTAGAAGCCCTCCTGCTGCTCGCGGAGGAAGGCGCCGCGGGTCTGCTCGGCGTCCTGGTAGGCGCGTACCGCTTCCCGGTTGAAGTAGTAGTAGTGCAGGTACTCGTTGGGGACGGCGCCCAGCGATCGCAGCCAGTCGGCGCCGAAGAGCCGGCCTTCCTCGAAGGAGCCGAGAAGGGCCGGGTCCGCGAGCAGTCGCGGGAGTTCGTCCCGGCCGTCGATGTGCAGTCCGCGGACCCAGCCCAGGTGGTTCAGGCCGACGTAGTCGATCCGGGCCCGGTCCGGGTCGGCACCGAGCACCCGGGCGATGCGGCGGCCGAGGCCCACCGGGGAGTCGCAGATGCCGATGACCCGGTCCCCGAGGTGGCGGGACATGGCCTCGGTGACCAGGCCGGCCGGGTTGGTGAAGTTGATGACCCAGGCATCGGGGGCGAGCCGGGCGATGCGCCGGGCCAGATCGACGGCGACGGGCACGGTGCGCAGCCCGTAGGCGATGCCGCCCGCCCCGACCGTCTCCTGGCCGAGCACGCCCTGGTCGAGGGCGACGCGTTCGTCGGCCGCCCGGCCTTCGAGGCCGCCCACCCGGATCGCCGAGAAGACGAAGTCGGCGCCGCGCAGCGCTTCGTCGAGGTCGGTGGTGGCATCGACGGTGGGCGCGTCGGGGACGTTCTCGGCCTGTTCGGCGAGTACCCGGGCCACCGCGGCGAGCCGGTCGGCGTCGGTGTCGTAAAGGGTGACCGCCGATACGCGGCCCTCGGCGTGGTCGGCGAGCAGCGCCCCGTACACGAGGGGAACCCGGAATCCGCCGCCGCCCAGAATTGTCAGCTTCACGCTTCCGCATGGTACGGGGGACGGATCGGGCCGGGCACGAACGACTCCGGTCCGCGGGCCCGCCCGGACCTCCGGACACGTCCCGGCGCGGGCAGCATCCGTACCAGCAGCATCCGCACGGACCGCACCCCTGCGAACGGCATCCGTACGAGCGGCATTCGCGCGAACGGCGTCCGGCCCGGTGGCCGCGGACCGGGGGTGTTGGTCCGTGGCCACCGGGCCGGACGCCGGCGCTGTCCGCACCTCGTCGGGCGGGTCGGGTCAGTTGCCGCTCCACCAGCGGGAGACGGCCCGCCACAGCCTGACCGGCGCGGACTGGCCGCGCTGTTGCGGGATGCGGCCCACGGCGGGCTGCGCGACGGGGGCGCTCCCCGCCTCGTCGACGACCGTCGTCATGGTGGCCGTGCCCGTCGCGGCCGGGGCGGGCGCGGGGGCCGGGACGGGAGGGCGCCCGGGGGTGGGGGCGGTGTGCCGGACGGCCGACTGCACCTCCCAGTCCTGGCGCTGCGCGTTGGGCTTCCCCATGGACGGCGGTTCCCTGTCGTCCTGCGGCGCACGCGCGGCGAAGTCCGCCGGGAGCTCCACCAGGTGCCGGCTCATGACGTTCCCGACCCAGCTCAGCTCGCTCTCGTCGACGGCGAGTTCGAGGTCGGGCAGTCGCATCAGCAGGGCGTCGACACCGACGTCGGCGATGGCACGGCCGATGTCCTGCCCGGGGCATTCGTGCGGGCCGCCGCTGAACGCCAGATGGGCGCGGTTGCCCGCCATGTCGGCGTTCAGGTCGGGTCGTACGACCGGGTCGGTGTTGGCCGGCGCGATGCCGACGATCAGGGCGTCGCCCGCCTTGATCTGCTTGCCGCCCAGCTCGGTGTCGCCGACCGCCCAGCGGCCGAAGACCGCGGTGAACGGCGGTTCGTCCCACAGCGTCTGCTCGACCGCCTCGGGCACCGTCATGTGGCCGCCGCTGAGCCTGGCCCGGAAGCGCGGGTCGGTGAGCACCATCCGCAGGACGTTGGCGATCAGGTTGGCGGTCGCCTCGTAGGAGGCGATGAGGATCAGCCGCAGGTGTTCACTGACCTCCTGGTCGTTCATCCGCGCGGGGTGCTCGACGAGCCAGGTGGCGAAGTCGTCCGCGGGTTCGCGGCGGCGGCGCTGGACGAGCCGGGTCAGCGCCTCCAGGACGTAGGCGTTGCTCGCGACGGCGGTCGCCGTGCCCCGGGTCATGTCGCGGGCGGCCTGGACCATCCGGTCGTTGTACTCCTCGGGCATGCCGAGGATCGCGCACATCACCATCATCGGCAGCCGTTCGGCGAACTGGCTGACCAGGTCGACGCGGCCTTCCTGGCAGAATTCGTTGACCAGCCGGTTGCTGTAGCGGTTGACGTGCCGGCGGACGCCGCGGGTGTCGATGCGGCCCATGCTGTCGGTGACCGCGCCGCGCTGGCGCTCGTGGGTGGCGCCGTCGGCGAAGACGCAGATCGGCTGCCAGGTGAAGATCGGGGCGAGCGGGTGGTCCGGGGCGACACTGCCGTCCTGCAGGGCCCGCCACCGCCGGGAGTCGCGGGAGAACTGCGAAGGGGTACGGGTCATGTGCAGGTTCTCGCTGTGGCCGAGGACCAGCCAGGCGGGCACGTCCCCGTGCAGCAGTACGGGGGCCACGGTGCCGTGTTCGGCGCGCAGTTTCTCGTAGAGCCCGTGGGGGTCCCGCTCGGCCTCCGGGCCGTAGAACCGGCGCAGTCCGCCGGGCCCGAGGCCGAGGCCGTGGGCCGGGCACTCGGGGGGCGGAAACGACCCCTGGGCCGTTCCGGACTCGTAGGGGAATGGGGTTGTCACGATCGCTCCAGGGATCAGGATTCCAAGGACCAGACGGGTGGGGATGCGTGAGGGGGGTGGGTACTGCGGTCAGGCGAGCGGGAGGGCCAGACTGTGCAGATAGCGCATCAGGGTCATCAGCACGTCGCGGCTGGAGCCGCGCAGCCGGGCGTCGCAGTCGACCATCGGGACCTCCTCGGGGAGGTCCAGGGCACTGCGCAGTGCCTCGACCGGGTGCTTCGGGGCGTTGGGGAAGGTGTTGATGGCGACGACGAACGGTACGCCGCGCTCCTCCAGTCGCCCGATGACGTCGAAGCTGACTTCGAGACGGCGGGTGTCGACGAGGACCACCGCGCCGAGGGCGCCTTCGAACAGTCCGTTCCACAGGAACCAGAAACGTTCCTGGCCCGGTGTTCCGAACAGATAGAGGACCAGTTCCTCACTGATGGAGATCCGGCCGAAGTCCATGGCGACGGTGGTGGCGGTCTTGCTCTCCACCCCGTAGTTGTCGTCCACGCCGACGCCGGCCTGGGTCATGGTCTCTTCGGTGGTCAGTGGCCGGATCTCGCTGACGGAGCCGACCATGGTCGTCTTGCCGACCCCGAACCCGCCCACGACCACGACCTTCACCGCGGCGGTCGCCGTGGTGGGAAGGACGTCCTCGCGCCGGGGTCCGGTGATCGTGTCAGAGCTTCTGAAGTCCATGCATCACCGCTTCGAGGAGGGACCTGTCCGGGAGGGTGGCGCGCACGATGGGTGCGCGCGATTCGATGAGTTCGGCGGCGAGGAGCTCGGTGAGGAGCGACGTGACGACGCTGAAGGGCAGTCCGAGGTACGCGGAGAGCTCCGCGACGGATAACGGTCCCTGGCAGAGCCGCAGGATCACCGCCTGCTCGGGCTGGACCGTCGGCGTCGGCTGCGCCTTCGCGACGATCATCGTGACCAGGTCGAGAGCCGCTCGCTCGCTGCCGTCGGGATCGCCGGTGATCACGTACAGCCGTTCCGGGTCGCTCAGGGCGGGATCGGCCTTTCGGCGCTCTCGTCGGGGAGAACTCATCCGGACAGCCCGTCGTGGCGGGGCGGACTCGTCAGATGGGCACCGATCCTGACGACCATGTCGCGCATCCGCGACCCGACGAGGCCGGCGTCGACCGTCTCGCCGGCCAGGACCGCGAGGTACGCGCCCGTCCCGGCAGCCATCAGGTAGAAGAAGCCGCCGGTGACCTCGATGACGACCAGGCGCATGAGCCCGTCGCTGTAAGGGATTTCGGAAGCGACGGCGGCGGCCAGGCTCTGCAGTCCGGCACAGGCCGCCGCCAGCCGGTCGGCGACATCGGGGTCGCCGCCGTGCTGGGCGATGCGCAGACCGTCGGCGGAGAGCACCACGATCTGGTGGATGTCCGGTACGTCGTCGGCCAGTTGCTTGAGCATCCAGTCCATGTTTCCCCGCTGCTGGATCACTTCAGGTCTCCCCTGTCCCACGCGTCATCGGAGTCTTCGTCGGTCTTCGGGTCCTGCGGCACGCCGTTGACGGCGTTGGTGAATGCCTCCAGCCAGAGTCCGGGCGGCTGCTCCTTGCCGTTCTCGCCTCCCGGGCCGTGGCCGTTGGCGTGGCCGTTGCGCTGTCCGGCGGTGGGGTCGACGGGCTGGGCGGGGAGGTTGTGCGAACCGAGGGGTGCGCGGCCGCGGCTGCGGCGTTGCGGAAGCCCTCCGGCGGTCCACTCGGTCACCACGGGAACGTCGTCCTCCATGGCGGCCGCGGGGAGGACCGGCCTGGTGACGGGTGCGACCGGTCCGGTGGCGGGGCGCTGGGCCACGGGGGTGCGGGGCTTGCGTCGGGCCGGCACGACGTGCTTCATGGCCTCCTGGTCGATGTCGCTGGTGGGCCTCGACGTGGCGCCGATGCCGTGGGCGATGCCGGGGGCGGGGCCGGTGGTGATCATGGCGCGGGGCACGATGAGCACGGCACGGACGCCGCCGTACGCGGACTGCCGCAAGGAGACCTGGAGGTCGTACATCCGGGCGAGGCGTCCGACGACGGCCATGCCGAGTCGCGGCGACTCTCCGAGGTCGTTCATGTTGGAGCCGGCCTGGGCCCTGGCGAGCATGTTCTCGGCCCGCGAGCGGGCCTCCTCGCTGAGCGAGACGCCGCCGTCCTCGATCTCGATGGCGATGCCGGTCTGCACCTCGACGGCGGTGACGTGCACCCGGGTCTGCGGGGGCGAGTAGCGGGTGGCGTTGTCGAGGAGCTCGGCGCAGGCGTGGATGAGCGGTTCGACGGCCGTGCCGATGATGGCGACCTTGGCGATCGAGTGCAGATCGACGCGGGGGTACTCCAGGATGCGCGACATGGCGCCGCGCAGCACGCTGAACAGCGGTACGGGCTTGGGCCACTGACGGCTGGGGCGGGCGCCGCCGAGTACCGCGATGGAGTCGGCGAGGCGGCCGATCAGCGCGGTGCCGTGGTCGATGCGGAGCAGGTCGTCGAAGACGTCGGGGTTGCGCCCGTGGTGCTCCTCCATCTCGCGCAGTTCGCTCGCCTGACGGTGGACGATCGCCTGGACGCGCCGGGCGACGTTGACGAAGGCGCGCTGCGCGGAGTCGCGCATGGCTTCTTCGTTGTCGATGATGTTGAGCACCGTGTAGACGAGGGTGCGCTGGGCGTCGGGCAGGTCGCGGTACGCCTCGTCCGAGTCCACGACGTCACGGAGCACCTCTTCGGGCGAATTCCCCACGCGCAGACGGTGGATGGCGGCCGGCAGGAGCACCTTGCTGATCCGCACGGTCTCGTCGTCGTGGGTGGCGATGCGCCGTTCCAGGTCGTCGAAGCGGCGTTCGTACGCAGCTCGCTGGGCGCGCAGGTCGCGGGCCCTGCGGGCGAGTTGGACGGTGAGTGCGACGACCACGACGGTGGTGATCGCGCCGCACCAGACGACTGGTATCCGCGCGGCCGCGGAGACCAGCGCAACCCCGGCGGCGGTCGCGCCGCCGATCAGGAGCACGGGCAGCAGCACGGCACGAACGACTGGGGTTTCTCGGTCGATCGGCGGTGATTCAACACGGACCATCTAAAACCTCTGGCGGTTGATTCGGGAGGTACAGCGCTTGCAGGACAGTCGGGAACAAGCGCTCGAATTCATATCAACTCGACTTCACTGCGCGTGAGCTTAGTCAGATCGAATCAGGGCTTCGGCATATTCACCCAACCCCCTGCGCGAGCGCTCCGGCGGTAATACACTCACGAGTTTTTGCACACACCGCCGTCACCCGTACACAAGGAGTGACCGTGGCCAATATCGAGCGCTTCGCAGCGGAGTTCGTACCGCAGGACGGGACGGAACTCGGGCGCCCCGGTCGATCAACTCAGGCCATCAAACGCAGAGTTCACCTTTTCCATGACTACAAACAGCACCCCCCTCTCGCATCGCCCGCCAGTACGTCCCGCAGAAGAGGACAGTCGTACGTACAATCGAGAAGGATCGAAAGGGACACATTCACGGCCCGGGGAAGGGTGACCGGCCGAGGCGTCGAAGTGACGAACGGCGCGGAAGGCAGTCGTACGGCCTCGTCGTCCGGGCAACAGCCCCCGGACCGGGCCCGGTTCGGACCTCGCGGGCCGCGTACCGGGCCGCCGTCCCGGATCATGTCCGGGTACGTCGCGTCACGAGACGCACCGGAACCGACGAGGAACGGACGCGCCATGGGGCCGACGCGGGGCTACACCATCGAATCGCTCGACACCGGACTCCGGTTGATGCGGCTGTTCCTCACCCATGACAGGCTGACCGTCTCCCGGGCGGCCGAGCTGCTCTCCGTGGGCAGGTCCACCGCGCACCGGGTGCTCAGCACCTTGGAGGGCCGCGGTTTCGCGGTCCGGGACGCCTCCGGCCGCGGTTACTCACCGGGTCCCGAGCTGGTCCGGCTCGGGCTCCCCGCCGGTTTCGGCGCGGCGATCCGCGAACGGCTCGGCCCCGTGCTGGAGGACGCGCTGCTGCGTACCGGCGAGACGGTGCAGAGTGCGGCGTTGATCGGCGACCGGATCGTCGTCACCGACGGCCGCGAGTCCCCGCACCCGGTGCGGGTGATGCCGGGGGTCGGCCGTACGTACCCCGCCCACGCCACGTCGGGCGGCAAGATGCTGCTCTCCCGGATGACGCCGGAACAGGTCTGCGCCCTCTACCCGCGGGAGGAACTGCCGACGGCCACGTCAAATGCCCCGACCTCGCGTTCCGCGCTGCTCACCGAACTCGACGAGATCCGTGGGCGGGGATACGCGGTCAGCCGCGGGGAGGCGGTCCGGGGCGTGTACGCCGTGGCCGTCCTCCTGACCGGGTCCAGCTGGCGCGACCGGCTCGCCCTGACCGCTTCGGCACCCGCCGACCGGGGCGACGACGCCGCGCTCGCCCGCCGGGCCGAGGAACTCCGCCGCTCCGCCGCGCTGTTGGACGGACCCGACGCGGGGCACGAGGAGACGCCGCAGCGATGACGCGCGCCGGTTCCCCGCACCGCGCGGGCGCGTGGAGCCGGGCGTACGCCGGAGCGGCACGGCAGGCGGAGGACCGGTCCCGTACCGCGCGGGTACGGGCCGTGCCGCGGCGGTTCCTTCGGTGCCGGGGTCAGTGGCGGGTGCCGCCGATCCGTCCCTCCAGCTGTACGAGCAACTCGCCGAGCTGGGCGCTGAGCCGGGCGTGGGTGTGCTCGTCCAGGCCCGACAGGACCGCGCGTTCGTACGCCAGTTGTCGCGGCAGCAGCATGTCGACCAGTTCGCGCCCCTCCTCGGTGAGACGGATGTGGTTGACGCGCCGGTCGCGCTCGTCGCCCCGGCGGTCGACGAGACCGCGTTCCTGGAGGGCCCGCAGACGTTTGGTGACGGCGGCGCCGGAGGAGAACGTCTCCCTGGCCAGCTCGCCGGGGGTCAGTTCGCGGTCGGTACGGCGCACGGCCCCCAGCAGGTCGAACTCGGCGCGGGTCAGGCCGGCGGCGCGCAGCGGGGCGTCCTCCGCCTGCTGGAGCAGGGCGGCGCAGCGGTTGATGCGGCCGATGAGTTCCATCGGTCCGGTGTCCAGCTCCGGGTTGACGGCCTGCCACTGCCGTACCACCGAGGCGACGATGTCGTCGGTCACACCGCTCCGTTCTCCGGGGCGGGGGCGATCGGCCCCCGCCGTGTCGCTGTCGCGGCGAGCGTACGGTGTCCGGCCTGCTCGGCGGCGAGGACCTGCTCCTGGGGCAGGGCGCGTTGCCACCATTCGCCTGCCGCGGTGTCCTCGGCGTCGCGCAGTTCGACGAGCGATCCGGTCAGCCTGCGGCGGGCGGCGTCCAGGACGGCGGGCTCGGTCCGCGGCGCGGCCAGTGCGCTCACGGCCTGGGCGCGGGCGAGGTCGGTGGCGGCCAGGGCCTTCTCCAGGCGGCCGCCGGCCCGGCGGTTGGTCACCAGCACGGTGGCGAGCAGACCCGTCCCGGCACCGATGACGGTGTCCAGGACCCGGTCACCGATGAGTTCGCCGGCCGGATGGGTGCCGCCGAATTCCAGCACCAGCAGCGCCATCGGGGTGACAGCGACGGAGCCGAGCCAGTAGTTGCGGGTGATCAGGGCCTCGGCCGCGAAGCCGAAGAACAGGCAGAAGCCGATGAGGGCCAGGGGCCCGGTGCGGCTGACGGGGAGGACTGCGGCGAAGACGAGGACGCCGATCAGATTGCCCAGGGTGCGTTGCAGGGCGCGGTTCCAGGACAGCGTCACATTGGCCTGGAAGAGGGAGGCGGCGGTCACGATCGCCCAGTAGGGACGGCCGACGCCGACCGCCTGGGAGACGTATCCGGCCAGGGCGCAGCCGATGAGCGTGCGGACGCCGATGGGCAGCAGCGGGGAGCCGGGGGCGAGGCCGCGCAGCAGCGCACGGCGGGCCTCGCGCCGGTTCGTGCCGTGCCGGGCGGCCCGCTCGGCGTCGATGCCGAACGGTTCCTCCGAGGTGCCCGGGGCGGCCGGCGGGGTGGGGACGGGGCCACGGGCACGGGTCTGTCGCGCCCAGGCCCGCAGCCGGTCGGGGTCCGGCGCGAGGACGGGCACGGATGCGGAGGCACCCGGGGAGGCGGCGAGGGTGCCCTTGGCCAGTGCCGCCTCGGCGTGGACGACGAGGCGTTCGAGTGCCCGGCGCACGGGGTTGGGGCGTCCGGCGGCGAGCAGGGACTGCCAGGCCGCGTGCACGGCGGTGGCTGCGGCGTGCCGGGTGCGGGGGCCGGGTTCGGCCAGGTGGGCGGCGGCCGCGTCGAGGGCGCGGGCCGTCGCCCGGCGCTCCGGGCCCTCCCTGCGGAAGAGCGCGGGGCCGACCGTGACCAGCCAGGCGATCACCCCCGCGGCCAGGGTCAGCGCGAGGTGCCCCGGTATCTGGCCGAGTCGTTGCGGGGCGAAGAGCGCGGCCGAGGTGACGAACGTGAAGATCACCGGTCCGGGCGGGCCGATGCGGGTGGCGTCGCAGAGCATCTTCTGCCCGGCCGCGAGGACCGCCCCCACCGCGATCAGTACGGTGACCGACCCGGTGAGGGAGGCCGCGACCAGCGATGCCGCCAGGCCGACGAGCATGGATACGACGACTCCGGCGACGGCACGGGCACGACGGGCGTAGGGCAGGTTGTGGCCGTACAGGGCACAGAGCGAACCGGCCATCGTGTACATCACGAGGTCGATCCGGTCGACGGCGAGCAGCACCAGATCCGGTACGGCGGTGGCGACGACCACGCTCAGCGCCGGTTTGAACCACATGTCCGAGGGCCGGGCGAGACGCAGCGGGGCCGTCAGCGGGAGCCTGCGGACGGAGGGCTGCCGGGACAAGGTGGTTGCATCATTCACTCAAATACTTTAGCAGGTATTACACTCGTAAAATATTTCCTCGGAGTTCCTCGGCAGCCCCCCTCCCCCGGACGGGCGATGCGGGCCGGAGCGTGTCGCAAAAGCGGGCCCGACGGCCGGGTCCCTCCCGCGCACCGTCCCGCGCCCGGCCGGGCCGGACCGGGCGCCCGGTCCCGGGGTCGCCGGCCGACGGACCCCGGGCCACACTGATCGCAGCGCCCACGCACCCGCTCACCCACCGGTCCGGCATCCGGCCGCGGCGCGCGCCGATGCAGGCCCACCTGGAGTCCAGCCGATGTACGAGAGCGACGCCGGACTGCTCGCCCCCGGGCGGGCCGGCTCCCCCGCCGAGACGGCCACCGCCGACAGCGCCTTCCTGCGAGCGATGCTCGACGCCGAGGCCGCGCTCACCCGCGCCCAGTCCGACTGCGGGCTGGCCCCGGCCGGTGCGGGGCAGGCGGTGACCGCGGCGGCGGCCGACATGAGCCGGTTCGACGTACGGGACCTCGCGCTGCGCGCACGGGCGGGCGGCGATCCGGTCGTCCCCCTGGCCATGGACCTCGTGGCCCGGGTGGCGGAAAACTTCCGGCCGTACGTGCACCGGGGCGCGACCAGTCAGGACATCCTCGACACGGCCGCCATGCTGGTCGCCGCGCGCACCCTGGCGCTGGTGCTCGACGACCTGGCGCGGGCCGCGGACGCGGTGGCACGGCTCGCCACCGCGCACCGCAACACCCCGATGGCCGGTCGCACCCTCACCCAGCACGCCGTACCGACCACCTTCGGGCTGAAGGCGGCGGGGTGGCGTGCGCTGATCCTCGACGCACGGGACCGGCTCTCGACCGTACGGGAGTCGCTGCCCGCGCAACTGGGCGGCGCCGCGGGGACGTTGGCCGCGTTCGCGGCCTACACGCCCGCCACCGACACCGACGGGATCGATCCGGGGCTGCCGCTGCTCCAGATGTTCGCGAACGAACTCGGCCTGGCCGAACCGCTGTTGCCCTGGCACACCCTGCGCACCCCGATCGCCGACCTGGCGGGCGCGCTGGCCTTCACGGCGGGTGCGCTCGGCAAGACGGCGGCCGATGTGCTCACCCTGTCCCGCACCGAGATCGGAGAGGTCGCCGAGGTCCAGGAAGACGGCCCGTCCGTCCTGGCGCACAGGGCCGATCCGGTGCGTGCCACGCTGATCGCGGCGGCGGCCCGCCGCGCCCCCGGCCTGGCGGCGACGCTGTACGGTTCGCTCGCGGCCGAGGACGAGCGGCCGGCCGGGGCCTGGCACGCCGAGTGGGAGCCGCTGCGCGAACTGCTGCGGCTGGTCGGTGGCGCCGCGCGGGACGCCGCCGAACTGACCGGGGGGCTGCGCGTGGTCCCCTACGCCATGCGGGAGAACCTCCAGCTCACCGACGGGCTGATCGTCTCGGAGCGGCTGGCCGCCGTGTTCGCGGAGCGGATCGGCCGCAGGCGCGCCGCCGCGGTGCTGGCGGGCGCCGCCGTCCGGGCCCGCGCGGAGACCACGGACCTGTCCGACGTCCTCGCCGATGTCCTCGACGAGGAGCCCGAGCTGGCGGGGATCGATCTGACGGAGCTGACCGAGCCCGCCCGGTACACCGGCTGCGCGGGCGCGCTCACCGACCGTGCCCTGGACCGCGGTTGACCGCTCCCCGGGGCATCGTCGCGCCCGGCCGCGCCGCCCGGGTCAGACCAGTTCGCCGCCGCGGGCGACGATCCGCCCGGCGCGTACCACCAGGGAGGGGATCGGGCGGTCCACGACGGCCTCGGGCAGCGAACCGGCGGCGACGAGGACGAAGTCGGCCGGGTCGCCGGGCTCCAGCCGGGAGGCGGGCAGTCCGAGCAGCGCGGCCCCGCCCCGGGCCACCGCCTCGTAGCAGGCGGCGAGTTCGGCGTCGGTGCGGGCGTCCGTGCGGTAGGCGAGCAGATGGGCGCGGGCGAGCATGTCGCCGTCGGACAGATGGATGTCGAGAGGCACGTCCTTGCGGCCGGCCAGGGCGAACACTAAGTCCAGCCGGCCCTCCATGTCGCCGTCGATCGCCTTCGCGGGTCTCGCGGTCCCGACCGTGCTCGCCACGCTCCACTTCGACCTGCTCACGGGACGCACGGCCACGGTCGGCACGGCGCTTCCGGTGGTGCTCGCGGCCGGCCTCGTGGTGGCGCTGCGCATCCGCCGCGCCGACCCCGAGCGGTCCGCCCGGCTCACCGAGGTGGACGTGGAACGGGACCGAGCGCCCGCCGTGCCCCGGGGATCCGGCACCGGGCCCGTACGGGCATCCACCCCTCATTGAAACTTCACACACCGCGTACGATGACGGAATGAACGGACCGGGCGGACAGCAGCACCGAGGACGGCGGGGCATCGGCGCCCCCGTCGTCCTCGGCTGGCTCTTCATGCTGTTCGCCATGGTCACGTGCTGTTCGGTCCCGTCCCCGTCCGCGCACGGCTCCGAGGCCCACAGCACCTCCGTCGCCGTCCGGGCCGTCACTCCGGTGCACGCCGTGCTCGTGCCGTCCGTGGTGGCCGACACCTCCGCGGACCGGGGCGTGGGCAGCTCCTGCCACGGCACCGTCGAGCACGCGACACCGGCCGTGCTGCCCGGCCAGAGCACGCCCGCGGCCCTTCCCGGCGCCACCGTCACCGCCCCCGCCGCCCCGCTCACCGGAGCCGCCGCGATCCGCGGCCCGTCCAACGACGCCGTGCGCGAGGTCGACCATCTCCGTCTGCAGGTTCAACGGATCTAGAGGCAGGACCCCGTTCCCCGGAAAACCGGAGAGCGGGCTTTCCCATGCCCTCGATCCCATCAGCCTTGTTGAACCGAAGGACCCCCATGGCTTCCGCCAAGAACCAGAACGCCTCCGCCGCACGCCGCGCCAGACTGGAGGAGGCCCGCCGCAAGGAGCGGGCCCGTGAGCGGCGCGGCCGCATCGTCACCCTCACCGCATCCGTCGCCGTGGTGGCCGCGCTCGTCGCGGGCGGCGGATATCTGATGTCCGCGGCCGACGACAAGGAGAAGGCCGAGGCCAAGTCCTCGCCCGTGAAGGGCGAGCGGACCTGGGACGAGCTCCCCCGGAACCACGTCGAAAAGCCGGTCTCCTACCCGATGAACCCGCCGGTCGGCGGCGACCACAACCCGGTCTGGATGAACTGCGACGCCGACGTCTACACCAAGGAGATACCGAAGGAGAACGCCGTGCACTCCCTGGAGCACGGCGCGGTCTGGGTGACGTACACGAGCAGGGCGAAGCCCGCCGACGTGGAGAAGCTCCGCACCCGGGTCGAGGCGACGCCCTACTCGCTGATGAGCCCGGTCGAGGACCAGGCCGCGCCGCTCATGCTCAGCGCCTGGGGCAAGCAGGTGCCGGTGACGGGCGCCGCCGACGCACGTGTCGAGCAGTTCTTCACCAAGTACGTGCAGGGCCCGCAGACCCCGGAGCCGGGCGCTGCCTGCGGCGGCGGGGTCGCCGGATGACGCCCGCCGTCCGTTCCTCGCGCCCGATGGTGGTGGCGGGCGGCACGGTGCTGCTGCTCGCGCTGGGCCTGATCGCACTGATGCTCGTACGGCCGCCCGCGTCCGCGGGTTCCGGCCCCGCCGCGGTCGCCCCGTCGGACACCTCGGTCGACGTCGGCTTCGCCCGCGACATGTCGGTCCACCACCAGCAGGCGGTCGAGATGTCGTTCCTCGTCCGGGACCGCACCTCCGACGAGGCGGTGCGCCTGCTCGCGTACGACATCATCAACACGCAGGCCAATCAGCGCGGCATGATGCTCGGCTGGCTGGAGAGCTGGGGCCGGGCGAAGTCGTCCGGTGCCAGGCCGATGGCGTGGATGGGACACGCCTTCACTCCCAGGGGCGACGGTTCGCTGATGCCCGGCATGGCGACCGACACCGAGCTGGACCGGCTGCGGGCGGCGAAGGGCAGGAAGGCGGAGGTGCTGTTCCTGGAGCTGATGACCGAGCACCACCGGGCGGGCGCGGAGATGGGCCGGGCCGCGGCCGCCTCGGCGGAAACGGATCTGATCAGGAACCTGGCGGCGGGCATGGTCCGGGGCCAGCAGGCGGAGATCGCGCTCATGGCGGGCCTGCTCGAAGAGCGCGGCCCGACGGCCTGATCCGACCCCGGCACCCGGTCCGGACCCGGCTCCGGCGGCGGCCCGTCCGTGGGGTTCCTCCCGCGCGGACGGGCTGCTTCCGGACGCGGTACGCCCCCGCGGGCGGTGCCCGGCCCCGTACGGCGGCCGGGCACCGGGCACCGGGGTTCGCACAGGGGATCGCATAGGCTCGTCCCCGACATGAAGAGCAACCTCACTCCGCTGGGGCCCAAGGCCGACAAGGACACCGTGCGCCGCAGCAACCTCAGTCTGGTGCTGCGTGCCGTCCGCGAGGAGGGTGCGGGCGAGGCGACCAGGGCCGGGGTCGCCGCGCGGGTGGGGCTGACCCGGGCGGCGGTGTCCTCGCTCGTCGAGCAGTTGCTCCGCACCGGGTTCCTCACCGAGTCCGGCAAGACCTTCAGCGGGCAGGCGGGACGGCCCGGCACCACGCTCGAAGTGGCGCGCTCCGGGCCCGCGGGCCTCGGCGTGGAGATCAACGTCGACTACGTGTCGGTGTGCGTCGTCGATCTGGCGGGCACCGACCGGGTGCGGCTCACCGAACACCTCGACAACCGCGGCGCACCGCCCGCGGAGGTCCTGGCGCGGGCCGCCGGCATCGCCGCGCGCACCCTGGACTCGGCGCGCGAGCAGCAGCTCTTCCCGGTCGCGGCGGCGTTGGCGCTGCCCGGCCTGGTGTCCGGCGGCACGGTGCGCCAGGCCCCCAACCTGGGCTGGAACGGGGTTCCGGCCGAAGAGCTGTTCGCCGCCGCGTTCGCCGCCGCGCGCCCGGGTCACGAGGCGCTGACGGTGCGTTCGGAGAACGAGGCCAATCTGGCGGCGCTCGCCGAGTTGTGGTTCGGCGGGCTCGACACGATCCGCAGCTTCCTCTATCTGACGGGCGAGATCGGCGTCGGTGGTGCGCTGGTCGTCAACGGTGAGCTGCTGCGCGGGGCGCACGGTTTCGCCGGGGAGATCGGGCACGTGGTGGTGGCGGACGAGCCGCGGTGCCGGTGCGGCTCGCGCGGCTGTCTGGAGCAGTACGCCGGGCAGGCCGCGCTCCTGCGGGCGGCCGGGGTCGAGGAATCGGGCGGCGGTGCGGTGGCCGAGCTGGAGCGGCGCGCCCGGTACGGGGACGGGCGGGCGGTGGCCGCCGTCACGGAGGCGGGCCGGATGCTGGGGCGGGTGCTGTCCGGGGCGGTGAACCTGCTGGACCCGGACGCGGTGGTGCTCGGCGGGATCTACCGGAACCTGATGCCGTGGCTAGCGCCCGCCGTCGAGGGGGAGCTGACCGGCCGTGTGGTGTCGGGGCTCTGGTCCCCGGGCGACGGGCGGCTGCGCGCCTCGTCCGTCGCGGGTGACGCGGCCCGGGGCGCCGCGGCACTGGTGATGACCGAGGTGCTGGCCGACCCGGTGGCGTACGCGGCGCACGCGGCGGGCCGGCCCGTTGACGTACCCCGGCCGGCCCGTTGACGTACCCGGGCCGCGGATTCAGCGGACGCCGAGCAGGTGGTCCATCGCCAGCTGGTCCAGGACCTCGAACGCCATGCCCCGTTCCGCCGCCGCCGTGACGTCGAACTCCTCGTACGCCGACCGGTCGGTCAGCAGTCCGGCCAGGCCGTCCTCGGCCGTGGGGCGGGCCAGCTCGTCGAGCCGGGACGCGCGCAGCGCCTCCCGCACGGCGGGGTCGGCGCGGAAGGCCGCGGCGCGCTCCTTGAGGATCAGGTAGTTGCGCATGCAGCCCGCGGCCGAGGCCCGGACCCCGTCGTGGTCCTCGGTGCGCGGCGGCTTGAAGTCGAAGTGCCGCGGGCCCGTGTAACCGGCCGTCTCCAGCAGGTCCACGAGCCAGAACGCCTGGCGCAGATCACCGGCGCCGAAACGCAGGTCCTGGTCGTACTTGATGCCCGACTGGCCGTTCAGGTCGATGTGGAAGAGCTTGCCCGCCCACAGCGCCTGCGCGATGCCGTGCGGGAAGTTCAGTCCGGCCATCTGCTCGTGCCCGGTCTCCGGGTTGACGCCGACCAGCTCCGGGCGTTCCAGGCGCTCGATGAAGGCGAGGGCGTGGCCGATGGTCGGCAGCAGGATGTCCCCGCGCGGCTCGTTCGGCTTGGGCTCGATGGCGAACCTCAGGTCGTAGCCCTGCTCGGTCACGTAGTCGCCCAGGAGGTCGAAGGCCTCCTTCATCCGGTCGAGGGCGACCCGTACGTCCTTGGCGGCCCCGGACTCCGAGCCCTCTCGGCCGCCCCAGGCCACATAGGTGGTGGCGCCCAGTTCGACGGCGAGGTCGATGTTGCGCAGGGTCTTGCGCAGCGCGTAGCGGCGTACGTCGCGGTCGTTGGCGGTGAACGCGCCGTCCTTGAACACCGGGTGCGTGAAGAGGTTCGTCGTCGCCATGGGGACGACGAGTCCGGCCGCGTCCAGTGCCTGCCGGAACCGCTTCACGATCCCCTCGCGCTCGGTCTCCGTCGCGCCGAACGGGATCAGGTCGTCGTCGTGGAAGGTCACGCCGTACGCGCCCAGCTCGGCGAGCCACCGCACGGTGTCGACCGGGTCGGCCGCCGCGCGGGTCGCGTCGCCGAACGGGTCGCGGCCCTGCCAGCCCACCGTCCAGAGTCCGAAGGTGAACCGGTCCTCGGGGGTGGGCGTGAAGCATTCCGTCATCGTCTCTGCCGCCTTCGGTACGGATCGGCCCGGGGCCTGCGCATCGGTTCCCCGTGGTTCCATGCGGCCGAACCCTATTTGTTCATTGCCATGACTAATCATGCACGGCCGGCCTCGGACGCGTAACCCCTCGCCACCGCCCGCTCTCCTGCGCCGCAGCATTCGGCATCCCGGCCCGCCGGAACCGAGGCCACCGTGCCGAGGACCAGGAACGCCCCTGTGCGGGGCGGATTCGATCACGTAATTTGTTTCGCGCACGATCAAATACCGCTGGTCCCGCGACAGAGGAATGAGGGCGTCATGCCGCCGCGTACCGTCGTCATCGGTGTGGACAGCTCCACCCAGTCCACCAAGGCGTCCTTCGTCGACGCCGGGAGCGGCCGGCTGCTGGCCGTCGGCCGCGCGCCGCACACCGTCGACGGGGAGGCGGGGGCCCGGGAGAGCGACCCGGAGGAGTGGTGGCGGGCGCTGTGCGACGCCGTCGCCGCCGGGCTCGCGGAGTCGGGGGCCGCCCCGTCGGAGGTGACCGGCATAGCGGTCGCCGGGCAGCAGCACGGGCTGGTCGTCCTCGACCGGTCGGGCCGTCCGCTGCGTCCCGCGATGCTGTGGAACGACACCCGCTCCGCCCCGCAGGCCGCCGCGCTCACCGCGGCGCTGGGCGGGCCGGACGCCTGGACCGCGCGGACCGGATCGGTGCCGGTGGCCTCCGTCACCGCGTCGAAGTGGCAGTGGCTGCGGGAGCACGAGCCGGACCATGCCGCCGCGACGGCCGCCGTGCGCCTCCCCCACGACTTCCTGACCGAGCGCCTCGCGGGCGTCGCCGTCACCGACCCCGGCGACGCCTCGGGCACCGGCTGGTACTCCACCGCGACCGGCGCCTACGACCCGGAACTCCTCGAACTCCTGGGCCTGGACGCCGCGTTGCTGCCGGAGCCGGCCGGATCCGGGGCGGCGCGCGCCGGCTCGCTGACCGCGCGGGCGGCCGAGGCGCTGGGCCTGCCCGCCGGGATCGCCGTGGCCGCGGGGACCGGGGACAACATGGGCGCCGCGGTCGGACTCGGGCTGGGCGGTGCCGGGCTGCTCGACCATCCGGTCCTCAGCCTCGGCACCTCGGGCACGGTCTTCGCCGCCTCCCGGACCCGGCCCGCGTCACCGGCCCTCTCCGGCTTCGCCGGGACGGACGGCACCTACCTCCCGCTGGCCTGCACCCTCAACTGCACGCTCGCCGTGGACCGGGTGGCCGCGCTGCTCGGCCTGGACCGTGACGACGCGGCGCCCGGCGGCGAGGCGGTGCTCCTGCCCTACCTCGACGGCGAACGCACCCCCGATCTGCCCACCGCCGCGGGTCTGCTCACCGGGCTCCGGCACGACACCACGTCCCGGCAACTGCTCGGCGCCGCCTACGAGGGCGCCGTCTTCACCGTGCTGCGCGCCCTGGACGAACTGCTGCGGGCCTGCGGTCTCGACCCGGCCGCCCCCGAGGTGGCCGCCCGGCCCCTGCGCCTGATCGGCGGCGGGGCCCGGGGACGCGTCTGGGTGGAGACGGTACGTCGGCTGTCCGGGCGGCCCGTGATCGTGCCCGGCGGCGAGGAACTGGTGGCGCTGGGCGCCGCCGCGCTGGCCGCCGCGGCGGCCGGCGGGGCGGACCCGGTCGCGATCGCCGCCGGCTGGGGCACCGGCGAGGACACCCGACTGCCCGCCGTCCCACGGGACTCGGCCGCCTGGGACCGGATCGGCTCGGTGCTGGAGCGGGCCACGGGCCCCTTGCTGGGCGGCTGCTGACTCCGCGTCTCCCCCGGCTTCCCGCACGCCCGGTGCGCCCCGCCCCGGGCCTCCGTGCGCCTCGTGCGTCCCGCGCTCCGGGCGCCCGGGGCGGGTTTGGGGAAGCGAAGCCGTCTTCACTACTATCCGGCGATGATCATAAGAAAAAGGCTGACGGCCGGGGTGGGCATTCTGCTCGCGACCCTGACCGCCGGGCTCGGTTCGGCGATCCCCGCCGCCGCCGACGAAGCCCCCGCCAAAGCCTCCCCCAAGGTCGAGCTGGTGCTCGACGTCAGCGGTTCCATGCGGACCCGCGACATCGACGGCCAGTCCCGGATGAGCGCGGCGAAGCAGGCGTTCAACGAGGTCCTGGACGCGGTTCCCGAGCAGGTGCAGCTCGGCATCCGGACGCTCGGCGCCGACTACCCCGGCGACGACCGGAAGGTGGGCTGCAAGGACACCAGGCAGCTCTACCCGGTCGGCCCGCTGGACCGCACCGAGGCGAAGACGGCCGTCGCCACCCTCGCCCCCACCGGCTGGACCCCGATCGGCCCGGCCCTGCTGGGCGCCGCCGACGACCTCGAAGGCGGTGACTCCACCCGCCGGATCGTCCTGATCAGTGACGGCGAGGACACCTGCGGCCCGCTCGACCCGTGCGAGGTGGCCCGTGACATCGCGGCCCGCGGCATCCATCTCGTCATCGACACCCTGGGCCTGGTGCCGAACGCGAAGATCCGCGAGCAGCTGACCTGTATCGCCGAGGCCACCGGCGGCACCTACACCGCAGTCCAGCACACCGACGAACTCTCCGGCCGCGTCAAGCAGTTGGTGGACCGGGCCGCCGAGCCCGTCGTCACGCCGGTGGCGACCGAGGGCACCGACCGGTGCTCCACCGCGCCGCAGCTCAAGGCCGGTCTGTACACCGACCGCCAGAAGTTCGGCCAGCACCGCTGGTACCGGGTGGACGTGCTGCCCGGCCAGGAACTGCGCACCTCGGTCAGCGTGTTCGCCGACCGTGCCGTGAACAACGACTACGGCGTGCTGCTGCGGGCGCTGACCGTGCACGGCCGGGAGATCGTGCGGGGCTCGGAGTCGGGCACCGGACGCACCGACGCGATCTCCTCCGGTCTGCGCTACCCGAAGCCCGGATCGGCCGAGACGGACAGCGACGACAAGCCGGCCGCCGAGACCGTGTGCCTCCAGGTCAGCAACTCCTTCTCGGCACCGGCCTCGGTGAAGACCGCGCCGGGCATGCCGGTCGAGCTGACCGTGGACCTGGTGGACGCGCCGGACGACGCGGCCGACGTGGCCGCCTTCGGCCTCGGCCGCGGCTGGTGGCTGCTGGGCGTGCTGGTCCTCACCGGACTGGTCGTGGGCCTGGTGTTCGGCTGGATCTCGCGCTGGCGCATCGCCGTCTGGAGGACCAACTGATGAAGCGGACGACACGCGCCCTCACGGCCGCGCTGCTGACCGGGCTCGCCCTGCTGACCCCGGCGGGCGCCGCGGTGGCCGACGATCCGTCGACGAGCCCGAGCCCGAGCGCCTCCGACGAATCGGCCGGCCCCACCGAGGCGGGCACCACCTTCCGTACGGCGACGGCGATCCGGCAGGGGCAGACCGCCACCGCCGAGGCGTCCACGGGTGACTACCTGTACTGGGTCTTCCCCGCCGACGCGGGTCAGCGGGCCACCGTCAAGGCGAAGATCACCCTGCCCGAGAGCGCCACCCGGCACGGCGCCTCGACGTGGCAGGTCGACGTGTACGACGGGCTGCGGCGCCGCCAGGCGTGCATGTACGGCCGCCAGACCGGAAAGGCGGCGGCCGACGCGTCGACGGTCGAGCTGGCCTGCGTCCTGCGGACCGTCCGTGCCTGGTCCGAGCCGTGGGCCGACGACCCGCTGCCGGGCAGCTACTACGTACGCCTCACGGTCGTCGATCTTCCCCCGTCCGACCTCGGTCTGCCGGTACGGGCCGAGGTGGAGGCCACCTCGGTCGACAAGGGTGGTGCCGGTGACGTGGACGGCACGCTCGCCGAACCGCTGGTCCCCGGCGTGTCCTCCGTCGCGCAGGCCTCCGACGACTCGGCCGCCGGTGACGACGGCACGTCGGACGAGGCGTCGTCCGCCGACGGGCCCGAGGACGGCTGGTCCTCCGGCTGGTGGACCGACCGCTGGCTGTGGACGGTGGCCGGCGGCGTCCTCGGGGCGCTCGCGGCGGTCTTCGGGTACTCCCTCACCCGTGGCACCGGCCGCCCGTCCAGGGTCCCGCCGGGCGCCTGACCCGCACCTGCCGCACCGGCGTCCCGCCCCGCCGGACGGGCTCAACCCCTCGGAGCCCGTCCGGCGGGGACGGAACACCGCCCCTTCCCTCCCCACCTCATCCCCGCTTCCCCGCTTCCCCGACGCCCCCTCGCTCTCCGGGCGGACGACGCTACTTCCGAAGCATGCCCTAGTCTCGTCAACTCACGTACCGCACAGGGCCGATGACCTGTGCCACCGGTACGGGATCGCCGAAGTCAGGTCGTTGCGCACCGCATCGGGTGCGCCACAAGGGAGCGGAGACCTTCATGTCCACGGAGACCGGCCCGGCCGTCGACGCCGAGCCGCGGAGCCACACGATCGTGCCGGGGCCGAAGGGCCTGCCGTTCCTCGGGAGCATGCCGCAGTTCGCGAAGGACCCCCTCGCCTTCTTCGAGCGGCTGCACGGCCACGGGGACATGGTCGGCTGGCGGTTCGGCCGCAACCCGTGCGTGTACATAGCCGATCCGGACTGCATAGGCGAGTTGCTCACCGAGACGGAACGCACCTTCGACCAGCCCGCACTGGGCATCGCCTTCCGTACCGTGATGGGCAACGGCGTGGTGGTCGCCCGCGGCGCCGACTGGCGGCGGAAGCGGTCCCTGGTACAGCCCTCCGTGCGCCCCAGACAGGTGCGGTCGTACGCGGCGACGATGGCGGGCAGCGCGGTGGAACTGGCCGACACCTGGTCGGACGGCGAACGCATCGACGTCAAGCGGGAGATGGCCGCCCTGACGCAGCGGATCGCCGTCCGCACGATCTTCGGTGTGGACACCCCGGCCGACACCGAGGCGATGGGCCGGGCGATGGACGTGGCACAGCGGGAGATCGGCAGGGAGTTCGCCGGAATCGGCGCGCTGCTGCCGGACTGGGTGCCGACGCCGGGCCGGGCCAGGATCAAGAAGGCCTCGGCGGTCATCGACGCCGAGGTGGCCCGGGTCGTCGCCCGCCACCGCGACGGCGGGGACGAGCGCCCCGACCTGCTGAGCCGGCTGCTGACCGCGATCGACGAGACGGGCGCGCACCTCACGGACCAGGAGATCCGGGACGAGACGGTCACCCTGTACATCGGCGGGCACGAGACGACCAGCTCCACGCTGGTGTGGGCCTGGTACCTGCTGTCCCGCAATCCGCGGGTGCGCACCGCACTCGCCGAGGAACTGGACCGGGTCCTCGGCGACCGGGAGCCGGGGTTCGACGACTACGCCCGACTGACGTACACCCAGTCCGTGGTCAAGGAGACACTGCGGCTCCATCCGACGATCTGGCTGGTCACCGGCGTCGCCAAGGAGGGGGCGCGGATCGGCGGCGTCCCGATGCCACGGGGCACCCGGGTGTGGACCAGCCAGTGGGTGACGCACCGCGACGCGCGGTGGTTCCCCGAGCCGGAGGAGTTCCGCCCCGAGCGCTGGGACCCCGAGGAGGGCGACGAGATCGCGGAGTACGCCTGGTTCCCCTTCGGCGGCGGCCCCCGGGTGTGCCTGGGCGCCCGGTTCGCGATGGTCGAGGCGGTGCTGATCCTGGCCGTGCTGGCGCGCCGCTTCGAACTGGACGTGGACCCGGGCACCGTCGGTCCCGTACCGGGTCTGACCATGCAGCCGGACCGGGACGTGCTGGCGACGCTCCGGGCACGGTGACGGGAGGGGTGGCGCGGGCACGGTGACGGGGCGGGCGGCGCGGGGCCTGCGGCCGGGTCCCTGCGCCGTCCCGGGGGTCGCTCCGCGCGCCGTCCGGGCACCGGACACATCGAACCGACATGTCCGATCTGTCGCGAGGATCGTGTCATTTGGTTCACACTGTCCATGTCGGCCGCTCCGGCCGCCTGGCCGCTCGGCCGTATCCGCAGGCTGTCGATCCGACGGGAGAAACACCATGCGCCTCCGCTCCGCTCTCACCCCCGCCCTCTCCGTCGCGGCAGCCCTGGCGCTGACCGGCACCGCGATGTCGGTGACGGCAGGCACCGCGTCCGCCGGAACTGCGCGGCGTCTCGCGACGTGCCAGGAGAAGACCCTCGACGTGCACGCCGCACCCGGCGGACAGCGGAACGTCGCCCGGATCAGCGTCACCAACCACGGCAACCGGGCCTGCGTGGTCGACCGGATCCCGACGGTCACCTTCAGGGGTCTGGACGGCTCCGCCCAGACCGTGCCGCCCGCCGAGAGCGGCCCCTATGCGCTCTCGGCGGGCGATCGGGCCTACGCGGCCCTGCGCACCGCGGACCCGGCGGCCTCCGAGGGCCACGTCGTCGGCAGTCTCTCCGTGGCGGCCGACCCCTCCCACCTGGGCGTCACCTTCGACGGGGCCACCGTGGGCATGCCCGGCGGCGTCCATGTGTGGGAGCCGGTCACCACCCTGTGGCAGAAGTCGAGCGCCGCGGCGGACCGTGCCCTGGCGGACGCGGTGGGCTGACGGGCGGCCATGGACCGCAGGCCGTGCCACCGGCGGCCGGCCACGGGCCGGGAGCCCCGGCCGCGCACGGCGGACCACCCTCGCCACCCACGCCGGCCGGCACCGTGGCACGGCTCGATCCGCCCGTCAGCCGTGCAGCACGACCGGGAAGGCCGCCATGTCGTTCTGCGTCATCACCGGCAGCTTGCGGATCTCCTCGTCCGGGACGGCCGCCCGCAGTGCGGGGAAGCGCTCGAACAGCGCGGGCAGGGCGATGCCTGCCTCGACGCGGGAGAGCGCCGCGCCGGGACAGATGTGCGGCCCGTGGCCGAAGGTCATGTGCCGGATCGGGGTCGGCCGGGTGACGTCGAACGCGTCGGCGTCCGCTCCGTGCTGCTCGGCGTCGCGGCCGATGGCGCGGTAGGAGATCACCACGCCCTCGCCCTTCGGGATCACGTCGTCTCCCACCGGGATGTCCTCGGTGGCGAACCGCATCAGCAGATGGGTGGTGGGGGTGTCCCAGCGCAGGGTCTCCTCGATCACCGTCTCCCACGGGATCTCGCCGTCGAGCACCTTGCGCAGCTGGTCGGGGTGGGTGAGCAGGGCCCGCACGGCGTTCAGGATCAGCCCGATGGTGGTCTCGTGCCCGGCTGCCACCATCGCCTTGAGGTTGCCCACCACCTCCTCCTCGGTGAGCGGTTCGCCGCCCTCCTCGGCGAGGACGAGCGCGCTGGTGAGGTCGTCGGTCGGCCGCGCGGTCTTCTCGCGCACGAGGTCGGTGTAGAAGTCGTCCAGTTCGGCCAGCAGCGCCAGGCGTTCCTCCTGCGGGGTGAGCATGGAGAAGAACGCCTTGTACCGCTTCATCAGCATGGGGTGTTCGGCCTCGTCCACGCCCATCAGCATGCCGACGACCCGCATCGGCAGCGGCTGCGCGAACACGGTCTTGAGGTCGACCACGCCGTCCTCGCTCCGTTCGCCGTGCTCGGCGAGGGCATCGAGCAGTTCCTCGGTGAACTTCTCGATCTCCGGGCGCATCTCCTCCAGTCGGCGCGGTGTGAGTGCCTGGGAGATCTTGGTGCGCAGCCGTCGGTGCTCCGCGCCGTCCACGGTGAACATGGAACGCCCGGCGTCGATCATGCCGATCAGCGGCCAGTCGTGCGTGACCACCCCGCGCTGCCAGAGTCCCCAGGCGTCGATGTCCTTCACCAGGCGCGGGTCGACGAGCAGCTGGCGGGCCAGGGCGTGCCGGGTGACGGTCAGGGCCGGTACGCCGAGCAGTTCGATCCTGGCGAGCGGGCCGGCGTCGCGCAGGCGTGCCGTCTCCCCGTCGAGGTCCTGGACCAGGGGGTCGACGACCAGGACCGGGTCGTTCGAAGCGTCTTCCCGGGCGGCGGCGTGCGGACAGTTCAAGAGAATTCTCCTGTCGGTCGTACGGGGGCGAACCGGACGGGCAACGCGGTCATCCCCCGCAGGAAGGCGGACTGCCGCCGCACCAGCTCCCGGGCGGGAACGGACAGTTCCAGGTCGGGCAGCCGGTCGAGCAGCACCTCGATCCCGGTACGGGCGATGATCTCGGCTATCTCCTGCGCGGGAAAGGGACAGCGGTACTCGCCGTGGCTGAACGCCATGTGCGCCTCGTTGCCGCCGCGGCCGGACGGCCCTCCCGCGGTCGAGAGGTGCTGCCGGACGTGCGGGTCGGTGTTGGCCGCGCCCAGTCCGAGGAGCAGCATGTCCCCGGCCCGGATGTCCCGCTCCCCCAGCCGGGTGTCGCGCGTTGCCCAGCGGCCGGCGAGGATCTGCGTGGGGCACTCCTCCCAGAGCACCTCGTTCATGGCTTCGGCGACGCTGTGCCGTCCGCCGGAGAGCGCCACGGCGAAATCGTCGTCGGTGAGCATCAGGCGCAGCGAGTTGCCGATCCAGTCGGCGGTGGTGAGGTGCCCCGCGGCCGTGATGGCCATCAGGTCGAGCACGTACTCCTCGTCGGTGAACTCGCCGGGGTACGCGAGCATCCGGGAGGCCACGTCGTTGCCGGGCGCGACGCGGCGGGCCGCTAGCAGGCGCCCCATGTGTTCCCCGAACCGCAGATGGGCCTCCTGCGCGTCGGGGCCGCCGTCGGCCAGGTCCCTGAGCACCCCGGCGATCCGTGCCCCGTCCGCGTCGGGGAAGCCGACCAGCCGGGCGAGGACGAGCACGGGAAGCAGTACGGCGAAATCGGTGATCAGGTCCGCCGTACCGCGTTCGCAGAAGCCGTCGACGAGACGGTCCGCCAACTCCTCGCAGCCCTGGCGGAGTTCGAAGTGCTCGACCTCCTCCAGCGCGTGCCCCACCATCGCGGCGTGGCGCCGGTGCTCGGCCCCGGCGGTGAAGTAGACGGACGGCATCGGCCGGCCGACCATGGGCAACAGCGGCCAGTCGTCCGGGACGTTCCCCCACTGGTTCCACAGGGCGACGTCCCGGGGGAACAACTCGCCGTCGCTGGTGACCTGGTGGAGTTCGCGATAGCCGACGACGAGCCAGGCCGGGAACCCGCCGGGCAGTTCCACGGGCACGACGGGCCCGTGCTCGTTCCGCATGGCGCGGTAGACGACGTGGGGTTCGGTGTGGAATTCGGGTCCGCTGAGCGGGACGGCCGATCCACCGGGGCGCACCGGGCAGCCACCGCCGGTGGTCGCACCGGACACGGCCGGGTGTTCGGGCACAACGGAGGCGGGCGGCGTCATCGTACGGGGTCTCCTGTGACGAGGGCTTCGCTCGTTGCGGCGATCGATTGATCAACGCGGCTTCACTATAGGGAAGTCCTGTAAGCCTTTAGGAGTCAATCGAGAGCGTTGCCATCACATATTCGATCGGCATCGACCGATTTTGACGCCTGTCCCGTCGAAGGCGCTGCCTCGCCGAAGGTTCTGCCTCGCCGAAGGGTCCGCCGTGCCACGACGCCGGGGAAACGGCTGCCGCCGTACGTGCCCGCCCGTCCGCCGTGCACTACGGCTTGCGGGCGACCGCCCCGTAGATCGGCACCGGCCGGGTCTCCACCGGGAGTTCGCCGACGTCGAGTTCCGGATGCCAGTCGACGACCTGGACGACGCCCGGTGCCATCACGTCCAGCCCGTCGAAGAACCGGCTGACGCCCCGGTGCGACCTCGGTACGAGCGTCACACCGCCCGCCGCGTACGTGGCCACCCCCTTCTCCACGCTCTCGGGGTCGAAGTCACCGGTGAGCTGGGACAGGACGAGACAGCTCCCGGCGGGGAGCCGCTCCATGAGCCGTTCCACCAGCGCGTGCGCCCCGAGCCCCTTCCCCTCGCCGTCCTCGACGAAGTGCAGCAGGGCGATCAGGGACAGTGCGACGGGCCGGTCGAAGTCGAGCACACCGGCGGCGAGTTCCAGAATCCGCTCCGGCTCCCGCGCGTCGGCGTCGAGATACGCCGTCGTCCCTTCGGACGTGCCGCTCAGCAGGGCTTCGGCGTGGGCCAGGACGGTCGGGTCGTGGTCCACGTACACGACCCGGGCGGCGGGTGCCACGCCCTGGACGATCTGGTGCAGGTTGGGCTCGGTCGGGATGCCGGAGCCGATGCCCAGGAACTGCCGGATCCCCTCCTCCCCCGCGAGCCGGCGCATCGCGCGGTGCATGAACCACCGGTTGTGGCGTGCGATCCGCTTCGTGTCCGGCGACAGTGCGGCGATCCGTCTGCCGAGCTCCTCGTCTGCGGGGTGGTTGTCCTTCCCGCCGAGAAACCAGTCGTACACCCGTGCGGAGTGCGGCCTGGTGGTGTCGATGCGGTGCGCACCGGTCTGCCGCGCATCGGACTCGTGCCCCGTCATGTGGCGCTCCCCGTTGCCATGGGGTCGGTCCCGGTCCTGTCGCTGCTCCTGCTGCGGGTGCGGCCGGTTCCCCGTGCCGACGGCCCCGAGGAGCGGTCACCCGCAGGACCGCACGGCAGGCCGGGGGCGGACAGCCCCCGGTGGTGCCGTACGGGTCACTCCTTGACGCCGATCCCGCCGAAGGCGTCGACGTCCGCGGGCACGGTCGCGCTGTCGGCGTCGGGCCGCCACTCGCTGAGCCGGACGAACCCGGGGTCGAGGATCCGCAGCCCGTCGAAGAGCCTGACGATCTCGTCGGGTTCCCGGACGTAGTACGGCACGGCGCCGCTCTCCATGTACGCCTTCTCGGCGGCGATCATGCCGTCGCTGGTCCGCGTCCCGTCGTACATCACGAGGTGGCTGCCGGACGGCAGTCCCGCCATCAGCCGGCCGACCACCTCACGGGCCTGCCCGAAGTCGCTCACGTGCCCGAGGATGCCGAGCAGCATCAGGGCGACGGGCCGGTCGAAGTCGAGCGTCCTCGCGGCCTCGGCGAGGATGGCCTCCGGCTCGTAGAGGTCCGCGTCGACGTAGTCGGTGACCCCTTCGGGCGAGCTGGTCAGCAGCGCACGGGCATGCGCCAGCACGAGCGGGTCGTTGTCCACGTACACGATGCGTGCCTCGGGCGCGATGCCCTGGGCCACCTGGTGGGTGTTGTCCGCGGTGGGCAGCCCCGTCCCGATGTCCAGGAACTGCCGGATGCCCCGCTCCTGCACCAGGTGGCTCACCGAACGGCGCAGGAACTGCCGCCCGGCCACCGCCACATCGACGAGCCCCGGGAAGAGCGCCCTGATCTGGTCGCCCGTCTCCCGGTCGACCTCGTAGTTGTCCTTGCCGCCCACGAAGTAGTTCCAGAAGCGGGCGGAATGCGGCCTGGTGGTGTCGATCCGTTCCGACAGCGGCGTGGCGGGAGGGGTGACGGACGGCTGCTGCTCACTCATGGGGACCTCCGGACGCGAAAGCGATCAAGCTGTGCCCTCAACCTACCTGGACGTCTCGGGAATCGTGCGCCCCAGGCCCCGCCCGGTGCCCGCCGGCCCCGCTCCACCCCGTGGTGGTGGGCCCGGCGGTCGTGCTGATTGACTGTCACGGCCGACCGGGCGGCCGGCAGGGTTCCCCGGGGCGGGCCGGGCGGACGAGGGACGAGGGGGGTACGGATGGAGCGCGGTCGGACCGGGTGGCTCCGGGTGCCGGTGGGGGACGACGCGGCGCGCTGGACGACCCGGAAGAAGTGCCTGCGGGTCCTCGTCGTCGTGCACAACGTGACCTCCGCGACGCGACTGCTCGACGTGCTGCCCCTGTTCGACGACGACCTGCGCGTCCAGCTGCTGGCGACCTGCACGGGCTCCTCCGCGTTCGCGGCCGGAACGGCCGAGCTGCTGGCCGACGTCGGGGTGCCGGTGCTGCCGTGGGAGCAGGCCGCCGAGACGGAGGCGGACCTGGTGATCTCCGCCAGCTTCGGTGGTCGACTGGACGTCTTCTCCGGGAAGTTGACCGTCCTCTCGCACGGTGTTGGATACACTAAAAGGCTGGCAACACCGGACACCGGACACCGGACACCGGACACCGGACACCGGACACCGGGCCGAGGGCGAGGGCGGTGCGGTGCCCGCGCCCGTTTTCGGGCTCGCGCCGGAGTGGTTGCTGTCGCGGGGCCGGCCCGTCGCGGACGCGCTCGTCCTCTCCCATCCCGAACAGCACGACCGTCTGCGCCTCGCCTGCCCGGAGGCGGCGCCGACCGCCGTGCTGGCCGGGGATCCCTGTTTCGACCGCGTGCTCGCCGCACGGCCCCGGCGCGAACGCTTCCGCCGCGCGCTGGGGGTGCGGTCCGGGCAGCGGCTCGTCCTGCTCAACTCGACCTGGGATTCCGGGTCCCTCTTCGGTGACGGAGCGAAAGGCGGCGGGGGCGGTGACATGGTCGCCGCGCTGCTGGACCGGATCGCGGACGAGTTCCCCGTGGACGAGTTCCGGTTCGCGGCCGTACTGCACCCCAATGTCTGGCACGGTCACGGCCCCGGCCAGATCCGGGCCTGGCTCGATCGCGCGCGCCGCGCCGGACTGACCCTGGTCGATCCGCTGAAGGGGTGGCGGCAGGCCCTGCTGGCAGCCGACGCCGTGATCGGGGACCACGGTTCCGTCACCTACTACGCGGCCGCCCTCGGCACTCCCGTGCTCCTGGCCTCCGCACCGCTCGACGCACTCGACCCGGACGCGCCGATCTCCTCGTTCATGCGGGAGGCTCCGAAGCTCGATCCCGACGCGCCGCTCGCCCCGCAACTCGCGGAACTCCTCCGCCGACACCGGCCGTTGTCCGGTCCCGCCGAGTTCACCACCTCCGTGCCGGGCGAGTCCGCGGTACGGCTGCGGAGGCTCTTCTACTCGATGATGGGCGAACCAGAGCCCGAACGGCCCGCTTCGCTGACGCCGCTCCCGCTGCCCGAGCACGAGTCGGGGAGGGTCACCGTCCCGCTGTGGGTCCTGTCGCGGGTCCTCGGGCCGGGAGAGGTGGCGATCGGCCGGTGGGCGGGCTCCCGGCCGGTGACCGGGCCGCAGGACGGCGGGGAACTGCACGTCGCGGTGCACGAGGACACCCGGGACGTGGACCGGCTGGACCTGGCCGACGTCGTCTTCCGCGACGGGGCGCCCGACGATCCCCGTTTCGGGTCCCCGTCGGGCTGGACCGCCGAGGTGCTCCGCCGCCATCGGGACTGCTCCCTGGCGGCCTACGTCACCGGGCCGTCCGCGTGCGTGGTGCGGGTGCGCGGCGGGGAGCCGCTGCAATTGACCGCGGTGCCCGCCGCCGGTACGGAGGACGTCTGCGCGACGGACCCCGCCGCGTACGCCTCCGCCCTGTACGCCTGGCTCGCCGCGGACGGCCACGACGCGGCCACCGCCCACGCGCGACTGGCGCGGGTGGTGGCCGAGGGGCTCGTCCTGCGGACGGGCGACCGGGTCCAGCGCGTACGGGTCGGTCCCCCGGCGCCGCGGGGTCCGGGGAGCTGAGGACCGGCCCCGGGGTTACGAGGTCACGCAGCGGTCCCGCATGCGCCGCAGATGCGACAGGTGGTACTCCGCCCGCTGGCCGTCGAGCGTCGTGATCGCCGACTCGATCAGCGGAAGCGCCGCCTCGGTGTTCTCCTCGTCCAGCCAGGTCTCGGCGAGGTCCGTGAGCGTCCGGGCCGTGTTGTACGTGTCGCCGTCCGATCCGTCGTCCGGCCGGAAGTACGCCAGCGCGGTCTCCAGCCGCCGCCGGGCCTCCTCACGCCGCCCCAGTCCGCGCAGCGCCCGGCCGCGGTGGCGCTCCAGCAGGGCCTCGGCGCGCGGCACGTCGCCCGTCCCCTCGTCCTGTGCGCCCATGGTGCCCAGGATGCCGCCGGCCTCCTCGAAGCAGTCGTACGCCTCCTGGTACCGCCACTGGCGCAGCCTCAGCAGCCCCAGGAGTTCGACGGCCGAGGCGTGGCCCCGCTTGTGGCCCGTCGCCTCCTCGGCGCGGGCCGCGGCCCGCGCCTCCGCCTCGGCTTCCTCCCAGCCTCCCGTTTCGGTGAGGGAGTGCGCGAGTTGTGCGTGGAGCGCTCCGGCGTCGGGACCGGCGGGGAGCCGGGTGTCGGCCAGGCGCGCCCCGGTCCGGAGGGCCGGCAGCAGCGTCTCGTGGTGGCCCGCCTTGAGCTGGAGCGGCCACAGGGCACGGCACAGGCGTACGGCGGTGTCCGGGTCGCCGGACTCCTCGGCGCAGCGCACCGCCTCGACCAGGTTGCCCGATTCCGCGAGCAGCGCGCCGAGGGCGGCGCCCCGGTCCTCGTACCGCTGTCCGGTCCGGTCCCCGGGCGGTGCCGGGACGCGCCAGCTCTCCGGGAGCGCCTGGTGGGCGGCGGCTGCCGCCAGGTCGGCGTACGCGCCCAGCGTGCGGCCGAGAGCGGCCGAGCACGCGGCGATGCCGTCCTCGCGGATCGCCGCCTTCTCGGCGTGGGCGCGGACGCCGGGACGGTAGTGGTAGCGGCCGGTTCCGGTTCCGTGGTGTTCCAGGAGCATCCGGTCCGCGAGGTCCTCCAGGCGCTCCGCCGTGGCCGCGGGGTCCTCGCCGGTGGTCCGTGCGGCGGTCGCGGCGTCGAAGGCGGGCCAGGCGCGCAACGCCATCAGCCGGTACAGCCGCGCGGACTGCGGTGCCAGGAGCCGGTAGTTGTCCTCGGCGGCCCCGCCCACCGGGTCGCCGTCCGTCCCGGCGGCGCGCGGCGAGGACGTGGGGGCGGAGAGCTGGTGGGCCGCGGCCCGCAGGGCGTACGGCGAACCGCCGCAGCGGGCGAGCAGCGAGGGCAGCGTGGCGCGGGCGGCGGCGACGGTGGATTTGTCGGTGATGTCGGTGAGCAGGCGCACCGCGTCCTTGTCCGTGAGCGGGCCGACGGGCACGCGCACGGCGTCGATGCCCGGGAAGGGGTTCCGGGCGACCACGATCGTGAACACCCCGGGTGCCGAGGTGAGGAAGGGCCGCACCTGCGAGGCGGAGCAGGCGTGGTCGAGCACGACCAGGAGTTCGAGGTCGGCCACGTGGTGGCGGAAGAACTCGCCGAGCTGCTCGGTGGCGGGCGGCATCTCCTCGTCCCGCACGCCCAGTTGGCGGAGCAGGACACGCAGCGCGGTTCCGCAGGCGCGGGCGCCGCCCGCCCTGCCGCCGCCGAGGTCGGCGTAGATCCGGCCGTCCGGGAAGAGCCGGGCGGACTGTGCCCCGTAGTGCACGGCGAGGGTGCTGGATCCCATGCCGTCCGGGCCGTGCACCAGTGCGGCCCGGGGCCGTCCGTCCGCGCGCCGGGTCGCCTCCCGCTGGAGTTGCCGCAGCGCCTCCTTGCGGTCGGTGAAGAACCTTATGGAGGTGGGAAGGTGCGACCGCACCGGCCGGGACGGGCTCGCCCCGCCGCCCACCCTCGATGCGAACGAACGCCAGGACGCCGCGAGTTGCGGGTCCGCCCGGACTCGTTCGTGCACCATGCGGGCCACGTCGTCCCGCTCCTCCCGGGCCGCGGGGGCCGGGACCTCCCGGCCGACGATTCTCCGCACGACGCCGCCGGTCGACTCCCAGGCCCACTTTCCGGCCTCGTTGGCCATCCCCGAGCCGACCGCACCGAGTACCGCCGAGATCGCCGCCACCGAAGTGGGATCCAGCATGTCGCGCACTCCTCGTTCCCGGCGTTCCGCGCGGTGCGCCCTCCCCGGCACCGTCGCTGCCGCCGTGCGGATCAACGTTAACGTCCGGCGGGCCAATATCCCCTGGGCATCGCGATGATGATCGTCAGGAGTCCGGATCGGACCGTCTCCCCGCGCACCCGGACACCGGCCTTTCATGATGATCCCGGGCGCTCCCGGCGCAATCTGCGCATCCGGCCCTCGTGTTCCGGTCGTTCCCGGGCCCCGTCGGCTCCCCGCCCCCCGCCGCCGGCCCTCGCGGGAAGCGGCTCCGGATGTGCCGACGGGGCGTACGTCCCGTTGGATATCCTGGCGGTTGTTCCAGGTCATCACGGCGTGCCCCGTCGGCCGTCGGCGGCGGGCCCGCGGCCGTCGAGGGGAGAAACCGTGCAGGGAGCAGCCGCACACCGTGGCTCGGCCAGGAAGGCCGAGCAGGCCTGGCAGCAGGCGATGGCCCTGTTCCACCAGGGCGACATGGCCGCCGCGGCCGAGCGGTTCTCCCTCGCCACGACGCACGATCCGCTCGCCGCCGACGCCTGGCTGGGGCTGCATGCGACCGGGCAGCGCCAGCAGGAGGCGCTGGAGGGCATGCTCCGCAGCTCCGGTTCGTTCGGCGCGCTGCGCACGAAGTTCGGGATGCCGCTCCGGTCCCGGTTCCAGCTCGGCCACTACGTCACCTTCAGGCTGGAGAACGCCCGTGACCTCTGGGTGGCGGCGCAGGCGGCGCTGCTGGACGCGGGCCGGCTCGACGAGGCGTGGGCCGGGCTCTCCACGGCGCAGCTGGACTGCGACGAGACCCGGTTCGTCTGCACCCGGTACGCCTTCCTCAAGGAGGACTGGTCGCTGGTGCTGCGGTTCGCGCCGGGAATCCAGGACGCGTTCCTGTACGACGAGGCCCAGCTGTACGTCGGCGCCTCGCTGTTCGCGCAGGGGGTCTGCCACGAATCCTTGAACGTGCTGGCGGAGCTGCCGAGGAAGCTGGAGGCCGGGAGCCGTTTCGACGCCGAGGTCAAGTACTTCATGGGGCGTTCCCTGGAGTCGCTGGGCCGGGCGGACGAGGCGCTGAAGCGGTACCAGTACGCGTTCCGGTGCGCTCCGGGCCTCTTCGACGTGGATGTGCGCGCCCAGGCGCGTTCCACTGCGCCGACGGCCGCGTCCGTGGCCGAGACGTCCTCCCCCTCCGGCCCTTCGCCCTCTTCCCCGCCCTCCGCCGGGACGACGGAGTCCCGCCCTGCCGCGCCCGTCTCCAGGCCGACCGTCCCGCCTGCCGCCCCGCCTGCCGTCCCGGGCACCGGCGAAGGCGCCGGCAAGGCTTCCGTGAAGGGCGACGGGGAGGAGCTGTCGCAGGAGGAGCGGGACCGGCTGCTCGCCGAGGCGCAGCAGGCTCTCGACGGCATGATCGGGCTGGAGCCGGTGAAGCGGCAGGTCCTCACGCTGATCGCGCAGCTGCGCATGGCGGCGCTGCGGGAGGAGCAGGGGCTGCCGAGCGGCGCCCGGCCCCGGCACTTCGTCTTCGCGGGCCCTCCCGGCACCGGGAAGACCACCGTCGCCCGCATCATCGGCAAGGTGTTCGCCGGGCTGGGGTTGTTGCGGTCCGGCCATGTCGTGGAGGCCCAGCGCGTCGATCTCGTCGGCCAGCACCTCGGGTCCACCGCCATCAAGACCAGCGAGGTCATCGACTCCGCCCTGAACGGTGTGCTGTTCATCGACGAGGCGTACGCCCTGTCCAACAGCGGGTACAGCGGTGGCGACGCGTTCGGCGACGAGGCGCTCCAGGTGCTCCTGAAGCGGGCCGAGGACGACCGGGACCGGCTCGTCGTCGTGCTCGCCGGGTACCGCGAGGAGATGACCGGGCTGCTCGCCGCCAACCCGGGGCTGGTGTCCAGGTTCAACACCCGGGTCGACTTCCCCTCGTACTCCGCGCAGGAGCTGCTCCTGATCGCCCGGTCCGTCCTGGCCGGTCAGGGCGACGAACCCGACGAGGAGGCGGCGGCCGCGCTCGGCGCCATCTTCGCGACGGCCGTGGACGGCGGCATGGCCGACACCCTGGGCAATGCCCGGTTCGCCCGTGAGCTCTGCCAGAAGACCGCCGCACAACGGGATCTGCGCCTGTACGCCGAGCACGCGACGGGCACGACGCCCACCCGGGAGGAGATCGTCACCGTGCTCGCCCCGGACGTGGCGGCGGCCCATCAGGAGCTCATGGAATCCCACGGGGACCCGGCGGCGTGAACACCCGGCCGGAGCGCGGGCTTCGGCGCCCCACGCCCGGCCGGGCACGGACTCATCGGCTCCCGGCCTCATTCGTACCGTCGTGGCCGGGGACTTCAACGTCGACTTCCGTTCCGCCGAGTACTCCTCGATGCTCGCCGACGCCGGACTGTCCCCGGCCCCGGCGCGCACCGGGCACCCGTACTCCTTCGACACGCGGGACAACTCGATCGCCACCGACCGCTACCCCGACGACCCCCGGGAGGACCTCGACCACGTCCTGCACCGCGCCGGGCACGTGCAGCCGTCCGGGTGGACGAACGAGGTGGTGAAGGAGAGCAGCGCGCCCTGGACCGTGAGCAGTTGGGGCACGAGCTACACGTACACCAACCTCTCCGACCACTATCCGGTGGTCACTTCGGCACGATAGCCCCGCGGCGAGGGCCCGTGGAGCGGGGGCGCCGGGCGGTCTCCGGCGCGGGCGGGGCATCCCCGTTCCCCGGGCGGCGTGTTGCTCTCCGACGGCCGGAAAGGCCCCTGTTGAGCTCATCTACGATCGTTCCGTGTGCGCACATGTCATGGTCGCCGAAGACGACGAGAAGCAGGCCGAGCTCGTACGCCGCTATCTGGAGCACGAGGGCCACACGGTCACGGTCGTCGGTGACGGCCTCGCGGCCCTCGCCGAGGTCCGGCACCGGGAACCCGATCTGCTGGTACTCGACGTGATGATGCCGCGGGCCGACGGCCTGGACGTGGTACGGGTGCTGCGCGCCGAGCACCGGGAGGTGCCGGTGCTGATGCTGACGGCCCGCAGCACCGAGGACGACCTGCTGCTGGGCCTGGACCTCGGCGCGGACGACTACATGACGAAGCCGTACAGCCCGCGCGAGCTGATGGCCCGGGTGCGGACGCTGCTGCGCCGAAGCCGGCGGGGCTCGGCGGGGGCCGGGCCCGTGGCGGACCGGGTGCTGCGGGTCGGTGCGCTGACGGTCGACCCCGACCGGCACGAGGTGTCGGTCGGGGACCTGGCCGTGGAGTGCACGCCCGGTGAGTTCCGGATCCTCGCCGCCATGGCGGCCGAGCCCGAGCGGGTCTTCACCCGGCAGCGGCTCCTGGAGGAACTGCACGGCTTCGACCGGTACGTCAGCTTCCGCACCGTCGACGTGCACATCATGAACCTGCGCAAGAAGATCGAACCCGCTCCTCGTCGACCGGCCCGGCTGCTCACCGTCTTCGGGGTCGGCTACAAGCTGACGGACCCGGCGCGGAAGGCCACGCGTGCGTCGTCGTGACCGGGGGCGCGAGTCCGCCGCCGCCCGGCGTGGACGGCAGCGGGCCCGACTGCCGCTGCGCAAGAGCCTGTTCGGCCGGCTGCTGGCGGTGTCCGCACTGGTGGCCGCCTGTTCGGTGGCGGCCACCGCCTGGATCGCCGTGCAGACCACCTCCGGTGCCATCAAGCAGGAGCAGGGCCAGAACCTCACCGCCGACGCCCGGATCTACAACACCCTGCTCGGATACGCGGCGACCCATCCCACGTGGGAGGGCGTCGAGGGCACCGTCCGCGACCTGGCGCGTCGGTCGGGCCGCCGGATCGCGCTCACCACCGAGCAGCGCCGTCCCCTCGCCGACTCCGCCGACCGGCCTTCGCCGCCCGCGCTGCCGCACCGGGCGTCGGCGGTCGTGGACCCGCTGTCCGTGGACACGGCCCTGTCCCGGACGGTCGACCGGTCGGGCGCCGCGGCCGACCGGGTGGATCCGCGTGCGGTGGGCCCGTTCCTGCTGCCCGCTGCCGAACGCGCGGCCCTGCGGCGGGCGGCCGACCGGAGCGTGGCGTGCCTGAACGAGGCCGGGGTCGCGGCGGACGTGGTCCGGAGCCCGAGCGGGCGCCCGAGCGTACAGATCGTGGGCAACGACCCGGAGCGTGCGCAGGGCACCCGGTGCACGTCCGAGGACCTGGACGGGCCGACGGCCACCGAACGCAAGGCCCTGGACGCGCTCAACCAGCTCGCCAACGCCTGCCTCGAACGTCAGGGCCGTACGGCCGTCCGGCTCGATCTCGACCTGTCCTGGAGCGGCGGTTTTGGGCCGGTGCCCGCCGAGGACGCCCGTGTCCCCTCGCCCGCGCCGAGCGTCCGGACCGGCGCGGACGACCGGGCCACCGCCTCCTGCGTGGGCACGGCCCGCCGTGAACAGCTCAGTTCCTACGTCGCCTCGCCCGCGCTGCTGTTCATCGGTGACGAGGGCGACGCGACCGTGCCCGGCTTCGACCTCTCCCCGGCGAACACGGCGAGGATCGCGGGCGCGGCGGCCCTCGTCCTGGCGCTCACCGTCGGTGCCACGGTCCTCGCCGGCTCCCGGCTCGTACGGCCGCTGCACGCGCTCACCGGCGCGGCGCAGCGGATGCGGGACGGCGAGGACTCCGTGCCCGTGCTGGTCACCGACGACAACGAGATCGGCCGTCTCGCCGCCGCGTTCAACGACATGGCGGACCATCGCACGCGGCTGGAGGCGCAGCGCAAGGACATGGTCAGCGACGTCGCCCATGAGCTGCGCACGCCGCTGAGCAACATCCGGGGCTGGCTGGAGGCCGCGCAGGACGGGCTGGCGGAGCCCGATCCGGCGTTCATCTCCTCGCTCCACACCGAGGCCGTGCAGTTGCAGCACATCATCGACGACCTCCAGGACCTGGCCGCGGCCGACGCGGGCGCGCTGCGGCTGCACCCCGATTCGGTGCGCGTCGAGGACGTCCTGGCGCAGGTGGTCGCGGCGCACCAGGCACGGGCCGAGACGGCGGGGGTCGCGCTCTCGGCACCAGCGGCGGCCGATGCCCCCGCCCCGGTGCTGTGGGCCGACCCCGTACGGCTGCGTCAGGCCATCGGCAACCTGGTCTCCAACGCCGTGCGCCACACCCCGGCGGGCGGACGCGTGACGGTGCGCGCGTACGTTTCCGGGGCGTCCACGGAAGGGGCGGCTGCGGAAGGGGCGCCGCCGGACGGGACGGGGGACGGCCTCGCGCACGGAGAAGTCGTGGTCGTCGAGGTCGCCGACACGGGCAGCGGCATCTCGGCCGAGCACCTGCCGCACGTCTTCGACCGCTTCTGGCGCGCCGAGAAGTCGCGCAGTCGCCGTACCGGCGGCAGTGGGCTGGGGCTGGCGATCGTACGGAAGCTGGCGGAGGCACACGGGGGTTCGGCGAGCGCGGTGAGTGCCGAGGGCGAGGGGTCGGTGTTCACGCTCCGGCTGCCGACGGGCCCGGCTTCCCCCGTGAGGGGCCGGCCGGAAGGAGCGGGCGACGGAGCCGACGGCAGGGTTTCGAAGGGCACGGACCGGGGCTGATGCGATGACCACAACGTTCTGACAGCTTCTTCATAACTTCACGCCAGCCTGTCGGCATGCCTCGCACCCGGTGCGAACCGGTCTCCGGGTGCCCCCCGAGGCCGACCTGGAATGGAGTCCTGACCCATGCCCAACCGCCTGTCCCTGCGCACCGCCGTCCTCGCCGCCGTCGCGGCGGGCGCGGTGCTCGTGCCGTCCGCCCCGGCCTTCGCCGACTCCGCGCCCTCGCCGTCGGCCCCGGCCGTCGAGCGGTCCGCCGCGGCCCGCACCGGTGAGCCCTCCAGCGCTCCCGCGGCGGAACCGCAGCCGGCCGTGCCGCCCCGTGGAGGCGTGGCCGCCGGTGACAGCCCCGCTCCCGCGGTGGCCGAGGACGGCTCCGGGCGATCGGCCGCCCCCGCTCCGCGCGGTGGCGTCGACGCGGGCGAGCGCATCGCCGGAACCTCCGGCGACGACACCGCCGCGATCGCGGGATCGGCCGCCGCAGCGCTGCTGCTCGCCGGAGCGGGCACCGTCGTACTGCGCCGCCGCTCGGCCGCACAGCGCAACGGCTGACCCACCCGTCCCACGGCCCGGGAGGCCGGCCGGTCGCCGAGGCGGCCGGGGTGTCCACCGTCGCCGTCCGTCCCCGTGGCGCCGTCCGTTTCCGGGCGGCGCCACTGCCGATCCCCGCCCAGACCTGGAGCCCCATGTTCCGTACGCCGCTCCCGCTCCGCCACGCCGCGCTGCCCGTGCTCGCCTGCCTCGTCCTCACCGGCTGTTCCTCGGGCACCACGGACGACCCGTCGGCCACCGCGCCGGGCAGCAGCGCGAGCACCCGCCCCGACGCCCGGGAACGGGCCGGGTCGAAGAGGACCGGGCCCGACGGGGCCGAAAGGTCCGGGGGTTCCCGTTCCTCGGCGGCCGTCCCCGTCCGCATCGCCGTCCCGTCGCTCGGGATCGACAGCGAGCTGATGCACCTCGGCCTCAACCAGGACGGCACCGTCGAGGTCCCGCCCGCCGAGAAGGGCATGACCGCCGGCTGGTACACGGGCGGTGCCGCTCCCGGCGAACCCGGTGCCGCGGTCGTCATCGGACACAACGACACCCGGTTCGGGAAGGCCGTTTTCCACGACCTGAAGAAGATCGGCAAGGGCGCCGACATCACGATCCACAACGACCGCGGAGCCGAACTCCACTTCAGGGTCACCGGCACCGAGACCGTCAGCAAGAAGGCGTTCCCGACCGAGAAGGTCTACGGCCCCACCAACGCCCGCACCCTGCGCCTCATCACCTGCGACGGCGCCTTCGACGACCGGGGACACCCGGTGGACAACCTGATCGTGTACGCGAACCGGAGCTGAGGAAACCCTGTGCCGTCCTCGTTCCGGAGCCGCGCGACGGGGGCGCGTCGTGAGCCAGTGCGCTCAGAAGAAGACCCCGCACCGCAGCAGCACGTTCGCGTACGGCCGGGCCTCCCCCGTCCGCACCACCAGCCGGGCCCCCGCCGAGAGCGCCTTGAGCTCGTCGTGGGGTACGTGGGCGAGGCCCGGGAGGCGGGCGGCCAGCAGACGCGCGGCCTCGGGGTTGGCCTGCCTCACCTCGTCCGCCGCGGTCGCGCCCTCCACCACGAGTTCGTCCAGCAGGCCGTCGAGCACCTCGGCGAACGACGGGACACCGGCCCGGAAGGCCAGGTCGACGACGTGCGGACCGGCCGGGATGGGCATGCCCACGTCGCAGATCAGCATCCCGTCGCCGTGGCCCAGCCCGGCCAGGGCCCCGGCGAGGTGGCGGTTGAGGATTCCGGCCTTCTTCACGGGGCCGGGACTTCCGCCGCGGTCGGGAAGGACGCCTGCGCGCCCTGCCGGGTGACGGCCGCCGCGCCCACCCGCACGGCGAACGCGGCGGCTTCGGCGAGTTCCTCGCCCAGGCCCAGCCGCCAGGCCAGGGCCGCGGTGAACGCGTCGCCCGCCCCGGTCGTGTCCACCGCTTCGACCGCGATGCTCGGCACGGGTACGACGTCGCCGGTGCGGACGTCCGCGACGAGCGCCCCCGCCGCGCCCAGCGTGATCACGACCGACCGCGGGCCGAGCCCGAGCAGTGCGCGTGCCCACTCCCCGGGCGTGGTGCCCGCGGCCTCGCCCAGCATGTAACGCGCTTCGTGCTCGTTGACCACCAGCGGGTCGCAGGCGGCCAGCACCCGGTCGGGCAGGGGCGCGGGCGGGGACGGATTCAGCACCAGCCGGGTGCCGGACGACATCGCGGCCGCCACCTCGGCAACCGTCTCCAGCGGGATCTCCAGCTGTACGGAGACGACCCGGGCGGTGGCGAACAGGGAACCGGCCGCCCGGATGTCCTCGGGGGTGAGGCGGGCGTTGGCCCCCGGCGACACCACGATGCTGTTGTCGCCCGAGGGATCCACGGTGATCAGCGCGACGCCGGTGGGGGCCCCGCCCACGAGTACGCCGCCGGTGTCGACGCCCGCCGCCCGCTGGGACTCCAGCAGCAGACGGCCGTGCGCGTCGTCGCCGACCCGGGCCAGCAGGGCCGTGCGGGCCCCGAGGCGGGCGGCGGCGACCGCCTGGTTTCCGCCCTTGCCGCCCGGGTGGACGGCCAGGTCGGAGCCGAGCACCGTCTCACCGGGTGCGGGGCGGCGTTCGACGCCGACGACCAGGTCGGCGTTGGCGGAGCCCACGACCAGCAGGTCGTACCGGTCGTGGTCGCTGTCGTGCATGGTTCCTGCTTTCCGTGGTCGGGCACTGCTGGGGCGTGTTCAGAAGAACCGGACGCGTCCGGGAGAACCGGTCGCGCTCAGGAGAAGTCGGCGACGTTCTTGTCGGTGACGACCTTGACCGGCACCTTCACCATGCTGTCGATCTTCTTGCCCTCCGCCGCCTTCACCGCGTTCTGCACGGCGATCCGGCCCAGTTCCTTCGGCTGCTGGGCCACCGACGCGTACAGCGTGCCGGCGGCGACCGCCTTCAGACCGTCCGGGGTTCCGTCGAATCCGACGACGGACACCGACTTCCCGGCCTTGCCGCCGAGTGCCTTGACCGCGCCGAGCGCCATCTCGTCGTTCTCGGCGAAGACACCGGTGATGCCGGGGTGGGACTGGAGCAGGTTGGTCATGACGTCCAGGCCCTTCGTGCGGTCGAAGTCCGCCGGCTGCTCGGCCACGACCTTGATGCCCGGGTACGCCTTCAGGCCTTGGGCGAATCCCGCGCCGCGCTCGCGGCTGGCCGAGGTGCCGGCCGTCCCCTGCAGGACGACGATGCTGCCCTTGCCGCCGAGCCTCTCGGCCAGCGCCTTGGCGGCGAGCCTGCCACCGGCGACGTTGTCGGACGCCACGAGCGTCGCGGTCCGGGCGTCGTTGACGCCCCGGTCGGCGGCGATCACCGGGATGTCCGCCTTGTCGGCGCCCCGGACGGCGGGGCCCGCGGCGTCCGAGTCCACCGGGTTGACGATGATCGACTTCATGCCCGAGCTGGTGAAGTTCTGGAGCTGGTTGGCCTGCTGCGAGGCGTCGTTCTGCGCGTCGGTGACGGTGAGGTCGACCCCGGCCTTCTCCGCCTCGGCCTGCGCGCCCGCCTTCATCTGCACGAAGAAGGGGTTGTTGAGCGTGGAGAGCGACATGCCGACCTTGGTGCTGCCGCCGGAGGAACCGGAGTTGAAGTAGGACACCCCGCCCACGACGACGGCCGCGCAGAGTGCGGCGATGCCGAACTTGACCGCTCCCCTGCGACCGGATCCCGGCGAGCCCGGTGCGGCGGACGAACCACCCGGTGCCACGGCCCCGGCACCGGCCTTGCGGCGGAGCGTGTCCAGCAGCACCGCGAGGGCGATGACGACACCGATGACGACCTGCTGCCAGAACGCGGAGACGGAGAGGAGGTTGAGCCCGTTGCGCAGCACGGCGAGGATCAGGGCGCCGATCAGGGTTCCGGACGCCTTGCCGACACCGCCGGCGAGGCTGGCCCCGCCGATGACCACGGCGGCGATCGCGTCGAGTTCGTACCCCTGCGCGGCCTGCGGCTGCGCCGAGGTCAGCCGGGACGCCAGGACGATGCCCGCGACCGCGGCGAAGAGACCGGACAGCGCGTAGATGGCCAGCTTCTGCCGCTTGACCCGCAGCCCGGAGAGCCGGGCCGCCTCCTCGTTGCCGCCGATCGCGTACATCGAGCGGCCGATGTAGGTGCGGGCCAGGATCAGCGCCGCGATCAGCCCCATCACGACCATCACCAGGACCGGGACGGGCAGCCAGCCGCCGAGCGTGTCACCGAGCGCGGAGACCGAGCCGGGGAAGTCGATCGGCTTGCCCTGCGAGACGACCAGGGACAGACCGCGCGCGATCGACAGCATCGCCAGTGTCGCGATGAACGGCGGCAGCTTGCCGTACGAGACGAGTGCCCCGTTGACGAAACCGCACGCGGCCCCGGTGGCGACGGCGAGGACGACCGCCAGCCAGACCGGCAGCCCCGCCGAGGTCGCCGTCCAGGCCAGGACCGTCGCCGAGAGCGCGGCGACCGACCCCACGGACAGGTCGATGCCCGCCGAGACGATGACGAAGGTGACCCCGAACGCGAGGATCGCGGTGACGGCCGCCTGTACGCCGATGTTCAGCAGGTTCTGGGTGGTCAGGAAGTCGCCGGAGAGCAGCGACATCGCCACCAGCAGGACGACCAGGGCGCTCAGTGCGCCGTTGTCGAGCAGGAGCCGGCGGACCGTGTGCCCTGCGGCGCCACCGGCGCCCGTGTCGCTCTTGAGCGTGTCAGTGGCCACGGGGGCTCTCCTCTTCGTTCGCAGCCGGATCTGCTGTCGTGGTCGTGGTGGGGGGTGTGCCGACGGCGAGGGCCATCACGGCGTCCTGGGTCGCCTCGTGTGCGGGGAGTTCCCCCGCGATCCGGCCCTGGGACATGACCAGCACCCGGTCGCTCATGCCGAGAACCTCGGGCAGGTCACTGGAGATCATCAGGACCGCGTGGCCCGATGCCGTCAGTTCGTTGATCAGCTGGTAGATCTCGACCTTGGCACCGACGTCGATGCCGCGGGTCGGTTCGTCGAGGATCAGCACTCTGGTGTCGGCGAGCAGCCACTTGCCGATCACGACCTTCTGCTGGTTGCCGCCGGAGAGCGTACGGACGTGCTGGCCGAGGCCCGCCATGCGTACGCCGAGCTGTTCGGCGATCCGGGCGGCGGCCGCGCGCTGCCCCTTGAGGTCCACCAGTCCGGAACGGCTCGCGGCGCGCAGGGTGACCAGACCTAGGTTCTCCTGCACCGAGGCGTCGAGCACCAGGCCCTGTCCCTTGCGGTCCTCGGGCACGAGGCCGATTCCGGCGCCCATCGCCGCGGTGACGTCGTACCCGGCCAGCCGCTCGCCCAGCACCTCGACGGTGCCGTGGTCGTAGGGGTCGGCGCCGAAGACGGCGCGGGCGACCTCGGTGCGTCCGGCGCCGACGAGACCGGCGAGGCCGACCACCTCTCCGGCCCGCACGTCGAAGCTGATGTCGTGGAACACGCCGTTGCGGGTCAGGCCGCGCACGGACAGCAACGGGCTCCCGGTCTCGGGGCGTTCGCGGGGGTACTGCTGGTCGATGCTGCGTCCCACCATCAGCTGTACGAGCTCCGCCTCGGGCGTCGACGCGGGCACCTGCTCGATGCTCCGCCCGTCGCGCAGCACCGTGACCCGGTCGCCGAGCGCCGCGATCTCTTCGAGGTGGTGGGTGATGAAGACGATCCCGACCCCGTCCGCGCGCAGCTGCCGGACGATCCGGAAGAGCTTGTCGACCTCCTCCGAGGTGAGCACCGCGGTCGGCTCGTCCATGATCAGCACGCGTGCGTCCAGGCTGAGCGCCTTGGCGATCTCCACCATCTGCAGCCGGGCGATGCCCAGTTCGCGGATTCTGGCCCTCGGTGAGATGTGCAGGCCGACGCGGCGCAGGAGCGCCTCGGCGTCCGCCTCCATGCGACGCCGGTCGATCATCCCGAAGCGGCGCGGCTGCCTGCCGAGGAAGATGTTCTCGGCGACGGTGAGGTCGGGTACCAGGTTGAACTCCTGGTAGATCGTGGCGATTCCGAGCCGTTCGGCGTCCTGCGCGCCGTGGATCCTGACCTCGCGCCCCCGGGCGAATATCCGGCCGCCGTCCGGGCGGTGGGCGCCGGAGAGCATTTTGATGAGCGTGCTCTTGCCCGCTCCGTTCTCGCCGAGCAGGACGTGTACTTCGCCGCTGCGCAGGTCGAAGTCCACGCCGTCCAGCGCGACCACACCGGGGAAGGTCTTGCGTACGCCTTCGATGCGCAGCAACTCGTCCGGATTGCTCACAAGTTGCTCCTCTGGTCCGGGGCGGCTTCACCGCAGGAACGACGTACGACGAGACGGGCGGGGAGGGTGACGGACTGCGGGGACCGGCCGTCGACGATGTCGACCAGTGCGCGAACGGCGGCGCGGCCGAGGTCGCCCGTCGGCTGGGCGATCGCCGTGATCGGCGGGTCGGTGTGGACGAACCACGGGATGTCGTCGAACGCGGCGAGCCCGATGTCCTGCGGGACGCGCAGGCCGGCCGCCCGGATGGCGTCCAGCGCGCCGAGCGCCATCAGGTTGTCGGCGGCGAAGACGACCTCGGGTGGTTCGGGGAGGGCCAGGAAGCGCTCGGTGACGCGTCGGCCGCTGTCCGCCTGGAAGTCGCCCTGGCCGATGTAGACGTCGGGCAGGGGAAGTTGGTACGCGCGCAGCGCCTCGCGGAAGGCCTCGACGCGTTCGGCGCCCGTGGTGGTGGCCGCGGGGCCCGCGATGATGGCGAGCCTGCGGTGGCCCAGCGCGTGCAGATGGGCGACCAGGTCCCGGATCGCGCCCCGTCCGTCGGCGCGCACGACGGGGACGTCGACGGCGGGCATCCACCGGTCCACGAAGACCATCGGGGTACCGCCGCGCGCCACGTCCGCCATCAGCGGGGAGTCGCCGTCCGCGGGAGAGACGAGAAGCCCGTCGATCCTTCGGTCGAGGAGCGTACGGACGTGGTGGTCCTGGAGATCCGGCCGCTCGTCGGCATTGCCGATGACGACGCTGTAGCCGAGGGCTCGGGCCTCTTCCTCGACGAAGCGGGCCAGTTCGGTGAAGTACGGATTGAGCACATCGCTGATGACCAGGCCGAGCGTGCGCGTCTGGTCGGTGCGCAGCGAGCGGGCGACGGCGTTGGGCCGGTAGCCGAGGGCGTCGACGGCGGCGAGGACCCGGGTCCGCGCGTCCGGGCTGACCGAGGGATGGCTGTTCAGTACGCGGGAGACCGTGGCGACGGAGACTCCCGCCCGAGCCGCGACGTCCTTGATGCTCGCCATGTCCGGACCACCTCCTTGTGGTTTCCGTGAGCCTCGAAACCAGTGGAACGGTGCCATGGAATCGATTACACGCATGATTGGAAACGATTACACGACTGAAATCAAGACCCGCCTTCCGTCCGAGGCCGGATCGTGACGAGCGCAACGCGGACCGGGCCGCGGACATCCGGTTCGGGGGGCCGTCCTCCACGGCCCGAAGGAGATCGGCAAGGGCGCCCGCATCGCGATCCGCGACGGCGCCTTCGACATCCGGGGGCATCCGGCGGACAACCGGATCGCGCACGCGAACCGGAGCCGGGGAGGGCCCGCGCCACCCTTGCCCCGGAGGACGCCATCCGGCCAATTATTGACGCGCACCTGACATTTATCGGCATTTCTGCGACCGTCCATGGCACACGCCCGTCCGTGCTCCGCCGCGTACGCGGACGAGGCGCCGCTCCTCCCCCCACCAGGACGCGGCACGAAGGAGTGACATGAGGCTCACACCGAAAATCTCATGCGTCACCGCCCTGGCCGTCGCGGTCATCGCCGGCGCGTCCACCGCGGCGAGCGCACTGGGCCCCGCGGCCTCGCAGCAGGTCGACGGCAGCATCACGGCCGCGGGCAGCACCTGCACCTGGACCAATGCCACCACCAGCGCAAACCCGCCCACCGCCCTGACCATCGACCGCACCACCGTCAACAGCAGCGTGAGCTGCGGCGGCGGTGCGAGCGCCACCCTCAACAACAACCCGACGCTCACCTTCGACGACGCGGCGGGCCTCGCGACGTCCAACCTCATCGACATCACGGTGAAGCAGAGCATCGTCTCCTGCAGCTACCGGGCCACGAACGTCGGATGGACCCGCGAGGGCTCCACCCGCACCTACCGGAACCAGGCGTTCACCGCGTCGAAGAGCTCCGGCAGCTTCCTCTGCCCGGGGTCGATCTCCGCCGAGCCCGGCTCCGCCTCCCTCAACTTCCACTGATTCCCGCGCCCCCACGACACCGGCCGGGCGCCGCCTGCGGCGAGCTTTCACCGGAGGCGGCGCCCGGTCCGCGAAGCCGGGCCGACCGGATCCGGAGCGGTCCGACCGGAAGACCTCGGACACTCAGCCGGGAGGACCGGTCCGGGGCCGTCGCAGCGCCAGGGCCGCCAGGGCGGCGGGGGCACCCTTCGGGCCGCGGATGCCCGGGAAGGCGTTGATGTCGACGACGACGGGCTCGCCCTCGCGGTCCAGCAGGTCGACACCGTAGACGTCCAGGCCGAACACCTCGCCCGCCCGGAGAGCCGTTTCGGTCCAGGTCCGGGGCGGCTCGCGGACCAGCGGCGCGCAGTGCGCGCCCTCCGGCGGGGCCCCCACCGGTGCGGGTCGCACCGCCGTGAACACCTTTCCCGCGATCACCCACAGCTTGTGGTCCCAGCCGCTGTTCGCGACGAACTCCTGCAGGACGACCGGCTCGTCGGGCCATCGCGCGGCGAGCTCCCGGAGTTCGGCCGGGCCGTCCGCACGAGCCACGAGGTCGGCGCGGCGGCTGTGCCGGCTCTTGACCATCAGTGGGTAGCCGCTCCCGGGCCGCTCCGCTCCGGGGAGGACTTCGGACAGCGCGTCCAGGGTCTTGGTACGGGGCATCGGCAGCCCCGCCCCCTCGGCCACGGCGGCAAGCCTGCTCCGGTCCTGGCACAGCTCCGTCGCGGCGGCGGAGTTCACCACCCGGGCACCGTCCGCCTCGAGAGAACGGGCCAGGGCAAGCGCCCCGGGAGTATGGGCCTTGAGGAGGTAGACGTCGGCGAGACTTTCCGGAGCGATCCGCTCCGGCGAGGGTCCGGCCCCGGAGTCCGGGTCCAGGAACGTCACCCGGTGTCCTTCCCGGCCCAGCAGGGAAGCGGTGGCGGCGAGCAGCGGGTGGTCCGGCTTGTCGGTCAGCAGGCACACCTTCATATCTGGACGGCTCCCGGTACGGCCACCGCCGCGCCCGCTCCGGGGGTCGGGGCGGGCTGCGGGCGGGACCGGCCGAGGGAAATCTGCGGCTGGAGGGGAACGTGCGGAGCCGGGACGAGGGCGCCCCTCCTGGCGGCACCGCCGGTCCTGGCCAGTTCGAGGACGGCTCCGGCCACCCGGGTCACCGCGTCGGGCACCTGCCGGAAGCTCGGGAAGTCATTGATGTCGACGACCACGGGACCGTCGGGGCCGAGCACCACGTCGATGCCGTACAGGTCGAGTCCGAAGACCTTTCCCACCTTCGCCGCCACCGCGGCCACCTCGGCGGACAGCGGAACCGCCCCTTCGTCGGCCGGTCCGTCCGGGTGGATCGGGGAACGCCGCACGGTCGCGTGGAATTCGCCCGCGAGGCAGTAGACCTTCAGGTCCGAGCCCGAATTGGGCACATAGGGCTGTGCGATCAGCTGGCCCTCGCCCTCCTGCTCCGCCTCCGCCAGCCGCCCGGGGTCCGGCACCAGCCGCACCCCGCGCCCGGCACTGCCGTCGGCGGGCTTGACCACCAGGGGGAACAGCTCGTCGGGAATGTCCGCGAACATGGTGGCCCGCGGCGCCGAATAGGTCACCGGAACCGGCAGTCCGTGCTGCCGCGCCACCACCGAGGTGAGGACCTTGTCGCGCACCGCGCGGATCGACCGCGCATCGTTCACCGTGGTCAGGCCCACGGCCGCCGCGGCCTCCAGCAGGGTGAGCCCGGGGCCGCCGGACACGGTCTTGAGCACCCAGGCGTCGTGGGTGCCCGCCCGGACCTCCTCCGAGACCCGCAGCAGCGAGCCGCCCGGCCGCAACACGTCCACCTGGTGACCCCACGACGACAATCGTCGGGCCACATCGAGCGGCATGCCGTCATGCCGGTACAGCTCTTCGACGAGGAAGCAAAGCTTCATCCCAACACCCCTCGGAGCCCTCACGGATGATGAGGGCGCAACGATGTTCCGCGGCGCCCTGCCGAGCACCGCCAAAAGGGCAACGCTACGTCACGTTCACGCCAAAGCAGCGACGTCTGGGGCCCACTGACAGCACGTTGCCTCCGAAACACGCTTCACGGCCCACCTCCACGACCCCGACCCGGCACATCCTGCACGGCTCCTCCCCGGATGAACCGGGTTCCTGCTGGTGCCCGAGGGGGACTTGCCCCCCTTCCTCACCTCAGGACCGACCGGGTACCTGGTCAAGCGTGTCCGTTGCGGGAGGAATTGAGTCGCCCGGCGATTTCGACAGCAGCCCGTCGCAGCCCTCCCGACATCCGCGACCGGCTCACCGGTACGTCTGCGGTGGGCTCGCCTTCCACGCCCGGTCGAGGGAATCGTCCCAAGTGCCGTCCCGGTCGAAGCTGGCGGCCCGGCAGCCACGGGACATGGGCGCCGCGGCACTGTGGCGCCAGGGAGCGTCCCCGATTCGGGCTATTGCGTGACCGCAGTGCCGACAGACCGTGTGTCCCATCAACTCATCGGCCAGTCGCTCGAACTGCGCGGTGCGGTCCGTGGCCTCTTCCTTGATGGCCCGCAGCACCTCCTCGGCGCTGGAAACCCCCGCCGAGGCGATGAGGTCGCGCACAAGTACCGCCGCCTCGGTGGCGATGTCGGCCCGGCGTGCGGCATCGACAAGGCTCCGTGCGGGAGCGCTGGGTGATTTGCGCACCGTCCGCTCGGCCAATTCGACCGACGGACGGCTCGACACCGACGACCGGCCCTCGTCGGCCTCGGGCTCCGTCACCCCGTCTCGCAGGCGTCTGCGAGCCACTTCGAAGGCCCATGCCTCGGTGGATGCCTTCTTGGCGACATTGAAGTGGGTACCGGTCGCCGCGTCCATCACCGTGTGGAACTCCTCCATCAGCGCGCCCCAGTGGTCGCCGCCTGCGAAGTCCTCCGGGCACCAGCCGTAGTGACGCACGAGTTCGTCACGGACTTGACCGAAATGGTGAAGGCTCTTCCGCACCGGTCCGGACGTGTCGATGCGGAAGCCGACGCGTTCCGCCCTGGCCAGCATCTCCGGCTCCACACCTTCCCACTTCATATGGCCGTCGCGTTCACAGGCGTAGTCGACCCAGGACCAGAAAGCCTCGGCGTCCGCGACATCGGGGGCCTCGCGGTGGTGACGCGGGCAGAGGAGGGCGAAGTTGCGCACATCGTTGGAACCACCGAGCGACTCCGGGACCACATGGGCCCTCTCCACCGGCGTCTGCCAGCAGATCAGACAGATCGGCTCATCGAGACCGAGGTAGTCGGCGATGGCCCGGACCGGAGGTCTGGACCGGCGTTGGTCCGGATGGCTGTCCCGGTTGCGCACACGCAGCTCGCGGTGGTCGTAGGCGTGCTCACGGTCCGGGTCCCGTATGTTCAGGACGTCAGGAACGTCCTCACGTTGCGGCTCCGGGTTCCTTACCCGGTAGAGCGGTGTGCTGATCTCCGCGAGGTACGGGCCGAGGAAGTCCAGCAGGAACTCGTGGATGATTTCTTGGGCATCGGCGTCGTAGTCGCCGACGGCGTTGCGATGCCCTTGGACGTCGAGGTAGAGGTAGCGCGGGGCACCGGGGTGTGCAGCCGCAGCCTGCTTGAGAATCGAGAAGAGACGGGTGGCGCACTTGGTGAAGTCCTCTTCGACCCGCATGTCGTGATACAGCGCGACGCCCTTCGGTCCTGCGTCGGCTCCCGGTCCTTCAGGTGGGGCTGTCCCCCGGACGGTCCCGGAACAGGTTGGGTGCTGAGTCACCGTCGGCTTCTGTGGGTTGTCATTCATGAGCGCACAGTAGGCGCCGCGACTGACAGTCGGCGTTCGCAGCGTCCCACCCGGGGCGGGGCGGCCCGCAAGGAGTCGAGGGCTCGGTGCCGGCTGCGACGTTTTTGCACAGGAGCTCCGGGCCCGAGCTGCGGCCGGACACGGCTTCCGCGCCAGGCGCATCGGTCTGTCATCGCCGGGCCGGCCCGGGGATTCGCCCGACCGTTGGTCACGCCACGGTCCGAGAAACAGAAAAACCCCAGATCAACTGGGGTTTCCACTGGTGTCCGAGGGGGGACTTGAACCCCCACGCCCGATAAAGGGCACTAGCACCTCAAGCTAGCGCGTCTGCCATTCCGCCACCCGGACCAGGTGGTCGGCCCCGGTTTCCCGTGGCGACATGGAAAACAATACCAGGGGTTCAGGGTGGCTCTCACCCACGTTTCCGGTGGTCAGTGCGGTGCGGTGGATGCAGGCGGCACGATTTCGCGGCACCCCTCGGCATCGCGCACCAGACGTGGCCGGTCCGCCACGGACGGTGCAGGTCGTCGTGGTCGCCCGGCTGCGGTCCGTGCCGCGGCGCATACCGGCCGCGGCTCCTCCCCGCACGTACGGGAGCGGCGGGGAGGAGCCGTCGGGTGCAAGGGGGTCAGCGTCCCTTCCGGCGCAGCGAGTGCAGGTGGGCGGCGGAGCGGCGGGCCGTGGTGAAGGAGTCGACGATCGGCCGGTCGTGCTCCACCTGCCAGTGGTGGTCGCGTCGGCCGCCATGGGTCCTGGTGACGGCGCTCAGGAACCCCTTGTAGTCGATGTCGCCGTCCCCGACGTCCACCATGCGGTACCCGTCACGGGCCGCGGCGTCGTGCTCGCCGTCCTTGACGTGGAAGAGCGGGTACCGGTCGGGCTGCTCGAGCACGTAGTGCAGCGGGTCGAAGGTGTCGGGCGTGCCGTCGGCCCGCTTGCCGAAACGGAACTGGCCGACGTGGGCCCAGTAGATGTCCATCTCCAGGAAGACCAGGTCGGGGTCGGTCTCGGCGAGCAGGACGTCGTAGAGGCGGACGTCCGGGCGGTCGGTGGCGAAGGAGAATTCCTCGGCGTGGTTGTGCTGGTAGAACTTCATGCCGCGTTCCTTGGCCGCGGCGCCGTAGGCGTTGAAGTCGGCGGCGGCACGCTTCCACGCGTCGACCGTCGAGCCGTAGCGGAACGGCCCGGACGCGGTGCCGATGTGCTTGAGGCCGAGGGCCTGGGCGTCGTCGAGAACCTTGGTGAGGTTCTGCGCAAAGGTGTAGGCGTTCGCGTTGTTGTCGTCGTAGTAGCCGACGTGGCTGCCTATGCCGCGCAGGCCGTGGTCGCGGGTGAGCTGCCGGAGCCGGGAGAGCGTGATGGCACCGGCCGATCCCTGGGTGTAACCGGCGTACTCGACCTCGTCGTAGCCGTACGCCTCCAGTTCGGCGAAGACCTTGTCGAAGCCGAGGGTCGAGACCTTGTCGCGCAGGGTGTAGAGCTGGATGCCGAGGCGGCCGGGCGGCAGCAGCGGGTCGCCCTGGGGGCTGTCCTGGGGACTGTCCTGGGCGGAGGCGGCCGGGGCCGCGGCGCCGAGGAGGGCGGCGGCGGTCGCACCGGCGGCGACGCCGAGCATGGAGCGTCTGCTCAGTCTGTGGGCGAGTTCGGCATCGACGGGGGTTCGGCGGCTCATGGTGGAACTCCTTCTGGGCGTGCGACGTTGTCAGTGCAGTCGGGTCGGCTCGGGGCATCGCGCTCAGTGCAGTCCGGCGAGCCCGAGGAGCAGGGACTTCACTTCGGTGGCCCCGACGGGGCCGGTGAATGCATGGGGGGTGGAGCACAGGATGAGCGGACCTTCTTCGTCGCTCATGGGCAGGCGGCCGTGGCTGCCGCGAACAGGTGACGGGTCCAGGGGCACGACCGCCATGCGGTAGCGCATGCCGAACTTCTTGCGGGCGACGGCCGTGGCCGCCCTGACCCGTACGTAGGGGTCCTGGGGGTCCAGGAAGAGTTCGGCGGGGTCGTAGCCGGGTTTGCGGTGGATCTCGACGAGCTGCGCGAAGTCGGGGGCGCGGTCGTCGTCGAGCCAGTAGTAGTACGTGAACCAGGCGTCCGGGGCCGCGACGGCGACCAGTTCGCCCGAGCGCGGGTGGTCCAGGCCGTACGCCTTCTTGCCCTCGTCGTCGAGGAGCTGCTCGATGCCCGGCAGGTCCCGGAGGGCTTCGCGGGCGGCTTCGAGGTCCTCGGGGCGGCGTACGTAGACGTGGGCGATCTGGTGGTCGGCGACGGCGAAGGCGCGGGAGGCCATCGGGTCGAGGTACTCCATGCCGTCCTGGGTGTGGACCTCCAGGAGGCCGGCGCGGCGCAGGGCCCGGTTGATGTCCACGGGCCGGTCGACCCGGGTGATGCCGTATTCGGAGAGGGCGACGACGGTGCGGCCCTCGTTCCGCGCGTCGTCGAGGAGAGGGGCCATGGCGCGGTCGAGTTCGGCCGCGGCCCGGTGTGAGCGGGGGTCGTCGGGGCCGTGGCGCTGGAGGTCGTAGTCGAGGTGCGGGAGGTAGCACAGGGCGAGGTCGGGTCGGCGGGTGTCGAGGATGTGCCGGGTGGCGTCGATGATCCACTGCGAGGAGACGAGGTCGGCGCCGGGTCCCCAGAAGTGGAAGAGGGGGAACGTGCCGAATTTCTCGGTGAGTTCGTCGTGCAGGGCGGGCGGCCGGGTGTAGCAGTCGGGTTCCTTGCGGCCGTCGGCGTAGTAGACGGGGCGCGGGGTGACGGTGATGTCGGTGTCGGCGCCCATGGCGTACCACCAGCAGATGTTGGCGACGGTGTAGCCGGGACGGGCTCGGCGGGCCGCGTCCCAGAGTTTGTCCCCGGTGACCAGCCCGTTGTGCTGGCGCCAGAGCAGTACGTCGCCGAGTTCGCGGAAGTACCAGCCGTTGCCGACGATGCCGTGTTCCGCGGGGGTGGTACCGGTGAGGAAGGTGGACTGGGCCGCGCAGGTGACGGCGGGCAGGACGGTGCCGAGCGGGGCGCGGGTGCCGGACTGTCCCAGGGCCTTGAGGCGGGGCATGTGGTCGAGGAGCCGTGGGGTCAGGCCGACGACGTCGATGACGAGGAGAGGAGTGGGTGACGGGAAGGTGGTCGTCGGGGGCGTGGGGGCCGGTTCGGCCGCGGTCATGGGAGCTCCTTGAGGCCGAGGCCGACCAGGAGGTCGCGGGCGAGGGTGAGTTCGGCGACGATGCCGTCGGCGAGCTGGGCGCGGGTGCGGGGGCGCTGTGCGGCCGGGAGCGCCTGCCAGGTGTACGTCTCGACCTCCAGGTGTCCGGTGAGCGGCCGGGCTCCGCCCACGAGGCGGGTCAGTGCGGATCGGAGGACGGGAAGGGTGGCGGTGAGCGGTGGTGCGGGAGGGGTGTGCAGGGGGATGTGGAAGTGGGCGCGCCAGGGCGCTGTGTCCGGCAGGGCCCGGCCGGTGACGGCCTCGTCGAGGTCGTCGGTGCCGCGCAGGCCCTGGGCGGTGACGGTGCGGGTCTGGTGCAGGAAGCGGGGTTCGGCGAAGGCGGCGAGCGCGGTGCGCACCTCGGGGAGGTGGGGGTGTTCGGCGTGCAGGGCGGCGGAGAGCTGGGCCTTGACGATCGGGATGCCCGCCGCGCCGAGCGCGTCGACGGCGGTGTCGGGGTCCTCGAAGGAGGTGGCCAGGTGGCAGGTGTCGAGGCAGACGCCGATGCGGTGGTGTCCGACGGCGGTGAGGGGGGTGATGGCGTCGGTGGTGGTCTCGACGGTGCAGCCCGGTTCGGGTTCGAGGCCGATGCGGATGGACTTGCCGGTGAGTTCGGCGAGGGCGTCGAGGCGTTCGCCCAGTGCGGTGAGCGCGGTGTGTGCGGTGAGCGCGGTGCGTGCGGCGTGTGCGGGACCGGCTGCTCCGGGGGCCGTGTCGAAGGGGGTGCGCCAGGCGATCGGGAGGGTGGAGATGGTTCCTTCGGTGGTGTCGTCGGGGAGCAGGCCGGCCAGGAGCCGGGCGAGGTCGGTGGTGTGGGCGAGCCGTTCCGGGTCCGTCCAGTCCGGCTTGTACACCCGGTACTTGACCTCGTCGGAGCCGAATCCCTCGTACGGGAAGCCGTTGAGGGTGACGACCTCCAGGCCGCGGTGGTCCAGTTCGGCGCGCAGGGCCCGCAGTTCGCCCGGGTCGTCGACCAGGGCGCGGGCCGCGTCCCGGGCGAGCCAGAGGCCGATGCCGAGCCGGTCGCGGCCGAGGCGTCTGCGGACCGGTTCGCAGTGGTCGCGCAGTTGGGCGCGGACGCCGTCGAGCGTCTCGGCGGGGTGGACGTTGGTGCAGTACGCGAGGTGGACGGTGGAGCCGTCGGGGTGGCGGAAGCGCATCGCCTCACTCCCCGCCGCGCAGGATGGAGTTGCCCTCGTGGAGCGGTTGCGGTGCGGCGATGTCGAGCTGGAGTCGGCCGCTCTGTCCGTAGAAGGCGACGGGGTTGTGCCAGAGCACCCGGTCGACGTCGTCCGCCCCGAACCCCGCGGCGAGCATCGCGTCGCCCACCTTGCGGGTCTTGAGGGGGTCGCTCCTGCCCCAGTCGGCGGCCGAGTTGACGAGGATCTTCTCGGTGCCGTGGGTCCTGAGGATCGCGATCATGCGGTCCTCGTCCATCTTGGTGTCGGGGTAGATGGAGAAACCGGCCCAGCAGCCGCTGTCCAGGGCGTCCTTCACGGTCGTTTCGTTGAGGTGGTCGAGCAGGACCAGTTCCGGGGAGAGGCGGGATTCGCGGATGACGTCGAGGGTGCGGTGCAGTCCGGCGAGTTTGTCGCGGTGCGGGGTGTGCACGAGGGCGGGCAGCTCGTGGTCGGCGGCGAGCTGGAGCTGGGCGGCGAGGGCGGTGTCCTCGGCCGGGGTCATGGAGTCGTAGCCGATCTCGCCGACGGCGACGACGGAGTCCTTGACGAGATAGCGGGGCAGGGCGTCCAGGACGGGGGTGCAGCGGGGGTCGTTGGCCTCCTTGGGGTTGAGGGCGAGTGTGCAGTGGTGGGCGATGCCGTACTGGGCGGCCCGGAAGGGTTCCCAGCCGAGCAGGGCGTCGAAGTAGTCGTAGAAGCTGGCGGGCGAGGTGCGGGGCTGGCCGAGCCAGAAGGAGGGTTCCACGAGTGCGCGGACGCCCGCTTCGTACATCGCCCGGTAGTCGTCCGTGGTGCGGGAGGTCATGTGGATGTGGGGGTCGAAGATGCGCATCAGGACTACTCCTCCGTGGGGGCGGCGGCGCCGGGGACGGTGAGGTCGAGGACGCGGCTGAGACCGTCGGGAACGTCACGGCCGGCGGCGATGCGTTCCGCCGCGAAGTCGCCCAGCATGCGGGCCAGTTCGGTGTCGCCGCGCGAGCGTCGCGCCAGTCCGTCCACGGCGTCGACCGGCACTCCGGTGAAGAGGCATTTGAGAACGGCGTGACGCCAGTTGTGCGCATCGAGGTGGGTGGCGGCGTACGGTCCGACGGCCGCGGCGATCAGCCGGGTGTCATGGGTGCGCAGGGCGTCCTCGACGAGTGGAAGGGCGGTGGGGCCGAGGTCCAGTCGGTGCAGGGTGAGCAGGACGGCGCGCCGTTCGGCGGCGGTCCCCTGCTCGTAGAGCCTGGTGACGGTGGGCAGTGCGGCACGGGCCTCGACGAGCAGCAGCGCGCGTACGGAGTCGGCGTGTTCGGGTCCGCACTGGCGGCCGGCCGCGGCGTACCGCAGCTCCCACGACGGTACGGCGTACGGGCGGTCCGGCTGTCGGGCCTCTTCGTGGGAGGCGGAGTGTTCGGCCTCGGCGAGCGCTTCGTCGAGCCAGGCACGGGCGGCTCCGCCCAGTCGTGCGTCGAGTTCCTCGCGGGTCGGCAGCGGGGCGGTCGGCCGGTTCGTCGGCATGGCGTTTTCCCTTCGGCTGGTTCAGCGGCTCGACGGACCGTGCTTGCGGAGGAATTCGATGGAGGCGGTGGCGAGTTCGGGCCCGGCGTGGGAGTGCCGGGGCAGTTCGACGACGGTGAGGCCGCGGTATCCGGTGTCCGAGAGGCTGTCGAGCGCTTCGAGTACGGGCGGGAAGTCGATCTCTCCCTCGCCGAACGGGAGGTGTTCGTGGACCCCCCGGCGCATGTCCTCGATCTGGACGTGCCGCAGCCACGGGGCGGCTGCGCGGACGCAGTCGGCGGGCGGAGTGGGTTCCAGGCATTGGCAGTGGCCGATGTCGAGGGTGAGGCCGAGCGATGGGGGGTCGCCGCTGAGGACGCGCAGGTGGTGGAAGTCGGCGAGGTCCGCGAGGAGGTGTCCGGGCTCGGGTTCGACGGCCAGGGGGATGCCGGCCCGGTCGGCGGCTTCCAGGACCGGGGCGAGGGATGCCTGGAGCCGCTGCCAGGCGGTGTCGGGGGTGGTGTCCGGCGAGGTGACGCCGCTGAAGCAGTGCACGGCGTGGGCGCCGAGGTCGGCGGCGATGTCCACGGCCCGGACCAGCAGCCGGGTGCGGGCGGCGCGGGCCTCCGGGTCCGGGTCGAGGAGGGAGGGGCCGTGTTTGCGGCGCGGGTCGAGGACGTAGCGGGCGCCGGTCTCGACGGTCACGCCGAGTCCCAGCCGCTGGAGCCCGGCCGCCACGTGGCGGGTGCGGGCGGCGAGGTCCGGGGCGAGGGGGTCGAGGTGCATGTGGTCGAGGGTCAGGCCGACTCCGTCGTAGCCGAGGTCGGCGAGCAGGCCGAGGGCGTCGTCCAGGCGGAGATCGGTGAGCCCGTTGGTGCCGTAGCCGAGGCGGATCGTCATGTCGGGCTCACCTTCCGGGCGAGGGTGTGGGCGAGCGGGACGAGCCCCATGACGGCGACCGCTGCCCCGGTGGCTCCGGAACGGGCGGCGAGTGCGGCCTGGAGCGGGATCATCGCCCGGATGCCGCCGCCCACGGCGCGCTGGGTGAGCGGTGGCGAGGGGTTGAGGGCGGCATGGGCGAGGGGCCGGGCGGCGGTACGGAAGTAGACGGCACCGAGCACGGCGGGAAGGACACGGGAGGCCACGGGGAGGGCGCGGGACGGGGCGGGTGCGGCGGGGGCCGGGCGGGATGTGCGGAGAAGGGCGCGGGGGGCGGGGCCGAGGGGGCACTGCTCGCGTACGGCCACGGCGCCCAGTGCGGCGACGGCCGCGAGCGCGGCCAGGGGCACGGCGGTGGATCCGCCCCGCGCCTCGTGCCGGGAGACGGCGGTCACGGCGTAGGTGTGCGCCCCCAGCACAGCGGCGGCCCCGAGCACACCGTGTACGGGGCCTCGTACGGGGCGGCGTACAAAATCGCGTACGGAACCGCGCATGGCCGGACCGGCATCCGGACCGGGGTGTCGGTGGGGCCCGGGGCTCTGTCGTGGCGGTCCTGTCGCGGTGGCCCCGAGCAGCAGGTCCAGGCTCCGGGCCGCCGCCATCGCCGCCGGGCCCGCCGGGGTGTGCTTCAGCCGGAGGTCGTACGCCCAGACGGTCGCCGCCAGCGCGGTGGCGACCGTGAACGGTCCGCGGCCCGCGCGGGCGGCGAGGCCCAGTCCGGCCGCCGTCAGCGCCCCCGCCGCCGCGAGGGCCGCACCGGGTGCGATCCGGCCCGACGGGATCGGCCGGTGCGGGCGGTCCACGGCGTCCTCGTCCCGGTCGGCCCAGTCGTTGAGCGCCATGCCCGCCTCGTACAGGCAGAGCGAGGCGCCGGTGGCGAGCGCGGTGCCGCGGTCGGGGCGGCGGCCGGTCGCGGCGGCTCCGGCGAGCGCGTCGCCGGGGACGGTGAACAGCGCGGACACCCGCAGGAGTTCCGCCCAGGCGCGGGCCGTCACCGCTCGTCCCGCAGCATCCCGGCGAAGGCGAGCAGGGCCTCGTACTGCTCGAAGAGGGCGGCCGGGCCGCCGTCCGGGTCCTTGAAGTAGAAGCCGAGCCGGGGCAGCGGCCCGGTCAGCCCCCGCTCGTGGGCGCGGGCCACCAGTCTGGCCAGGTCCAGGACGAGGGGTGCGGCCAGTGCGGAGTCGCAGCCCTGCCAGGTCGTCTGGAGCACCATGCGCGCGCCGAGGAACCCGTCGAACGCGATGTGGTCCCAGGCGGTCTTCCAGTCGCCGAGGGCCGGTACGTCGTCGATGTGGACCCGGCCCTCGGGGGTGGTGCCGAGGGTGTCGGCGAGTACGCGTTCCTTGCCCGCGTTCTTGGCCGCCGCCGCACCGGGGTCGGCCAGCGCCGCCCCGTCCCCGCCGCCCAGCAGGTTGGTGCCCGACCAGGCCCGGACGGGCAGGGCCCGCTGCGTGAACATCGGGGCGAGTACGGAGCGGAGCAGGGTCTGGCCGGTCTTGCCGTCGCGACCCGCGTGCGGAAGTCCGCAGGCCGCGACGGCATCCCGGAGGGCGGGGGCGCCCAGTCCGGTGGAGGGGGTGAAGTTGACGTAGGGGCAGCCGGCCCGGAGCGCGGCCGCGGCGTAGAGCGAGCTGGCGGGCAGGCGCCGGCCGCCGGGGGCGGGGACGGGTTCCGTGGAGGCGACGTTGACCACGACGGTCCTGGTCAGGTCGTTGCGGTGGCCGAAGTCGGTGAGATCGGCGGCGAACGCGGCGATGAGTTCCTCGTCGCCGCGGGTGTCGCCCGGGAGCGGTCCGCCGGGCCGTATCTCCGCGTCGGCGGCGGTGAGTTCGCGGCCGGTCGCCGAGGGCAGGCCGTGCGGCAGCACTCCCCCGGCGACCAGGGCCTCGGCACGTTTGGGGAGCGGGCAGTCGGCCGTGTCGTGTCCGCCGAAGACGAACGAGGCGAGGGCGGGCAGCCCGCTGTCGGCGAACGGCGGTGTCTCGGTGACCATGCCTGCCGCCGGCCGGAGCCCCGCCGCGACCGCCGCGCACCCCGCGATGGCGGTGGTGGCGACGGAGCCGCGTGCTCCGATGAACCAGACTCCGGTGCGTGGGGCGGGTGCTGACACGGGCTGCCTCCCTGGCTGGTGGTGCTGGCTGGGCAGAGCGGGTGCCGCCGTGGTGATGCTGCGGTGGCATCGCGGCGGCGCTGCGACGGCGCTGTGCGGCGGGGAACGCGGACGACCGGGCGACGCCGGGCGACGGGGAACGCGGGGGGGTGGAGTGGAATGGAATGGAGTGGGGCCGGGCGGGCGGGGAGGGGGTGCCTCCCCGCCCGCCGTCGGCCGGGACGGCCACCCGGTGCCGGAAGGGGAAGGCTCCGGCCGACGGAGCGAACGCCCTTTGCACCGGGGGTGGTTGCCCCTACTCCGGGGGCATTTCCTTCAGCCGGATGTTGCGGAACGACACGTGGTCGTCGGCCCCGTGGTTCTGGAGGCCGATGTAGCCGCTCTTCAGGCTCCGCACCGGATCGGTGTTGGTGAAGTCGTTGATCTCGACTCCGTTGAGGAAGACCTGGAGGCGTTCGCCCCGGACCCGGATCTCGTAGCTGTTCCACTGGCCGGGCGGCCTCAGGACCCGGTCACGGGCCTTGATGTCCGCCGCCTTGAAGGTGTAGATCGCGCCCGTGGTGCGGTCGGCCGCGTCGGTGGCGTCGATCTGGACCTCGTAACCGTTGTTCACCGCGGACCAGGGGTCGTCGGACTCCGGGAAGCCGACGAAGACGCCGGAGTTGTCGTCGCCCTGCATCTTCCAGTCGAGCTTGAGCGAGTACGACCCGAGCTCCTTGGCCCGGTGGGTGAGCAGCCCCATGCCGCCCTCGGAGCGGAGTTCGCCGTCCACGACGTCGAACTTTCCGGGCCCGGCCTGCTTCCAGCCTTCGAGCGTCCTGCCGTTGAAGATCGGTCGGTAGCCGGTGTCGGGCTCGCAGTCGGCCTTCACCTGACCGGTCGCGTACCGCATGCCGCCGAGGAGGAGTCCGCGGAAGGCCGGTTCGGCGTAGGACTCCTTGGTGTGGCCGAGGCCGGTGTAGAAGGAGCGGCCGCCCTGGTAGGTCTGGCACCAGGTGATCGGGTGGTCGCCCTTCATGGTGCCGCCGGTGTAGGTGGTCTCGTCGAGGGTGGCGAGGACCTTGGCCCGACCGCGCGGGTTGGTGCGGTAGTTGTACCACTCGTCGGTGCGGTTCCACTCGTCGTCGAGCTCCGCGGTGGCCGGGTGCCGGTGGTCCTCGACGCGGACGGTGGCGGGCTGGACGGCGGGGTGCGAGGAGAAGTACGCCCCGACGAGTCCGCCGTAGAACTCCCAGTCGTACTCGGTGTCGGCCGCCGCGTGGACGCCCATGTAGCCGCCTCCGGTGGCCACGTAGTTCTCGAACGCCTTCTGCTGGTCGGCGTTGAGCACGTCACCGGTCGTCGAGAGGAAGACCACCGCGTCGTAGCGGGCCAGGTTGCCGGTGGTGAACTGGCGGGGCTCCTCGGTCGCGTCGACGGTGATGGCGCTGTCCCTGCCGAGTTCCTTCAGTGCCGCGATGCCGTCGGGGATGGCGTCGTGGCGGTAGCCGGCCGTCTTCGAGAAGACCAGGACGCGTTTGGCGGCCTTGTCGGGTGCGGTGGCGGAGAGCTCGAAGTCGTCGATGTCGTAGAGCGCCCCGGCGCCTCCCTTGAAGACCAGGAAGAGTTCGGTGGACTTCTTCGGGACTCCGCGCAGCGGCACGTCGATGTCCTGGAACTTGTCCCAGGCACCGGTCACGGGCACGGCTGCCGAGCCGAGGACGGTGCCGGTGGCCGAACCCGCCCGTACTTCGAGGTAGCCGCCCGCACCGTTGGAGGAGATCCGCGCGGTCAGCTTGGTGGAGCCGCTGAGGAGGTACGGCTTGAAGGAGATCCAGTCGTCGTTGTGGATGTCGCCGACCGTCTTGCCGCCGTGGGCGGTCGGCTTGTTCTGCGGTGCGACGCCGTGGGAGTCGCCGTAGTGCTCGGCCTGCCGGTGGCGCGGCTGGAGTGCGGACTGGTCGTGGCCGGACAGTGCTCCCTGGCCGCCGCCCCCGCCGTCCGTGTAGGAGGCGTCGACGACTCCGAAGATGTTGGCGTTGGGGTCGTGCCCGCCGTCCATCTCCGTCCTGATGGTGCCGGTGCAGCCGTGGGCCGTCGTGATGGGGTGGCCGTGGCTGTCGTGGCCGAGGATGAAGCGGACCTCGACCTTGGAGCAGTCGATGGTGCCGTCCTCGGGGTCGGTGACGGTCACCTTGAACGGGATGTCGTCGCCGAAGGAGAACAGCTGCCCGTCACCGGGGAGTTCCAGCTTCACGACGGGGGCGGTGTTGCCGACCGTCACGTGGACGTTCGCCGATCCGGTGCGGCCGGTGGGGTCCTTGGCGGTGACGGTGGCGGTGTAGGTGCCGTTCTTCCGGTACGTGTACGTGGGGTCGGCGGCGGTCGACGTGCCGCCGTCGCCGAAGTCCCAGCTGTAGGTGAGCGGGTCGCCGTCGCCGTCGGTGGTTCCGGCCGAGGAGAAGGCGACCTTGAGGGGTGCGGTGCCCGAGGTCTTGTCGGCGGTGGCCTCGGCGATCGGTGACCGGCCACCGGTGGCGTTCTCGATGCGGTAGAGCGCCGAGTTCTGGTCGCCGCCGAAGTAGCCGGTGCCGTAGTCCAGGACGTACAGCGCGCCGTCGGGGCCGAACGTCATGTCCATCACCTGGGTGCCCGCCCAGGGGAAGGCGTTGATGGACTTGACCGTGCCGTCGGTGTCCTGGTCGATGCGCTTGATCCAGCGTCGGCCGAACTCGCCGGCGAAGAAGTTGCCGTCGTACGCCTCGGGGAACTTCACGGGCGAGTCGAGGGCGGCGTCGTAGTGGTAGACGGGTCCGCCCATCGGGGACTCGGAGCCGGTGCCGAACTCGGGCACCGAGCCGCCGTCGTACGGGATCCAGGCGGGCTGGGCCGGCGGCAGGTCGACCAGGCCGGTGTTGTGCCGGGAGGTGTTCTTGGGCGCGGCGCAGTCGAAGGCCGCGCCGGAGGTCCTGGTCGCGAAGTCGTAGTCGACGAACGGGTCGTTCTTGCCCGTGCAGAACGGCCAGCCGAAGTTGCCGGCCTCGGTGACGCGGGCGAATTCGACCTGGCCGCCCGGTCCGCGCCCGGGGTTGGCCGCACCGGCGTCGGGCCCGTAGTCGCCGACGTACACGATGCCGGTGGGCTTGTCGACGGTGAAGCGGAAGGGGTTGCGGAAGCCCATCGCGTAGATCTCGGGGCGGGTCTTGTCCGTGCCCGGTGCGAAGAGGTTGCCTTCGGGAACGGTGTACGTGCCGTCGTCGGCGACCTTGATGCGGAGGATCTTGCCGCGCAGGTCGTTGGTGTTCCCCGAGGTGCGGCGGGCGTCGAACACGGGATTGCGGTCCGGCCGGTCGTCGATCGGGGTGTAGCCGTCGGAGGCGAACGGGTTGGAGTCGTCGCCGGTCGACAGGTACAGGTTGCCCTGCGCGTCGAAGTCGATGTCGCCGCCGACGTGGCAGCAGATGCCGCGCGAGGCCGGGATGTCGAGGACCTTCTTCTCGCTGGCCGTGTCGAGCGTGCCGTCCTCCTTGAGGACGAAGCGCGAGAGCCGGTTCACTCCGTCGAACTTGGCGAAGTCGGCGGCGGTGCCGTTCTCCGGGGCGTCCCCGGGCGGGGTGTCCAGCGGGGGCGCGTAGTAGAGGTAGATCGCCCGGTTCCGGCTGAAGTCCGGGTCGACGCCGACGCCCTGGAGACCCTCCTCGTCGTGCGAGTAGACGGGGAGGACACCGGCGAGGGTGGTGTCGCCGCCGCTGTCGGTGAGCCACAGTTCGCCGCCGCGCGCGGTGTGCAGGACGCTGCGGTCGGGGAGCACCGCCAGTGTCATGGGCTCGCCGGTCTCGGCCACTCCCTTGGCGAGGGTGACCTGCTGGAATTCCTCGGCCGCCGCGTCGGTGGCGGCCGGTGACGGTTCCTGCGCGGTGGCTGCGGGCGGGGTGCCGAGTGCGAGGGTGGCCGCGGCGAGCAGCCCGCCGGTGAGCAGTGCGAGGGATTTGCGGACGCGGAGTCTTGTTCTGCTTCTGCTGGGGATGGTGGTTCCGTGCACGAGTGTCCTCCGGAGAGTGCCGGTTGTACGGGCAGGTGCTGCCGTGCCGTTCTGCGCGGGGACTGCCGCGCGGGGGTCGGGGGCCCATGGGGCGCCGACGACCGAGTCATGTCATGTACACGCTGTGGACGGTAGTCCCGTTCGTCCGGAACGGAAAGCCCTTGTGCGGCGGTTCGTCGAGCTTTTACCCGGGTCAGGACAAAGCGGTGCGAGGGCAGGGGTCGGCGCGGAACGGCCGCGGGCGCTCGCGCCGCCCGAGCCGTGCCGTACCGCGCCTTCCTGTTCCGTACCGCCCCGTTCCGTGCCCTCCCGTGCCGTACGGGGCCGGGGAACGGATCGTCAGTCGCCGCCCCCGAACGCCGCGTCGAACGAGGCGGCGGGCGGCTCGAAGTCGTACCGTTTCAGCGTGGCCAGCGCCTCCGGCGCCCCCACCAGCCGGTCCATCCCGGCGTCCTCCCACTCCACGGAGACCGGCCCCTCGTAGCCGATGGACCGCAGCATCCGGAAGACGTCCTCCCACGGCACGTCGCCGTGCCCGGCCGAGACGAAGTCCCAGCCGCGCCGCGGATCGCCCCACGGCAGGTGCGAGCCGAGCCGCCCGTTGCGGCCGTCCAGCCGTCTGCGCGCCTCCTTGCAGTCCACGTGGTAGATCCGGTCCCGGAAGTCGTACAGGAAGCCGACCGGGTCCAGGTCCTGCCAGACGAAGTGGCTCGGGTCGAAGTTCAGCCCGAACGCCGCCCGGTGGCCGACGGCCTCCAGGGCGCGGTGCGTGGTCCAGTAGTCGTACGCGATCTCACTGGGGTGCACCTCGTGGGCGAACCGCACGCCCTGCGCGTCGAAGACGTCCAGGATCGGGTTCCAGCGCTCGGCGAAGTCCTCGTAGCCCCGCTCGATCATGTGCGGCGGGACCGGCGGGAACATCGCGACCAGGTGCCAGATCGACGACCCGGTGAAGCCGATCACGGTGCGGACCCCGAAGGCGGCAGCCGCACGCGCGGTGTCCTTGATCTCCTCGGCGGCCCTGCGACGCACCCCCTCGGGCTCGCCGTCCCCCCAGATCCGCGCGGGCAGGATTCCCCGGTGCCGCTCGTCGATGGGATCGTCGCAGACGGCCTGGCCGACGAGGTGGTTGGAGATCGCCCAGCACTTCAGCCCGTACTTGTCGAGCAGTTGCCGTCGGCCGTCCAGGTAGCCGGGGTCGGCGAGCGCCTTGTCGACCTCGAAGTGGTCGCCCCAGCAGGCGAGTTCGAGTCCGTCGTAGCCGAAGTCCCGGGCGAGCCGGCAGACCTCCTCCAGCGGCAGGTCCGCCCACTGGCCGGTGAAGAGCGTGAAGGGACGGGGCATGAGCGGGCCTCCTAGGGAACCACGGGGGTGTGTACGGAGTTGTTCGCGGCGCTCTCCGCCACCGCCGCGAGCACTCGCTGCACCTGGAGTCCGTCGGCGAACGACGGGGCGGGGGCAGTGCCTTCGGCGATCGCCCGCACCAGGTCGCGGGCCTGGTGGACGAAGGTGTGCTCGTAGCCGAGGGCGTGGCCGGGCGGCCACCACGCCTCCAGATAGGGGTGTTGGGGTTCGGTGACCAGGACGCGCCGGAACCCTGCCGTGGCGGCGGGTTCGGTGTGGTCGTGGAAGGCCAGTTCGTTGAGCCGTTCCAGGTCGAAGGCGAGCGAGCCGCGCTCCCCGTTGATCTCCAGCCGCAGCGCGTTCTTCCGGCCGGCCGCCATCCGGGTCGTCTCGAACGAGGCCAGCGCCCCGGAGGCGAGCCGGCCGGTGAACAGGGCCGCGTCGTCGACGGTCACCGCCCCGCGCGCGGCCGGTCCGGCGGCGCCGGGGCCTTCGGCCGACGGGCCCGCGGGCAGCGGCCGTTCGCGTACGAACGTCTCGCTGACCGCCGACACCCCGACCAGCGGCTCCCCCGCCAGGTACTGGGCCAGGTCCACGATGTGCGCGCCCAGGTCGCCGAGGGCTCCCGAGCCGGCGCGTTCCCGTTCGAGCCGCCAGGTGAGCGGCGTCTCCGGGTCGACGAGCCAGTCCTGGAGGTAGGCGGCGCGGACGTGCCGCAGGGCCCCGAGCCGTCCCCCGGCGATCAGCTGCCGGGCGTGGGCGATCGCGGGCACCCGGCGGTAGTTGAAGCCCACCATCGCGACCTGGCCGCGCCCCGCCGCGCGTTCCGCGGCCTCGGCCATCGCCTCGGCCTCGGCGACCGCGTTGGCGAGCGGCTTCTCGCACAGCACGTGCTTGCCCGCCTCCAGTGCGGCGATGGCGATCTCGGCATGGCTGTCGCCGGGGGTGCAGATGTCGACGAGCTGCACGTCGTCCCGCGCGACCAGGGCCCGCCAGTCGGTCTCCGCCGCGGCCCAGCCGTGCCGGGCGGCCGCCGCGTCGACCGCGGCCCGGTCGCGTCCGCAGATCGCGGCGAGCACCGGCCTCATCGGCAGCTCGAAGACGTGTCCCGCGGTGCGCCACCCCTGCGAGTGGGCGGCACCCATGAACGCGTATCCGACCATGCCGATACCGAGCACCGGCGCGCTCGTCGTCGGCCGGTGCGGCGGCGGCGCTGCGGCCTCCTGGTCCGTCTCTTCCCTGCGGGCCATCCGGGCTTCCTCCTCGTCGGTCGTTCGGTGGGTGCGGCGGGAGGTCACGGCCCTCCCCCGGGGCGGATCAGCTGAAGCCCGTCGGCAGGTACTGGTCGATGTTCTCCTTGGTGACCACGGCCGAGTAGAGGGTGAGGCTGGTCGGGATCTCCTGCTCGGCCAGTCCGCCGACGCCCTTGCCCTGGGCGAGGGCGCGGGCCAGGTCGATGGCGGACGCGGCCATCGTCGGCGGGTAGAGGACGGTGGCCTTCAGGACGCTGTTGTCGGCCTTGATGGCGTCCATCGCGGACCTGGCACCGGCGCCGCCGACCATCAGGAACTCGTCCCGGCCCGCCTGCTGGATGGCGCGCAGCGCACCCACGCCCTGGTCGTCGTCGTGGTTCCACAGCGCGTCGATCCGCTTCTGCGCCTGGAGGAGCTGGGCCATCTTCGCCTGGCCCGACTCGACGGTGAACTCGGCGGCCTGACGGGCCACCAGCTCGATGCCCGGGTAGTTCTTCAGCGCGTCGGCGAAACCCTGGCTGCGCTGTTTGGTGAGCTCCAGGTTGTCGATGCCGGCCAGCTCGACGACCTTGGCCCCCTTCTTGTCCTTGAGCTGTTCGCCGATGTACGTACCGGCGTTGAGGCCCATGCCGTAGTTGTCGCCGCCGACCCAGCAGCGGTACGCCTGCGGGGAGGCGAAGATCCGGTCCAGGTTGATCACGGGGATGCCCGCCCGCATGGCCTCCAGCCCGACCTGGGTGAGCGCCTTGCCGTCGGCCGGGAGGACGACGAGGACGTCGACCTTCTTGTTGATGAGGGTCTTGACCTGGCCGATCTGGGCGGCGGTGTCGTTGGAGCCCTCGGTGGTCTCCAGCGTCACCTCGGAGTACTCGGCCGCCCGGGACCTGGCGTTCTCGTTGATGGCGTTGAGCCAGCCGTGGTCGGCCTGCGGGCCCGCGAAGCCGATGGTGACGGGCTTGCCGGGCTTGTCGTCGGCGGCGGGGGCGTTGCTCTTCGCGGTGCCCTCGCTCTTGGGGTCGTTGCTGGTGCAGGCGGTGAGGAGGGCGCCCGCGGAGACGGCGGCGGTACCGAGGAGCAGTCGTCTGCGGCTGGTTTCCGGCATGGCTGTCGAACCCTTCGTCCGGTGCGTGGCATGTCTCGGGGGAGAGCGGGTGGGGTGAGGTGGCGAGGTGCGGGGCGGAGGCGGTGCGGACCGCCGGGTCAGGTCTCGCCGTGTGCCGATGTGCGGCGCTGGACCAGGACGGCGGCGACGATGATCGCGCCCTTGGCGATCTGCTGGACGTCGCTCTGGAGGTTGTTGAGCGCGAAGATGTTGGTGATGGTGGTGAAGACCAGGACGCCGAGCACGGAGCCGACGATGGTGCCGCGTCCGCCGCTGAGCAGGGTGCCGCCGATGATCGCGGCGGCGATGGCGTCGAGCTCGTACAGATTGCCGTTGGTGTTCTGCCCCGAGCCGGACAGGACGATCAGCATGAAGGCGGCGATGCCGCAGCACAGCCCGGAGAGCAGATAGAGCAGGAGCCGCTGTCTGCGCACGTCGATGCCGGCCAGCCTGGCCGCCTCGGCGTTGCCGCCGACCGCGACCGTGCGACGGCCGAAGGTGGTGCGGTTCAGGACCAGCCAGCCGATGACGGTGACCGCGGCGAACATCATGACCAGCGGCGGGACGCCGAGGACGTACGAGTCGGGCAGGCCCAGGTCGAGGACCGACTGGACGGTGACGATCTGGGTCTTGCCGTCGGTGATCTGGAGGGCGAGCCCGCGGGCCGAGGCGAGCATGGCCAGCGTCGCGATGAACGGCACCATCCGCCCGTACGCGACGAGCAGGCCGTTCACCAGCCCCGTGCAGAGCCCGACGACCACGGCGGTGAAGGCGATGCCGGCGAAGCCGTACTCCTGGGTGGCGACCGTGGTCGCCCAGACGGAGGCCAGCGCGACCATCGCGCCGACCGACAGATCGATGCCGCCGCTGGTGATGACGAACGTCATCCCGACGGTGACGACACCGATGACGGACGCCTGGGTCAGGATCAGCTGGAGGTTCCCGGTGTCCAGGAAGGCGTCGGGCTCGGTGATGCCGCCGACGGCGATCAGTACGGCGAGGACGCCGAGGAGCGAGAGGTTGCGGACGTCGGCGCGCGGCCGGAAGGTGCGCGCGGGTGCGTCCTCCTTCCCGGCCGCGGAGACCGGGGCGGGGGCGGCCCCCTTGTCCGGCCCGCCCTGCTGCGCCGGGGAGACGGGCTGTGTCATGACGTCGGGCTCCCTTCCATCACCAGGTCCAGTACGCGGTGCTCGTCGAGCTCCCGGGCGTCCGCCGTGTGCACGACGCGGCCCTCGCGGAGCACCAGCACCCGGTCGGCGAGGCCCAGTACCTCGGGCACCTCGCTGGAGACGAGCAGAACGGCGAGGCCCTCGTCGGCCAGTCGGCGGATCACGGCGTAGAGCTCGGCGCGGGCGCCGACGTCGACGCCGCGCGTCGGTTCGTCCAGCAGCAGGACCCGGCAGCCGCGCAGCAGCCAGCGGGCCAGGACCGCCTTCTGCTGGTTGCCGCCGGAGAGCGTGCGGACGGGGGTGTCCGGGTTGTCGGGGCGCAGGGAGAGTTCGCGGGTGGCGGCGCGGGCCGCCCGGCGCTCGGCTCCCCGGTCGATCCAGCCGGCCCGGGAGAACCGGGGCATCGAGGAGACGGAGACGTTGCGGGTGACGGATTCGAGCATCAGCAGGGCCTGCGCCTTGCGTTCCTCGGGGGCGAGGCCGATTCCGGCGGCGACGGCCGCGCGGACGCTGCCGGGCCTCAGCGGCAGGCCGGCCACCAGGACCCGGCCGGAGCTCGGTCTGCGGGCACCGTAGACGGTCTCCAGGATCTCCGAGCGCCCCGAACCGACGAGCCCGGCCAGACCGACGATCTCGCCCGGTCTCAACTCCAGGTCCACCGAGGCGAATTCGCCCTTCCTCGCCAGCCCCTCGACCCGCAGTACGGGCTCCGTCGCCGGGTCCGCGCGCTGCGCCGGGCGCGGCGGGAAGACGTACTCGACGGTGCGGCCGGTCATCATGGCAACGATGTCGCGTGTCGGTGTGGACCGGGCGGGCAGTCCCACGGCGACGGCACGCCCGTCCTTGAGCACGGTCACCCGGTCGCCGATGCGGCGGATCTCCTCCAGGCGGTGGGAGATGTACACGACGGCGACGCCGTCGGCGGTGAGGGAGGCGACGACGCGGAAGAGGTTGTCGACCTCGTCGGGGTCGAGCGCGGCGGACGGCTCGTCCATCACGATGAGCCGTACGTCGTGGGAGAGCGCCCGTGCCATGGAGACGATCTGCCGCTGGGCCGCGGACAGTTCGCCGACCGGGCGGGCCGGGTCGATCTCCGGGTGGCCGAGCCGTTTCAGCAGTGCGGCGGCAAAGTCGCGGGCCGCGCGGGTGCGCACGACGAAGCGGGCGGTGGTGGGCTCGTGGCCGAGGAAGACGTTCTCGGCGACCGACAGGCCCTCCACCAGGTCGAGTTCCTGGTAGATGGTGGCGATGCCCAGCCGCATCGCGGCGATGGGCGACTTGAGCGTCACCGGTGCGCCGTGCCAGGTGATCTCGCCGCCGTCGGGCTGGTGGGCCCCGGCGAGCACCTTGATGAGGGTGGACTTCCCGGCGCCGTTCTGCCCGAGGAGACAGTGGACCTCACCGGCCCGGACCTCCAGGTCCACGCCGCCCAGGGCGCGCACTCCGGGAAACGACTTGGTGATGCCGGACATGGTGAGCAGTGGTGGTTCTGGTGCCATGACGAATCCCCTCGGCGGGTGCGACGCGGCCGGTGAGCGGGCAGGGCGGTACCAGGTGCGGTGGTGCGGGTGTTCCGGCGCCCCCGGGGTTTCCGGGGTGCGTCCGTGCGTGGCCGGTCCCGGGTCAGGCCGGCGAGAAGAGGTGGTCGCTGATGAGCCGGGCGGCGCCGATCACTCCGGCGGCCGGTCCCAACTCCCCCAGCACGATGGGGAGGTTGCCGGTGGCCAACGGCAGGGACTTCCGGTAGACCTGGGTCCGGACGCTGGCGAGGAGGGTGTGGCCGAGCCCGGTCACACCGCCGCCGATCACCACCAGGCCGGGGTTGAAGAAACTGACGAGTCCCGCGATGACCTGGCCGACCCGGTTGCCGCCCTCCCGGATCAGGTCGAGCGAGGTGGCGTCGCCGGCGGCCGCGGCGGCGGCCACGTCGGCGGCGGTGAGGCGAGCGGCCGTCTCCAGCCGGGTGGCCAGCTCCGCCGACCGGCCGGTGCGGGCCGCCTCCTCGGCGTCGCGGGCGAGCGCGGCACCGCTGAAGTGGGCTTCCAGGCATCCCCGGTTGCCGCAGGCGCAGGCGCGCCCCTCGGGTTCGACCTGGATGTGGCCGATGTCCCCGGCGCTTCCCGTCGTACCCCGGTGGACCTCTCCGCCGACGACGATGCCGCAGCCGATGCCCGTACCGATCTTGACGCAGAGGAAGTCGCCCACGGAACGGGCGACGCCCGCGTGCTGCTCCCCCATCGCCATCAGGTTCACGTCGTTGTCGACCATGACCGGGCAGCCCAGTTCCTGGCTGAGCGCCTCGCGGACCGGGAAGCCGTCCCAGCCGGGCATGATCGGCGGTGCCACCGGCACGCCCTCGGGGAAGCGGACCGGTCCGGGTACGCCGATGCCCGCGCCGTCGAAGCCCTCGGCGAGCCCCGAGGCCCGGAGCTTGGCCGCCATGGACAGCACCTGCTCGAAGACGGCGACGGGCCCCTCGCGTACGTCCATGGGGTGGTTGAGGTGGCCCAGCACCTCCAACTCTGCGTTGGTGACCGCCACATCGACGGATGTGGCACCGATGTCGACACCGAGGAAGCGCAGTTGCGGGGCGAGCCGGATGTTGTGCGAGCGGCGCCCGCCGCGCGAGGCGGCGAGCCCGTCGGCCACGACCAGTCCGGTCTCCAGCAGCCTGTCGACCTCGACGGCGAGCTTGGAACGGGAGAGATCGACCTGATCCCCCAGCTGTGCCCGCGAGTTGGGCCCGCCGTCGCGCAACAGCCTGAGCAGTCGCGCCTGATGCGCGTTCGCGGGTCGTGCCGTCATGCGTCTCACGCGCCCCTCCCCGCCACATCGGCCTGTCCGTCGGGCTTTCGAGGGGAACGTAGCAGTGGTTGCCGGGAGTGGGAAGAAGTTGCGCAGGAATCCGTAGCAACTTTCTCCACACCGAGGACAAAGGCGCGGGACGGCGGAACGGGGGCGGCACCACCGGGCCGGTTGTTGCGGCAGGCGCCGTCGCCCTCCCGGTCGGACGGCTCGTACTTGGCGCACTTCTCCGGGACGAAGACCTTCCAGGAACCCTTCGCGGGGTCCCACGTGGAGGTGCGCCGGCCCGCCCCCTGTTTCCGGCAGGCCGTGGGCCTCCGCCGGACGCGGAGCTCACGGAACGCCTGCCGGCGGCGTCCCCTGGGGGCCGCCGCCGGACCGGTGCACGCAGTGATGACGGCTGTGTTCCCCGGCCCGCCACCAGCCCTTGCGTCCTGCTGCAACGGTTGGACAACCCGCCGGGAACCGGCCCGGCGGGCGCCCCGTCACCTGAGGATTCCGGCCTGCCGGGCAGCCCGCAGCCAGGAGGGGAACTCCGACAGGACCCTGTCGTACAGCTCCTGGTCGGAGATCTTCTCGATGTCGTCGACGGCGAAGAAGCCGACGTTGTCCACCCGGCGGCCCGGCATGGTGTCGAAGCGTTCCAGGACGCCGTACTGCGAACTGCCGAGGCCGACGAACTGCCAGAACACCGGCTCCTCGGCGGCGGCCCGCAGCTCCTGCTCGATCTCCTTGTTGCGGTAGACCCCACCGTCCGAGAAGAACAGGACCAGGGTCGGGTCGGACACCGGATGCGCCCGCACATGGGCCCGCACCTCGGCGATGACCTTCTGCTCCTCGTTCTGGATGCCGACGGTGCGCATGTCGATCTGGCCGGGCAGCAGCCCCTTCGGCGGCTTCCTGCGGATGAAGCCGCCGCTCTGTCCCCCGCGCACGTGCAGCCCGAGCCACTCCGGCAGGTCGCCCACGGCCAGATCGGGCAGCCGGGCCGGATTCGTGGCGAAGGTCCACGCCTGCATCTCGCCGTCGTCGTCGAGCTGCGCCGCGACGGCCACCATCCGCTCGACGACACCGGCCACCGTGCCCCGCCGGTAGAGCCCGCTCATCGAGCCCGAGGCGTCCAGGACGACGACGACCCGGGCCCTCAGGTCCGCGGCGCCGTGCTTGCTCAGGCTGACCAGGACCTGCTGCTTGCGCAGCGACAGGCGCTTGCGCATGTCCACGGGGAGGCGTTCCTCGCCCTTGGTGAGCCGGAGGGCGGGCCCGGCGTCGGCGTGCCCCGGCGGGGGCGGCGCCGGAACACCGGCCGGGACCGGGGGCGGGGCGGGCATCGCGACCGCCCCGGGCGGAGGCGGGGGCGGCGTCCCCGGCGGGAGCAGTGCTCCGGCCATCGGCGCGGGCGCCGGCCCGGACGCGGGCGGCTCGTCGTCGACGGTGATGCCGAAGTCGGTCGCCAGTCCCGCCAGACCGCTCGCATAACCCTGTCCGACCGCCCGGAACTTCCAGCCGCCGTCGCGCCGGTAGAGCTCGCCGCCGACCAGGGCGGTCTCCGGCCCCGCGGACATCTCGAACCGGGCCAGCTCGGCGCCGGACGCCGCGTCGAGCAGCCGCAGGTGCAGTCCCGGGACCTGGCCGAACGTGCCGCCCTCGGCGGACGCGCAGAGCGCGACGCGTTCGACGTCGGGCCCCAGCGCCCCCGGACGGACCTCCAGCGTGTCGGTGCCGGGCTGCTTGCCGAGGTGGGTCACGGCGCCCGAGGCGTGCCGTGGCTGGTTGTAGAAGACGAAGTCGTCGTCGGACCGCACCCGTCCGCCGCTGGTCAGCAGCAGCGCGGAAGCGTCCACATCCGGCACGCCGGGCCCTGTCGACCAGCCGAGCACCGCCCTGACCGCGGCGGCCTCGACCGGCATGTTGGCGCCCTTGCTCAGTATCGTCACACCGGCCAGTGTGCCTGCCGCCCGGCGCGTCCGCGCGGACGGTCCCGGTGAGGGGCCCGCCGGGAGCCGACGGGCCTCGACGGGGCGTCGGCGCTCAGGGGCAGCGGATCACCTGGCCCGCGTACGAGAGGTTGCCGCCGAAACCGAAGAGCAGGGCGGGGGCGCCGCTGTGGACCTCGCCGCGCTCCACCAGTTTGGACAGGGCCATCGGGATCGAGGCCGCGGACGTGTTGCCGGAGTCCACGACGTCCCGGGCGACGACCGCGTTGACCGCACCGATCTTCCTGGCGACCGGCTCGACGATCCTCAGATTGGCCTGGTGCAGCACCACGGCGCCCAGCTCCTCCGGGGCGACTCCGGCCTTCTCGCACACCTTGCGGGCGATGGGCGGCAGCTGGGTGGTGGCCCAGCGGTAGACGGACTGCCCCTCCTGCGCGAAACGGGGCGGCGTCCCCTCGATCCGTACCGCGTTGCCCATCTCCGGCACCGATCCCCACAGGACGGGGCCGATCCCGGGCCGGTCGGTACCGTCCGGTTCCGCGACGACGACCGCCGCACCGGCCCCGTCGCCGAGCAGGACGCAGGTGCTGCGGTCGGTCCAGTCGGCGATGTCCGCCATCTTGTCGGCCCCGATGACGAGGACCCGTTCGGCCGCCCCGGCCCGGATCGCGTGGTCGGCGGTGGCGAGGGCGTGGGTGAAGCCGGAGCAGACCACGTTGATGTCCATCACCGCGGGCGAGCCCATCCCGAGCCGGGCGGCGACCCGCGCCGACATGCTCGGCGAGCGGTCGATCGCGGTGGAGGTGGCGACGAGGACCAGATCGACCTCGGCCGGCTGGAGCCCGGCCGCGGCGAGCGCCTTGGCCCCCGCGTGCGCGGCCAGCTCGTCCACCGGCTCGTCGGGGCCCCCGATGTGACGGGTCCTGATGCCGACGCGGCTGGTGATCCACTCGTCGCTGGTGTCGACCATGGCCGCCAGGTCGTCGTTGGTGAGCACCTTGGCGGGCTGGTAGTGGCCGAGCGCCACGACACGTGAGCCGGTCATGTACGGGATCCCCTCGCTACGTATGGCAGGAACCATCCAGTCTTGGTCGCTACCGCCGGGTACGGGGGCACGTGTTCCCACAGGAATAGCGCCCGGCCGTTGGAGGCTTGACAACAGTCCCATCCGACCCTTGCGGCACACGGCTCACAGCCGCGTCCTCGCGTGCAGGACAATGGGACCGCCGGGGTCACCGCTCCGCACGACACTCCGGTGACCTGCGGCGACCTCCACATCGAGGGCCGGTCCGGCTTCCGCGGCGTTCCGGCCTCCATCACGCAAGGAGTCGGGTCAGCCGCCATGGGACGGGTCACCGAGCGCCGCCGCACCATCCGCATCCGGGACGGGGCGGTCTCCGCCCGCCCCGACACGCTCGTCGCCGAGGAGCCGCTGGAGATCCGGCTGAACGGCAGGCCGCTCGCCATCACGATGCGCACGCCGGGGGACGACTTCGCGCTCGCGGCGGGCTTCCTGGTGAGCGAGGGCGTCGTCGGCGACGGCTCCGAGGTGCGGTCGATCGTCTACTGTGCCGGTGCGACGGCGGACGGCGTCAACACGTACAACGTGGTGGACGTGCAGCTCGCCCCCGGTGTGGCGGTCCCCGACATCACCCTCGAACGCAATGTGTACACCACCTCGTCCTGCGGGCTGTGCGGCAAGGCGAGCCTGGACGCGGTACGCACCTCGACCCGGCACCCGATCGCCGACGCTCCCCCGGTCCGGGTCGAGCCCGCCCTGCTCTCCGCCCTCCCCGACCGGCTGCGCGCCGCCCAGCGGGTCTTCGACCGGACCGGCGGGCTGCACGCGGCGGCGCTGTTCTCCGAGACGGGCGAGCTGCTCGACGTCCGGGAGGACGTCGGCCGGCACAACGCGGTGGACAAGCTGGTCGGCCGGGCCCTGACCGACCACCGGCTGCCACTGTCCCGGGCGATCCTGCTGGTGTCGGGGCGGGCCTCGTTCGAGCTGGCCCAGAAGGCGGTGATGGCCGGGATCCCGGTGCTCGCCGCGGTCTCGGCGCCGTCCTCCCTCGCCGTCGACCTGGCGGACGAGACCGGGCTGACCCTGGTGGGCTTCCTGCGGGGCCCCTCCATGAACGTGTACGCGGGCGAACACCGCATCGCCCTGCCGACAAAGGCCGCCCGGGACTGAGCGCGCTCGGGGGCCGGGACCGCCCGGGGCCGAGGGCTCCGGGGGACCCGGACCACCGGGGACCGGGATCGCCCGCCCGCCGGGCGGGGCTGCCGTGCAGGGCTGCCGGGAGGCCCGGTCAGCTCGCGACGGCGGGCTCCCGCGCCACCGCCCCGACCGTGGCGTCCGCCTCCTGCGGGTCGCGCGAGCGGCGCTTGGCGAGCACCGCGCACACCATCAGCTGCATCTGGTGGAAGAGCATGAGCGGCAGCACGGCGAGGGAGGCCTGCGCCCCGAACAGGACGCTCGCCATCGGCAGCCCGGCGGCCAGGCTCTTCTTCGACCCGGCGAACTGGACGGCGATCCGGTCCTCCCGCCCGAAGCCGAGCCGCTTGGCCCCGTACCAGCTGATCGTGAGCATCAGCGCGAGCAGCAGCGCCTCGACAGCGAGCAGCGCGCCGAGCCTGGCCGGGGTGACCCGGTGCCAGATGCCCGCGGCCATGCCCGCGCTGAAGGCCGTGTAGACGACGAGCAGGATCGAGCCCCGGTCGACCCGTCCGAGGACCTTCTTGTGACGGGTGACGAAACCGCCGATCCAGCGGCGCAACAACTGACCGGCGACGAACGGCAGCAGCAGTTGGCCCCCGATCCTCAGCAGCGCGTCCGCCGAGAACCCGCCGCCGTCGTTGCCGAGCAGGACGGCCGCGAGCAGCGGGGTGAGGAAGATCCCGGCGATCGAGGAGAAGGAGCCCGCACAGATCGCGGCGGACACGTTGCCGCGGGCGATCGAGGTGAAGGCGATCGACGACTGGATGGTCGACGGGACGAGGCAGAGGAAGAGGAGACCGCTGTGCAGCTGCGGCGTCAGGACGTACGGGACCAGTCCCCGGGCCGCCAGTCCGAGCAGCGGGAATGCGACGAAGGTGCAGATCAGCACGGTGAGGTGGAGCCGCCAGTGCTTGAGACCCGCCAGGGCCTCGTCGGTGGAGAGCCGGGCCCCGTACAGGAAGAAGAGCAGGGCGACGGCTCCGGTCGAGGCGCCCTTCGCCACCTCCGCGGCGGTCCCCGAGACGGGCAGTGCCGCCGCGAGCGCCACCGTGCCGATCAGGGCCAGGACGTACGGGTCGATCGGCGGCCGGGACGGCAGCTTCGGGGTGCGACGGCTCATGTGCTCCACGTGTCCTCTTGGTTCGGGTCCGGCCAGCACCATGCTGCTCCCGGTCCGCGCGATCGGGAATCCCGTACACCGCTCTGACTGCCATCACGTTCGGCGATAGCCTGGGGACATGTACGACCCGGCGCAGTTGCGTACCTTCCTCGCCGTCGCCCAGACGCTGAGCTTCACCCAGGCGGCCCGGCGGCTGGGGGTGCGGCAGTCCACGGTGAGCCAGCACGTACGGCGGCTGGAGGAGGCGGCGGGGCGGCAGCTGTTCGCCCGGGACACGCACCGGGTGGACCTCACCGTGGACGGTGAGGCGATGCTCGGTTTCGCGCGGACGATACTCGACGCCCATGAGCGGGCCGCGGCCTTCTTCACCGGGACCCGGCTGCGCGGGCGGCTGCGGTTCGGGGCCTCCGAGGACTTCGTGCTGACCCGGCTGCCGGAGATCCTGGAGGCGTTCCGCCACGACCACCCGGAGGTCGATCTGGAGCTGACGGTGGAGCTGTCCGGGACGCTGCACCAGCGCCTCGCGGCCGGCCGGCTCGACCTCGTCCTGGCCAAGCGGCGCACCGGGGACACGCACGGCGAGCTGGTCCGGCGGGACACGCTGGCCTGGATCGGCGCGCCGCGGCTGCGGATCGACCCGGACCGGCCGGTTCCACTGGTGCTGTTCCCGCCGCCGGGCATCACCCGGGCCCGCGCCCTGGAGGTCCTGGAGGAGCACGGCCGGCCCTGGCGGATCGCCTGCACCAGCGCCAGCCTGAGCGGACTGGTCGCGGCGGCCCGCGCGGGGCTGGGCGTGATGGCCCACAGCCGGGGGCTGATCCCGCCGGGGCTGGTGCCGGTCCCGGCCAGGGCGGGGCTGCCGGAGTTGGGCGGGGTGGACTTCGTCCTGTCGCACGGCCACCGGCGCGAAGGGGCGCGCGAGGCCGCCGACGCCCTGGCGGCGGCGATCCTCGCGGGCGGCGACCGGCTGGTCCGGGAGGCCGGGGCGGCCGGTCCGGGAGGCGGGCGGGACGGCGTCTGACCACCGGCCCGCAGGGGGCCGGGCGATGGCGGAGGCCCGCTCCGTCCCGGCCGGACGACCACGGGCGAACTACCCCGTACCGGCCGGTGGCGGGAGTGGCAGCGGCGTACAGATTCGGTGGAGATTCCGGCGCCGGGCCGCCGCTCCGCGGTCCCGGCCGCGCCCGAGCCTTGCCCATCTGGCCGGATTTCGGCGGCTGACCTGTGCATATGCCATGCGGTCCGCCGGACCGGGGCCCTCCCGTCCCGCCGCTCTGTGGGGTAGCGTCACGGCGCTGTGCGGAGCGCCACGAGGAGCAGGTCATTGCGCGAGTTCACTGTCCCACCCATGGCGGCCGCGCCCCTCGTGGGCGGGCTGGCCGACTCGGTGTTCGACCAGGCCGAGGAGGACCCGCACCGGGTTGCGCTCGGCCGCAAGGACGCGCACGGAAACTGGCGGGATGTCACCGCTGCCGCGTTCCGCGACGAGGTGCTGGCGCTCGCCAAGGGGCTGATCGCCCACGGCGTCAGATTCGGCGACCGGGTGGCTCTGATGTCGCGCACGTGCTACGAGTGGACGCTCTTCGACCTCGCCCTGTGGTCGGTCGGCGCGCAGTCCGTGCCGGTCTATCCGACGTCCTCGGCCGAGCAGGTGCTGTGGATGCTGCACGACGCCGATGTGTCCGCCGTCGTGGTCGAGCACGAGGACCACGCGATGACCGTCGCGTCGGTGATCGACCGGCTGCCCCGGCTCGAACGGCTGTGGCAGCTGGACGCCGACGCGGTGGCCGACCTGATCGCCGCGGGCGCGCAGCTCGAGGACGAGGTGGTGCACCGCCACCGGCGCGCGGTGACGCCCGATTCGGTGGCGACCGTCATCTACACGTCGGGGACGACGGGCCGTCCCAAGGGCTGTGTGATCACCCATGCCAACTTCATGTTCGAGACGGACACCATCATCTCCCGCTGGACGGAGGTGTTCCGCTCCACTCCGGGCGACGAGGCGTCCACCCTGCTTTTCCTGCCGCTGTCCCACATCTTCGGCCGGATGGTCGAGGTCGCGGCGCTCCGCGGCCGGGTGCGGCTGGGCCATCAGCCGGAGATGTCGGCCAGGGCGCTGATGCCGGATCTGGTGTCGTTCCGGCCGACGTTCGTCCTGGCGGTGCCGTACGTCTTCGAGAAGGTCTTCGACGCCGCCCGGCGCAGGGCCGAGGCGGAGGGCCGGGCGGGGCCGTTCGACAAGGCGGTGGACGTCGCCGTGAAGTACGCCGAGGCGATGGAGGAACGGGCCTTCAGGACCGGCCCCGGGCCGTCCGCCGGGCTGCGGATGCAGCACCAGTTCTTCGACAGGGTCGTGTACCGGAAGGTGCGCGAGGCGATGGGCGGCCGGATCCGGCACGCCATGTCCGGCGGTTCGGGCATGGAGCGGCGGCTAGGGCTGTTCTTCGAGGGGGCGGGCGTCCGGATCTACGAGGGGTACGGGCTGACCGAGACGTCCGCCGCGGCCACCGCCAATCCGCCGGAGCGCCCCCGGTACGGGACGGTGGGGCAGCCGATCCCCGGCACGACCGTGCACATCGCCGAGGACGGCGAGGTGTGGGTGCACGGCGACCATGTGTTCTCCGGTTACCTCGGCGATCCCGCCTCCACCGACGCGGTGCTGCGCGACGGCTGGCTGTCCACCGGCGACCTGGGGTCGCTCGACGGGGACGGCTTCCTGACGATCACCGGGCGGAAGAAGGAGATCCTGGTGACCTCGGGCGGCAAGAGCGTGTCGCCGAGCGGTCTGGAGGAGCGGGTGCGGGCGCATCCGCTGGTCGCGCAGTGCATCGTGGTCGGCAACGACCGGCCGTACATCGCGGCGCTGGTCACGGTCGACCAGGAGGCGGTGGACCACTGGCTGTCGATGCAGGGGCGGACGCCGCTGGAGCCGCGGGAGCTGGTGCGCGACCCGGGCCTGGAGATGGAGATCCGGCGGGCGGTGGTGGCCGCCAACACGGCGGTCTCGCAGGCCGAGTCGATCCGTACGTTCCGGATCCTGGCCCATCCGTTCAGCGAGGAGCACGGTCTGCTCACCCCGTCGCTGAAGCTGAAGCGCAGGGCGATCGAGACGGCGTACGCGGCGGAGGTCGACGCGCTGTACCACTGAGGCACCGAGGTGCCCCGGCGGTACAGCGCGTACGACGTGCCGTGCGGTACCGGGCCGGGGTCTTTCGTTCGGATCAGGCCGAGGCACGCGAGCCCGGCATGATCCGCACGAGAGGCCCTAGGTGATCGAGACGCGGAACAGCTTGTCCGAGCCGTCCGGTTCGTTGCCCTTGTTGTCGCAGTTGGTGGTGGACAGCCACAGTTGGTCCCGGCCGGGCACCGCGGTGACGGTGCGCAGCCTGCCGTACGTGCCGACGTAGTAGGCGCTCGGCGTGCCGAGGTTCTCGGTGTCACCGGTGATCGGCACCCGCCACAGCCGTTCGCCCTTCAGGGCGGCCATGTAGATGACGTTGCGGACGATGGCGATTCCGCTGGGCGACGCCTCGGAGATGTTCCAGGTCTTCTTCGGATTGGTCATGCCGGACGTGGTGCAGGTGCCCTCGCAGATGGGCCAGCCGTAGTTCTTGCCCGGCTTGATGAGGTTGAGTTCGTCCTTCTTGCTGTCGCCGAACTCCGCTTCCCACAGGCGGCCGTTGCGGTCGAAGGCGAGTCCCTGCGGGTTGCGGTGGCCGTAGCTGTAGACGTGGTTGCCGAACGGGTTGCCGGGGGCGGGCTTCCCGTCCGTGGTCATCCGCAGGATCTTGCCGTTCAGAGAGTTCTTGTCCTGGGCGAGGTCGGGGGTCTGCGCTTCGCCGGTCGAGGCGTACAGGTAGCCGTCGGGGCCGAAGGCGAGCCGTCCGCCGTTGTGGTAGCGGCTCTTCTTGATGCCCCGGAGCAGGACCTGGTACCCGCCGAGCGAGCTGCCGTCGTAGGTCATCCGGGCGATCCGGTTGCCCTCCGACGCGGTGTGCATGAAGTACACGTGGTGGTTGGTGGACCACTTCGGGTCGACGGCGACGCCGAGCAGGCCGCCCTCGCCGTCGGTCGTGACCGCCTCGGGCACCGACCCGACCTGGGTCCGGGCGCCGTCGGTCGTGGCCCTGAAGACCTTGAAGCCGTCCCGTTCGGTGACCAGGGCGGTCTTTCCGTCGGGCATCCAGTGGGTGCCCCAGGGAATGGACCAGCCGGTGGAGACGGTGGTGATGCCGGACGGGACGCCGCCGTCGGTGGCGCAGTCCGGGGTGGTGAAGGTGACCGCGTTGCCCGGCGGGGAGGTGTTGCCCGCCGCGTCCTTGGCGACGACGTCCAGGGTGTACGGACTGGCGCAGGCGAGCCCGGTGAGGGTGGTCGTGGTGGCCGGCGGGGTGCCGGTCACGGTCTTGTAGACGGTGCTGCCGCTGCGCACCTCGTAGGCGGTGACGGCCTTGTCGTCCGTGGACGCGCCCCAGTTCAGGACGACGCTGTTCGCGGTGAGGTCCGAGGCCGACAGGGTGCCGGGGGCCGAGGGCGCGGTGGTGTCGTCGCTGCGCAGGGTGGTGCAGTCCACGATCGGGCTGACCGACGACACGTTGCCGGCCGCGTCACGGGCGAACAGGGTGAGGTTGTACGTGGTGCCGGGGGCGAGGCCCGTCAGGTTCTTCGTGGTGGCGGTGCCGGGGGCCTCGCCGAACTTGTTGCCGTGTTCGTAGATGTCGTACGCGGCGACGCCCACGTCGTCCGTGGACGCGGTCCAGTTCAGCGTGATGCTGTTCTCGGTGATTCCCGTGCAGGTGGGCTGCCCGGGGGCGGTGGGCGCCCCGGTGTCCGAGGGGGTGACCGTGACGTCGAGGTAGTCGAGGTTGGGCAGCCCGTCGGCCGTCGTGGACGTCAGCCGGATCTTGTTGCCGCCCGCCTTCAGCGGGGTGGTGAGGGTCGAGGTGGCCCAGGTGTTCCAGTCGGTGGTGGCGCCGAAGGTGCGGGCCGCCGAGACGACCGTGCCGTCGACGGCGATGTCGGCGGACCGGTCGGCCGCCGTGCCGTTGGAGTACCGGACGGCGATCCTCCCGGTTCCCGCGGCGGCCGCGGTGACGGTGAACTCCACGTAACTGCCCACGACGTTGTCGCCGTTGACGAAGCCCGTGCCCGAGTAGCCGGAGTGGTTGGACTCGGCCGCGCCCTTGACGATCGTCGCGGCCTCCGCCTCGTACCGGGTGGCGGCTGCGGACGCGGACCGCGGAACCGCCTGCACCGGGGTGGTGCAGAGCAGCACGGCCGCGAGGGCCGCCGCTTTGCCCCGTAACGCGGTGAGCGTTCTGGCGTGCATCTGCGAACCTCCCTCAGGGAACCCAGTAGTTGCCGGATGCGACGATCATCGTCTGCAGCTGGACGCTCGCGCCGTAGTAGAGACCGGGGTCGATCGGGGTGGTGGTGAGCTTGTCCCACAGCGCGTCGAGCCATGCCTGGGAGCCGGGGTCGGTCAGGGCGGTCACGACGAACGGGGCGGTGAACGCCATGTCGTTGCCGTCGTCGAACGCCGAGCCGTTCAGGTGGTAGCCGCTGCCGATCCGGTCCGGGTCACCGCCGGTGGCGGTCTTGATCCAGGAGTTGAGCCTGCGGGCCGCGGCGAGCGAGGCGGCGTCCCCGCTGGTGACGGCGTCGGTGCCGATGCGCCACGGGTCGCGGCAGGCGTTCCAGGAGTAGTCGCCGTCGTTGGGCGATTCGAGCACCTCGCCCGGCGCGGGCTTGGGCGTGCCGTTGGTGTTGACGACGAAGTCCGCCAACAGCCCGGTGTCGGGCGCGTACTTGGACTGCTGGGAGGTGATCAGCTTCTGATGGGCCGTGCGCACGGTGTCCCAGGTGTTGTCGCCGGTGGCGGTCCTGAAGGCGCGGAAGTGGTCGATCATCCAGTCCGAGGAGCGGGTCATCCAGTAGTGGGACTCGCCGGAGTCCGACCAGTCGCCGAACAGCATCAGGTGCGTGGTCGGGTTGACCTCGCTCTCCTTGATGGCGTTGATGTGCTTGATCGCGAGGTCCTTGTAGTCGTACGTGCCGGTGGAGCCCCACTGCTTGTCGGCGAGGAGCAGGCCGTAGGCGACGTCGAGGTCCCCGTCGGTCGCGGAGTCGGAGCCGTCGACGCTCCTGCAGGAGGCGTCCTGTTCGGCGGCGAGGAGGTCGGGGTTGTTCACCGAGGGGTGGGCCAGCATGTACTTGACCATGCCGTCGAAGACGGTCTTCGCCTGCGGGTCGGCGCCCGCCATCGTGGCGGTGACGACCATGCCGTAGCCCTGGGCCTCGGCGACGTAGAGGTGGTCGGCGTCCGGCGAGACGACCTCGTACCAGCCGTTGCCGCAGTTCTGCCGGACGAACGCGGACTTCCAGGCGTTGTACGCCTGGATCACGGCCTGGTCGAGCGTGGACTGCGAGCCGGACGGCTTCAGCGTCCCCGCCGCGTAGGGGAATGCGTGGCTGCCGAAGGGCACCGCGGGGCCGCCGGTGGCGGGGAGCCCGACGTCGATGCGGTCGAGGTTGGGGCCGCCGTTCGCCGTGGTCGCGGTGGCCCGGACGGTGTTGGTCCCGGCGGCGAGGCGGACGCCGACGGTCTTCGTCGCCCAGGTGTCCCAGGAGCCGGTGGAGCCGAACGGGACGTCGGACGCGACGACGGTGCCGTTGACGCTGATGTCCATCGGGCGGCCGGTGGTGGTTCCGTTGGCGTAGCGGATGGCGAGCGAGTCGCCGCCGGCCGGGGTGTCCACCGTGAACTCCACTGACGATCCGACGGCGTTGGTGTAGTCGACGAAACCGGTGCCGGAGTAGCCGGTGTGGTTCGTCGCCACGGCGGCCCGGGTCAGCCGGGCGTCCTCGGCCTCGTACCGGGTGGCCGCCGCGGTCGCGGACGACGGGGTGGCCACCGCCGCGGCGGACGGCACGGCGAGCAGGGGCAGGAGCAGACAGCCGACGCCGGTGAGGACTGCCGCCGAGCGGCGTGGGGGTGCGGCAGGGTGCACGGGTGTTCCCTTCCGGTTCTCGATGTTAGGAAAGGTTCCTAACCGATACTGCATGGGATTCCCTGCGGGGCGATCTGTCAATGCCCCTCGCGGGCCCAAATCCCGGAAGTTGCAGGCGAGTTGAGCGGTGCGCGGGCAGCCCTCGGAGAGCGACGAGCCACCCCGCCGCCCCGGCCGGACGGGAGCGCGCCACCCCCTGGCGCCACAGCCGCGGAAGCCGCGGTCGGCCGCACGGCTCCCCTCGACCATTTGTTCATAAGGATGTCCGATGTTCAGCAATGTGCTCAAGCGTCGCGTGATGACGGGGTCCGGTCAATGACTTGGACGGATGCGGCCCGGGAGATCCGTACGGACGGAGCCGGAGGAATACGCACAGGAGGACCCGAGGAGTGCGTACGGGAGGGCCGGCGGGCCCGGCGGAGCGGCACGCGGCCGGGCGCCGGGACCGGCGGGGACCAGGAGGCCGGTTCGGAACATCGGGCGGCGGGGAATGCATGGCGCGCCTCGATCGTTCCCCATGCACGTACCACCCGACGACGTAAGGATCGACCGCTCGTGAGCCAGGTCCCCTCCATCACCCTCAACAACGGCGTCGAGATGCCGCAGCTCGGGTACGGCGTCTGGCAGGTGCCGGACGACGAGGCCGAGAAGGCGGTCGCGACGGCCATCGAGTCCGGGTACCGGAGCATCGACACCGCCGCGATCTACGAGAACGAGCGGGGCACGGGCAAGGCCGTTGCGGCCTGCGGCCTCCCCCGCGAGGAACTCTTCGTCACCACCAAGCTGTGGAACGACGACCAGGGTCACGACGCGACCCTGCGCGCCTTCGACGCCTCGCTCGACAGGCTGGGGCTCGACTACGTCGACCTGTACCTGATCCACTGGCCGGTGCCCGCCAAGGACGCGTACATCGACACGTACAAGGCCTTCGAGAAGATCTGCTCCGAGGGCCGCGCGAAGGCCATCGGCGTCTCGAACTTCCTGCCCGAGCACCTGGAGCGCCTGCTCGGCGAGACCTCCGTGGTCCCGGTGCTCAACCAGATCGAGCTCCACCCGCAGCTCCAGCAGGCCGAGTCGCGCGCCTTCCACGCCGAACACGGCATCAGGACCGAGGCGTGGTCGCCGCTGGGCCAGGGCAAGGGCCTCCTGGAGGTCCCGACGATCGTCGCGATCGCCCGGAAGCACGACCGCACGCCCGCCCAGGTGGTGCTCCGCTGGCACCTCCAGATCGGCAACGTGGTGATCCCGAAGTCCGTGACGCCGTCCCGGATCGCGGAGAACATCGACGTGTTCGGCTTCGAGCTGGACGCGGACGACCTGGCCGCGCTCGCCGCACTCGACGAGGGCAAGCGCCTCGGCCCGGACCCCGCCGAGTTCAACGTCGGGGCCTGACCCCCCTCCTCCGTACCGCCGAAGCGCACCGTACGACGCGGCGGCGAAGCACACGGCACAGCAGCGCCGGGGTGCGCCTTCGCGCCCGCCCCGGCGGAAGACGGCACAGACCGCCGCCCGGCCTCCGCGCCGGGCGGCGGTCTGCTACGCGGAAGGACCGGAACATGAACGGGGACGGCGCGCCCGTCGTCGCAGCGGGCCGCTACCGGCTGCGCAACGTGGGCAGCGGACTGCTGCTGGGGGTGCACGGCGCCGCCAAGGGCGGCGGTGCGCCGGTCCGGCAGGCCGAGGAGAGCGGCTCGCCGGACCAGCTCTGGCAGCTCTCGCCGGTGCACGAGGGCTCGGCGCTGTACCACCTGGTCAATGTCCACAGCGGGAAACGGCTGGACGTGGCCGGCGCCTCCACCGAGAACGGCGCCGTGATCCAGCAGTGGCGGGCCAACAACTACGGCGCCCAGGAGTGGCTGATCGAGCGGCACCTGGAGGCGCCGGGGGTGGTGACGCTGATCAGCTTCGTCAGTGGCCTCGTCCTCGAAGTGGCCGACGGCAGCACGGCGGACGGCGCCCGTGTCCAGCAGTGGGAGGACACCGACTCCCCCGCCCAGTGGTGGCGACTGGAACCGGTACGGGACACCCCCGGGCCATAGGCCGGGTACGGGCGGCAGGAACGGGGACGCGCCGGGGACGGGTGGGGGACGTGTACGGGTGCGCGGGACATGTGCGGATGCGCGGGGTACGCGCGGATGTGCGGATGCGTGCGGACCGGGATTCGGGTGGCCCTTCGGGGCCGCGCCGCCCGGCCCGTCACCCATCCGGGCCAAGAGGGCCCGCCGACCTTCCGGCGGCCGGGACATGGACGGCGTCTGCCACGCCGACGCCACGTTCTGCCGCCCGGTCGCCGGGCTCCGTCGAGGGCCACGATCCGAGAACGAATCCGGAAGCGGAGTCCCGGAGCCGAAAAGGAACCGGAACCCGGCAACTGCGTACGGTGCGGCTGTTCCGGTCGGCTGGCAGTGCCTCACCGTCCGGCTTTACTATGATTTAGCAGGCGTTCGGGCTTGTTCAGTCTTCGTTCAGGTGCGGGTATCCGAGCGGGTCGCCCCGCCCGGATACCCTGACTGGAGCCCCGGCCCGATTCCGGCGGGCCGGGGTTCTACGTCAACCGAGCGAATCGGTCACCAGTCACGGCCGCCCTTGTCACGGTCCTCGTCGAAGTGATGCTTGATCACCCGGAAGCTGCCCACCACTCCGTTGTCGACCCACACGCCACCCTTGACGTGACCCGGGTGCACTCCGTCGCTGGAGCTGTGCGGTCCGACGGTGGCGATGGGGGCGCCGTTGTCGCAGGTGGCCCCGCGGAAGACCTCGACGGTCCGGCGGCTGTCGTTGCGGATGTTGAGGCTCTTGGAACCGAGACCGCTGACCACGGTCACGCAGCCGCCCAGCTCGTCGGAGTACGTCCGCTCGTTGATGTGGATGCGGCCGAAGTAGTCACGGTCACGACCCTCCTCGTGGCCACGCCGCTCGAAGCCCTTGCCCTCGAACTCCTTGCCCTCGTTGCCCTTGCCCTCGTTGCCCTTGCCGACGTCGCCGCCACCGAGAGCCGAACCGGGGACAGCCTGCTGGACGACGGGCTGAGCCACCTCGACCGGCGCGGAGCTGGCGGCCGAGGCGTAGGTGATGCCAGTGGCGGCCAGGGCCGCAGCGGCCGCGACGGCGGCCGTGACGATGGTGGAACGGGTGATCATGTTGCTTCTCCTGTCTCAGATCGATCGACCGAGCAGTCGATCTGAGAACGAACGTACTGACGATCCGCAAACCTGTCATATCGGACACGGGGCAGGTAGGCGTCGGCACCCTGGTCGAGCTACATGAAGTACGCCATATGCTATTTTCATATCATTCTATGATGCATCAACTTCCGCTTTTCATTGGCGAATTGATCCGGCATTAGCCTGCTCAGGGGACTTTCTGATGCCTGCTCACCCCGGCGGAAGCGTGTCTTGCCTTGACACGGTCCGGCCGGCGGCCGGTCCACCGCCCACCGCCCGGAAACTCGGCAGGTCAGCAGGGGTGGACCGGATCCGCGCCGGGGCTCCCGTCAGCCGCGCCGGCCCAGGTGCACGGTGCGCACCGAGAGCAGGAAGAGGTCGGGGCGGCGGCGCAGCCCGGCCGGATCGTCGGGGTCGAGCAGCCGGTCGAGCACGGCGGCGTCCTCGGCCGTGAGGTACTCCACGAAGGCCTCGCGCCGCCGGGTGAACTCGATGACGGCGTGCTCGCGGACCTGTTCGGAGACCGGTGCCGGGAGGTCGAGCAGGAAACTGCGGGTGCCCTGCGGTTCCAGCCCCACCGCGGCGAACAGGGCGCTCCAGTCCTCGGACTCCCGCTTGGTGCCGGGCAGCGCCGCCCGCATGTCCTCGAACCGGTCCGTGTTGATCGCTTCGAGCCTGGTCTCCAGTCCCGGCCGCCCCATGCCGATGTCGCGCGGCAGCTGACGGGGCTGCAGCCCGCCCTCGACCAGGGCGACGGTCCCGCCGGGGCGCAGCAGTCCGGCGAGCGTGGCGAGCGCGGCACGCTGGTCGCCCATGTGGTGCAGGGTGTTGCCCGCCCAGATCAGGTCCGCCTCGCCCAGTCCGTCGAGGTCGTCGGGGAGGTCGGCCTGCCGTACGCGGACCCGGTCGGCCAGGCCGAGCCGTTCGGCGCGCTCCCCGGTGCGTTCCAGGAGTGCCGGGGTGCCGTCGACGGCGACGACCTCCGCCCCGGGGAACATCTCGGCGAGCAGGCAGGTGATCACGCCGGGGCCGCTGCCGATGTCGAGCACCCGGCGCACCTGCGGGGCCGTGGGAAGCCCGGCGATCCAGCGGGCCGCCTCCTCGTACTGCGGGCGGCTGATCTCGGCGTTCTGCTCCAGCAGCGGCCCCATGACGTCCCAGTCGATGCCGTCGGGAGTCCCGTGGCCCGGGTGGCCGTGCCGGCCGTGGGCGGGGTTCTGGTGGTGGCGGGGGGCGGGGGCGGCGCTCTCGTGACGGCCGTGTCCGGTGTGCTGGTTCATGGGAACAGCCTCACCCCCCGCCCGGCTCCCGGGCGAGATTTGTTGCCGGTCCGGCAAAGCCGCCTCCCGCACGGCGCCGGTCGGCGCGGGGGCTCCCCCGCGCCCCGACCCACCGGACGACGGCGAGGGGTCGTATCACCGCAATCGAGGGGACGCCTCCAGGACACATCCCACCGAATCGTCACCGGGATATTGCCGGTGGGCCCCTGGGCCCATAACTTGCGTTTATGGAGCTGGAGTTGCGCCATCTGCGAACCGTACGTGCCATTGCCGACACCGGAAGCCTGACCAAGGCGGCCGCGACCCTCGGGCTCGCCCAGCCCGCGCTGAGCGCGCAGCTGCGCCGGATCGAGAAAGCGCTCGGCGGCCCGCTCTTCGACCGGGACCACACCGGTGCCCGGCCCACGCTCCTCGGTGAGCTGGTGCTCGAACGGGCCCGGGTGGTGCTGCCCGCGGTGAGCGAGCTCCAGGAGGAGGCGGTGCGGTTCGCCAATGCCTGGGGCGCGATGGAGCGCTTCCGGCTGGGCGGTACGCACGGGCCGCTGCTGGGCGGTCTCGTGGACCGGCTGGTCGCCGCGCATCCGACCGCGCCGGTCTCGACGTACACCTCCTGGTCGGTGGCCGAGATCGCCTCCCAGCTGGTGGAGGGGCGGCTCGACTTCGCCCTGATCGGCACCTGCGGGGAGAGCCCGCCGCCGGCGAACGACCGGCTGACGTGGCAGGTGATCGGCGTCGATCCGGTCTTCGTGATGCTGCCGGACTCCCATCCGCTCGCCGGTGAGCAGGAGCTCGACCTCTCCGCGCTGGCCGACGAGTGCTGGGCGGACGTGCCGGGCGACGGCTGTTTCGCCGACTGTTTCGTCGGGGCCTGTGCCCGTGCCGGTTTCAGTCCGGTCTCGGTGTACGAGACGGACACGGCATCCGTCGTCCATCTGGTCCAGGTGGGGCGGGCGGTGGGGCTGTGCCGGGCGACCTTCCCGCCGACGCCGGGGGTGGTGACCCGGCCGATCACCGGCTCGCCGCTGAGCTGGCGCCATCTGCTGGGCTGGCATCCGCGTTCGGCGGCGGCCGGGACGGCTGCCGGAGCCGTGAGCGGGCACACCCGGGCGGCGTACGCGGAAGCGGTGGAACGCAGTGGGACCTACACGCGCTGGCTCGCCGCGCATCCGCGGTTCGGCGCGGCGTTGTGACACGCCGCGCCGTCCCGTACCGCCCCGCGGCTACCGCGCGCCGTGTCCGGCGGCGATCGCCGTCACCCGCGCGGCCAGGTTCAGGTCCTTCTCCGTGACCGCACCACCCGCGTCGTGCGTGTTCACGGAGAGGGTGACGGTGTTGTATCCGAGGGTCAGGTCGGAGTGGTGGTTCAGCTCGTCCTGGATCGCGGCGACGTGCGCGGTCAGCCCGGCGGCAGCGAAGTGGGAGGGGAGCCGGTAGGTGCGGGTGATCCGGTCCCCCTCCAGCGACCAGCCGGGCAGATCGCCCAGACGCTCCTCGATCTCCTTCTGCGGCAGCGGTGCGGCGGGCATACGGCGACTCCCTCGTCAGCGATCGGTGCCGGTGACGTTACGGTCTGGGTATGACGACTGTCGCGCTCGACACGGGAGTAGGGCCGCTGCTGCGCAGCTGGCGGGAACAACGCAGGATCAGCCAGCTGGAGCTGGCCCTGCGCGCGGACTCCTCCGCCCGGCACATCTCCTTCATCGAAACGGGCCGCTCCCGCCCCAGCGAGGAGATGGTCCTGCGTCTCGCGGAGCATCTGGAGATCCCCGTCCGGGAACGCAACGCCCTTCTGGTGGTGGCCGGTTACGCCCCGCGCTACGCCCAGACCCCGCTCGACGACCCGGCGCTGGGCGCGCTGCGCGAGGGGGTGGAGCGGCTGCTGGAGGGGTACGAGCCGTATCCGGCGCTCGTCGTCGACGGAAAGTACGACGTGGTGGCGGCCAATCGGGGCGTCACGATGCTGCTGGACGGCATGGCCGAGCATCTGCTCGTGCCGCCGCTGAACGTCATGCGGCTCACCCTGCACCCGGAGGGCCTGGCCCCGCGCATCCGGAACCTGCGGGAGTGGCGGGCCGATCTGCTGGCGCAGATGAGGCGTCAGATCGCCCTCGCCCGGTCGGCGGAGCTGCGCGAGCTGTACGAGGAGGTCGCCGCCTATCCCGCACCGGCGGGCGGCGAGAGCCCCGGGGACGCCGAGGACACCGGGGACGGTCCCGGCTCCGCCCTCCCCTTCGCGCTGCCCATGCTGATCGAGCACGACGGGCACGTGCTCTCGTTCGTCTCCTCCATCGCGACGTTCAACACTCCGATGGACGTGACGGTGGCCGAGCTGGCGATCGAGACGTTCCTTCCCGCCGACCGGGCCACCGCCGACCGCCTTCGCTCCCTCACCCCCTGACGACCGGTGCGGCGGGGCGGGGCGCCCCGGCCGGAGGGCGACGGATCGGTCCGCGCCCACCGGCCGGGACGGCCTACACCCGTGCCCCGTTGTCCAGCGGGTCCCGGCGTGCCCGGCCCGTGCCGGACTTGCGGCCGGGCGACCGCTTCCGGGCGGGCGGCGGGGCCTTGCTGCTCCGCTCCAGGACGAGGGCGGCCGGTACGGCGGTCAGCACCGAGGAGTACGTGCCGACGCAGATGCCGATCAGCAGGGCGAGCGCGAAGTCCGCGAGGGAGTCGCCGCCGAGCACGGCGAGCGCGGTGAGGATGAAGAGCGCGCCCATTCCGGTGTTGATCGTTCTGGGGACGGTCTGGAGGACGGCCCGGTCGGCGATCGTGGCGACGGGCACCCGCCGGGCCTTCGCCCACAGTTCCCGGACCCGGTCGAAGACCACCACCGAGTCGTTGACGGAGTACCCGATGACGGTGAGGAGCGCGGCCAGGAAGATGCCGTCGACGGTGCGGCCGAGCCAGGCGAAGGCACCGACCAGGATGATCACGTCGTGGACCAGTGCCGCCACCGAGCCCACCGCGAACGTCCAGCGGAACCGGGCCGCCAGGTACGCCAGCTGCACCAGGACGGCGATGCCGAGCGCGATCAGGGCGTTGCGCCGCAGCTCGTCGCCGAGGCTGGGCCCGATGAGTTCGTCACGGACCTTGGTGGTCTTGCCGCCCTCCGCCGCGATCGCGGAGCGCAGGGCGTGTTCCTCGTCGTTGTCGATCTTCCCGGTCCGTACGGAGAGGTCGCCCGCGCCCGCCGTGGTGACCTCGGCGTCACCGAAGCCCGCGTCCGCCAGGACGGTACGGGCCCGCTCCACGTCGACGGGCTTGCTGGTCGAGTACTCGACGAGTCGGCCACCGGTGAACTCGACGCCCAGGTTGACGCCGCGCACGACGATGCCGAGGACGGCGACGGCGACCAGTGCGGTGGAGATCAGCAGCCAGCGGCGCGGGTGCCGCATCGGCCGGGGGTCGCGGTGGGCCAGCCAGGTGCGCACCCGGCCGGGGACGGCGATGCCGTTGATGCCCCGGTAGTCGCTGACGAACCGGGAGCGCGCGGCGATCTCGGTGAGGGCGCGGGCGATGACGAGCGCGGAGAACATCGAGGCGATGACTCCGATGGCGAGCGTGACCCCGAAGCCCTTCACCGGTCCCGAGCCGAGGAAGAACAGCAGCCCGGCCGCGATCAGTGTGGTCACGTTGGAGTCCGCGACGGCGCTCCAGGCATTGCGGAACCCGGCGGTCAGCGAGGAACGCAGGGAGCGGTCGGGATGTTGGGCGTGTTCCTCCCTGGCTCGTTCGAAGACCAGCACGTTGGCGTCGACCGCCATCCCGATGGCCAGGACGAATCCGGCGAGACCGGGAAGGGTGAGGGTGACGCCGAGGCCGACCAGGGCCGCGTAGGAGATCAGCCCGTAGGCGGCGAGGGCGACGGCCGCGAGCGCGCCGAAGAGCCGGTAGACGACGGTGATGAAGAGCGCGGTGGCCGCGGCTCCGATGAGTGCGGCTCGGGCGCTGGCGTCGATGGCGGCGGCGCCGAGCGTCGGTCCCACGGTCCGCTGCTCGACGATCTCGACGGGCAGCGGCAGGGCGCCGCCCTTGATGAGCAGGGCCAGTTCCTTGGCCTCGTCCGCGCTGAAGGAGCCGGTGATCTGGGTGGATCCGGACGGCAGGCCGACGCCGCAGCCGACCGAGGGGGAGACCTGCGGCGAGGAGATGATCCGCTGGTCGAGGACGATGGCGACGCGACGGCGGTCGTCCTGGACCGGGTTGCAGGCGGCTTCGCCCGTCAGCTCGGTCCAGTCCCGGCCCGCCTTCTTGTGGAAGTCGAGGGACACGGTCCACCCGGCGCCCTGCTGGGCGTCGAACACGGCGGTGGCGTCCTTGACGCCCGCGCCGGAGAGCCTGGACGGGCCGAGGGCGAGAGGGCGGCCCTGCTCGTCGGGGAGCGTCCGTCCGCCGTCGGGCTTCGGTTCGTCCCCAGTGCCCTTGTCGTCGGACTTCTTCTCGCCCTGCGCGCCCTTGTCGTCGGGCTTCGGCTCCTCCTGGGTGCCCGGTCCCTGGACGGCGTGGAAGCTGAGCTGGGCGGTTCTGCCGATGACCTCGGCGGCCTTGCGCGGGTCCTGGACGTCGGGGAGTTCGACGATGATCCGGTCCTCGCCGGAGCGGGTCAGGGTGGGTTCGGTGACACCGAGCGAGTCGATGCGCCGGCGCAGTACTTCGAGGGTGTGCTCGGTACTCTCCCGGTCCGCTTTCGCGGTGTCCGAGTCCTTGGCCTGGAGCACCATTCTGGTGCCGCCCTGAAGGTCGAGGCCGAGTCTGGGCGACATGGTCAGCGTGATGAACACGGAGACGAGCAGGACGGCCGCAGCCAGAACCGCTCGCACCGTGGTGGCGCGAGTCATGGGTTTCCTCCGAGGGGACGCCGGGCGCCCTCACCTCGGCGAGGACGGGACGGCGGTCGTGTGGAACGGGACCGGTGGCAGGACCGGTGGCCGGTGGACGGCCGTCCTCGGAGGCCCGCGCACGCCGGGAAGCGCGGTGCGGAAACGGTCGGTGGTGGGGGAAGGGGCTTCGGGGGCGCGCGGGCGGGCCCGGTCCGGCGCGCGGACGCCGGGGGTGCCGGGCAGCACGGAGCCGGAGCCCGGCGGCGGAAGGTGATGCGGAGGCCGGGCGTGGTCGGCGGCGGCCCGGGGCCGGGGCTCCGGGCCGGTCACCGGTGCGGGCCGGTGGTGGTCGGTCGCCGTGGCGGTGCGGCCCCGGCGGGTGTCGTGGGTGGTGCCCGCGCGGGTGCGGCGGGTGTCGCCGACGGTGCCCGTGCGGGGGGTCCGGTCGGTGTGCGGGGTGGGGCGGTGGCCGCCCGGCGCGTACGCCTCGGAGGGCGGCACTCCGGCGGACGGCCGGGCGGGGAGCGCGGACGCGGGGGCGCCGCCGACCACGGCGAGGACGGTGAGCAGCAGGGCGACCAGCGCCTGCCGGGCGGCCCGTGCGGTGCCGCCGGGTGCCGGGGCGCCCGGCAGGGTCCGGCGCGTGCCCTCCGGCGCACGACGTCCGACGCGGGTGCCCGACGCGCCGCCGGGGCGGTCAGGGTGGTCCGGGTACGAGGACGGTGCTCCGTCGTGCGGCCGCGCGCACCGTACACCGCGCGCACCGTCCTGCGGGCGGGCGGCGACGTCCGTCGGACGCGGCCCCGGGTGCGCGTTTCCCGGGAGCGGCCCCGGGAGGGGGGTCACCTCGGTCGGCCGGGCAGGGCGGGCACCGCGCCCGCGTGGCGGAGCACGGAGCCGAGGACCATGCCCGCACCCCGCACGACCGTGGTCGCCGGGTCGTCGGCGGGGCGCACCCGTACCCCGAGGCGGGCCGCTATCGCGTCGGTGACGTCGCGTCGGGCCGCACCGCCGCCGGTGAGCAGCGGGCCCCTGCGCAGGGCGCCGAGGACGGCGCCGTGCCGGTCCTGCTTCCACATCTCCATGACCATGTCCAGGACGGTGCGGACGACGGGGGCGGCCGGCTGGGACGGGTCGAGGTCGTTCAGCCCCGACTCGGCCTGGCGGGCGTCACGGACCCGGCCGTCGACGAGGAGGGTCGCCTCGGTGAGCTCGGCGCCGATGTCGACGACGAGCAGCGGGCCGCCGTCCCCGGGTCCGGCGCACGCCGCGGCGGCCCTCGCACTGTCCAGCGCGATGACGCCCGTCGGCCCGAGCGCGGCGACCAGTTCCTTCGCCGCGGCCCGGTGCCCGGCCCCGGCGAGGACGGGGTGGCTGAGGACGATCACGGTGCCCGTGCGGTCCTCGCCCAGGGCCATGTCGGCGATCCGGCCGAGCATCCGGCCGCACGACTCGAAATCGACGATGCGTCCGCGCCGGACCGGGTGGCCGTACCCGGCCCCGGCGCCGGTCCCGAAGTCGCCGCGGGCGTCGGTGATGACGCCGTGTCCGGGCATCCAGACCCGGGTGCGGGAGCTGCCGAGATCGATGGCGAGGCCGCGGGTGACACCCCGGTAATCGGGGCGGGCGGGCCGGACGGGCCGACGTCCGTCGTGCAGAGAACGCATCGCCCCTCCCCCGGCCCGTCGCCACAGCCGTTCACCCATCCATGGACCCGCTGATAGCGAGGCATGGCCGAGCCCTCACTATGCAATAGGGAGGCAAAGAAAGCCACTCCCGGGCAAAATCAAAGGGCTCGGGCATCGCAGGCCCCGCGATGCGTCGCACTTCCCGTCCGTCGTACGTCACACCGCGGTTCCGTCGCGCGTCGCACCGTGCCCCCTCGTGCGTCACGCCCTGCCCCGTCGCGGGTCACACCTCCGAAGGCAGGAACCCGGTGAGCAGTTCGGCGAACTCGTCCGGCGCGGCGATCCGGACGCCGAGGTCCTCGGCCTTGGTGCGCTTGGACCCGGCCTTCTCACCGGCGACCAGGAGCGTGGTGCGCTTGGAGACGCTGGACGAGGACTTGCCGCCCGCCCGCTCGATCAGCTCGTTCATCTCGTTCCGGGAGAGCTTCTCCAGTGCGCCGGTCATGGCGCCGGTGACCACCACGGTCATGCCGTCCAGCGGCAGGCCGGTGCCCGCCCCGTCCGCGGCGGCGCCCGCCGCCTCCTCGCTCTCCTCGCCCGGCGCGGGCGGGGGCGTCGCGCCGGGTTCCGTCATGTTGACCCCGGCGGCCACCAGCTTCTCGATCAGCGGGGCCAGTTCCACCAGCTCGGCGACGACCCCGGCGGCCTTCTCCTTGCCTATGCCGTCGACCCGCTGGAGCTCCTCCGCGTCCGCGGCCCTGATCCGGTCCATGTCCGCGAAGTACCGGGCGATCCGCCGGGACATGGAGCGGCCGGTGCCGCGCACGCCCAGCGCGCAGAAGACCCGGGAGAGCGGCTGGGTCCGGGCCGTCTCGATGGCGGCCAGGAGGTTGTCGGTACTGGTCTCGCCCATCCGCTCCAGGCCGAGCAGCTGCTCCCGGTCGAGAGTGAAGAGGTCGGCGAAGTCGGTCACCAGACCGGCGTCGACGAGCTGGACGACGCGGGTCGCGCCGAGGCCCTCGATGTCGAGCTGGTCGCGGCCCGCCGCGTACGAGACGGAGGCGACCAGGCGGCAGTTGCGGCCCCGCACACAGCGCCAGCGCTGCTCGCTGGTGTCGATCTCGGAACCGCACTGCGGGCATGCCTCGGGGAATTCGACGGGCTTCTCGTCGCCGGTCCGCAGATGGGCGACCGGTGCCTCGATCCGGGGGATGATGTCGCCCGCCTTGTAGACCATCACCCGGTCGCCCAGGCGCAGATCGCGGCGGGTGATGTCCGCGGGGTTGTGCAGCGTGGCGTAGCTGACGGTCGAGCCGTCGATCTCGACCGGCTCCAGCACGGCGCGCGGGGCGATGATGCCGGTGCGGCCCACGTTCCACTCGACGCCGAGGAGCCGGGTGACCTTCTCGACGGCGGGCAGCTTGTACGCGATGGCCCAGCGCGGCGCCCGGCTCCCGGAACCGGCCTCGCGCTGGTCGGCCGCGAGGTCGGCCTTGATCACGATGCCGTCGATGCCGAACGGCAACGAGGCGCGCAGCGCGGCGACTTCCTCGACCCGGCTCTGCACCTCCTCGACGGTGGTCGCGGTGCGCGGCGCCACGTCCGTGTCCGCGGCGGTGTGCACGCCGAGCCCGGCGACGTACGCCAGGGTCTCGCTGTGCGGGAGTTCGGCGAGGGTGTCGGTCAGCTCGCCGGAGTCGGGCAGTGGCAGGGCCCCGTAGGCGAAGAACGTCATCTCCACCGTGTACGCGCGGTCCTTGGCGCGCAGGGTGCCGGCCGCGCCGTTTCTCGGGTTGGCGAAGGGGGCGCCGCCGTGCTCGGTGCGCACGGTGTTGGCCTGCTCGAACTGGTCGTTCGTCATGAGGATCTCGCCGCGCATCTCGATCGTCACCGGCTCGGCGAGCTCCCCGGGGAGGCCGACCACGGTGCCGATCGCATGCGACACGTCCTCGCCCGCGGTGCCGTCGCCCCGGGTGATCAGCCGCTCCAGCCGGCCCGCGCGGTAACGGGCGGCGACCGCCAGGCCGTCGAGCTTCGGCTCCACGCTCCACGCGGCGACGGGCCGGCCGATCCGGCGCTCCAGCGACGCCGTCCACGTGACGAACTGCTCGGCCGAGAAGACGTTGTCCAGGGACAGCATCGGCACCGTGTGCGGCACGTCCCCGGTCGCGGCGCCGCCCGCCACCTTGCCGGTCGGCGAGTCCGCCAGCACCTCCTGCGGGTGCTCCTCCTCGTACCCGGCGATCCCCCGCACCAGCCGGTCGTAGGCGTCGTCGTCGAGCGTGCTCTCGCCCGTGGCGTAGTACGCGGCGGCGGCCTGCGAGGCCTCTTCGACCGCGGCGGCGTAGGCGGCGGCATCGGCGAGCACAACAGCTGAGTTCGTCATGGCCCCCATCCTGCCGTCCACCACTGACAACGCCGTCCCGCGGCCCGTCCTCCGGGTGCCGCGGGCCGGCCCGTGGCCGTCAGCCGGCCTCCTCGATCGTGTCGTGCGCCTCGTGCCCGCCGCCCGTCGTGCCCGGTCGCTCGATCGGGACCTGCGGCCCGGGACACTCCCGCAGCCAGCGCCGCAGCACCTCGTGCACCTGCTCGGCCCCCACCAGTTCCTCGCCCTCCGCGACCGGGGCGGACAGCTCCGCGGGCCACAGCAGGAAGGGCCGGGACTGCTCGCCGCCCAGGCCGCCGTGCGAACCGATCTGCTCCTCGAAGGCGTGCACCCGCCCCGTGGCGCCGTCGTACATCGAGTTGACCATGATGTCGGCGACGTGCGGGAAGGTGTCGGTGCGGCGCACCGCGTCCGCCGCGCCGGGGCCGAACGGCGCCAGCGGCCCCCTGCCGTCCTCCAGTTCCGCCACCGGGACCTCCTCCCCGCCCCGGCCCAGCACCACCGATCCGTGACGCTCGCTGCGCACCAGCAGGAAGCCGATGCCCGGGTGGTTGGCGAGGGTGCCCAGCAGGGCGGGCCGGTCGCGGTCGAGCCGTTCGCGCGAGGCGCGCCCCTCGATGTCGGGGAAGGAGACGAGCCCGAGGTTGCCGGAGGCGAGGACGACCGGGTCGGACGGTTTCGTGCGGTGCTCCGCGTCGCCCTCCTCGACGGGCCGCCGGTGCAGGGCGATCCGTACCGCGTCGCGGGCCTCCGAGCCGCTGCGGGTGCGCTGCGCCCGGCGGGAGACGGGCAGTCCGCAGCCCGCCCGCACCAGGTCCTTGAGCGTCAGCCCGTACGCCCCGGCGAAGGTCTCCCCGGGGCTCTGTCCGTGGTCGGAGAGGAGCACGATCCGGTAGGTGCGCGGGGTGTGTTCGGCGACCTTGACGATCAGGGCGAGCGACCGGTCCAGGCGGGCGAGGACCTTCTCCGCGTCGCGGCTGTCGGGTCCGGAGTGGTGCGCCACCTCGTCGTAGGCGACCAGGTCGGCGTAGACGGCGGTGCGTCCGGCGAACATGTCGCCGATGACGGCGGAGACCACCACGTCGCGTTCGACGACGGTGGCGAAGGCCCGGATGAAGGGGTAGAGCCCGCCGCGCTTGATCCGGGGCGTGTCCTTCCGGAGCCGGGCCGCGATCGACTGCCCGATCTCGCGGCAGACCTCGGCGACGAACGACAGCGCGGTGCGGACGGCGTTGGCCGGATCGGAGAAGTAGGCGAAGTACCCGGCCCTGGAACGGCGGCCCTTGCCGCGCCGGGCCGCCATGGACAGGACCAGCGCCAGCTGTTCGGCGCCGCCGCTGAAGAGGTTGCCGCGGCTGGCCCCGTCCGCCGTGAGCAGCCCGCCGTCGCGGGTGCGCGCGACGGCCCTGCGCTGGAGTTCGAGGGCGCTCGCGGGTCTGCTGGAGACCATGACCTCGCCGGTCTCCTTCTCGTACCAGCGGAAGGCGGGGACGTCGTGGTTGCTGCCGTGCAGGATGCCGAGCTGGCTGGCCCCGGTCTGGCTGGACCAGTCGGTGCGCCACGGGGTGAGCCGGTGCCCCTCCTCGTCCGCCAGCCAACGCGCGACGGTCGGCATCAGGCCCTGTTCGGCGGCGCGGGCGAGCGCGTCGTGGCCGACGCCGTCGAGCTGGACGAAGACGGTGCCCGGGGGGCCGCTGCGCCCGTCGTCCGCGCCGCTGCGCCGTCGGCGGCGGACGGCGAGCCGGGAGAGCCGGCGCCGGTAGGCGTTGTCGTCGCGGACGGCGAGCGCGGTGGAGGTCGCCGAGGCGACGGCGGACATCACGGCCGCGACGACGACCGCCGTCTTCGGGTCCGCGGCGCCGCGCCCGTCCGGGATGAGCCGCAGGGCGAGCAGCAGCAGTGAACCGTTCAGGAAGAAGACGAGCAGCCCGAGGACGAGTGCGGGCACGACGAGCAGCGCCCGTACCAGGACCGGCCAGACCAGGGCGGAGAGCAGACCGAACGCGCCGGCGCCCCAGGCCGCGGTGAACGCGATCTTGGTGATGCTGTCGCCGTCGTCCGACTGGAGCTGGAAGTCCGGCAGAATTCCGGCGAGAACCAGCATCGTGAGCGTCGACACCGCCCACACCAGCACCACGCGCATCAGGGCGCTGCCGACCGTTCGCCATCGCCCGTCGCCCACGCCGTTCCCACCTCACGTCCGGCCCCCGCCTTTCCGGGCCTCGGCCCCCAGCCTTTCACAGCGGGGCGCGGGGGCCGACGGTCAGCAGCCGTCGTAACCGGCGGTCGGCATGGAGAGCCTGCGGTGCACGCTCGCCTTCGTGCGGGCGGTGTACGGCGGCTCGGCGAGGTCCGCGACCTCCAGGCGCACGCCGCGGCGCTCGCACTCGGCGGCGAACTCGGGCACGGAGGTGAGGGCGCGGGCCAGCACCCGGTCGTTGGCGGCGACGAACAGTTCGACGTCGCCGTTCTCTACGTCGGTCCACAGGGCGTGGTGATCGGGGCGCAGCCCGTAGAGACGCAGCTGCCGGGTGACGACGTATCCCTTGTCGGCGGCCCAGCGGGCGCACATGTCCTGCTGGCTGCGGGTGTCCACGAGGAACGGGTCGTCGTCGAGCTCCTCGAGCGGTGTGAGACTGGCGATGGCCGCCACCCGTACGTCCTTCACGTCCCCCATGGCCGTTCCCTCGTGTCGGGCCGTGTCCTCGAGCTGCCGCCGTCCGCCCGCGCACCGGGCGGTGTCCATCGGCCCCTGTCCGGGCGTACCGGCGACCTTACCCTCCGTGCCCGCGTACAAAAAGGCGCGCGCCGCGCTCGGAGGAGTGAGAGGAGCGAACGCGCGTGCGCCCCCCTCGCTCCGCCGGACCGCCCCGGTCCGGACGAAGAGCGCTTAGGCTCGACGCCGGAGCCGGGACGAGAAGCTTGGGAACGAGGAGGTGGCACGTGCCGGTGGAAGTCACCTGGTGGGGTCATGCCACCTGCACGATCGAGGACTCCGGGATCCGGGTGCTGACCGACCCCCTCTTCGTGCGGCGCCTGGCGCATCTGCGCCGCCGGCGCGGCGAGCTGCCCGGTGCCGAGGCCGCGGTCGCCGATGTCGTGCTCGTCTCGCACCTGCACTCCGACCATCTGCACCTGCCGTCCCTGGCCCGGCTCGCCCCCGGCACCCGGCTGGTGGTTCCGGTGGGCGCATCGCGCTCCGTGCCGGGGCTGCGGGCGCTGCGCTCGGAGCGCGGGCTGCTGCTCACCGAGGTGGCCGCGGGCGACGAGGTCCGTGTCGGCGCGGTGCGGGTGCGGGCGGTCCCGGCCCTGCACGACGGCAGGCGGCTGCCCGTGGGGCCGCACCGCTCCCCCGCGCTCGGCTATGTGGTCGAGGGGACGGCCCGGACGTATTTCGCGGGTGACACGGGGCTCTTCGACGAGATGGCGGAGGCGGTCGGTCCGGTGGACGTGGCGCTGCTGCCGGTGGGCGGCTGGGGCCCGTACCTGGGCCACGGCCATCTGGACGCGGGCCGGGCGGCGCAGGCGCTGACCCGGCTGGCGCCGCGCTCGGCCGTTCCGGTGCACTACGGCACGTACTGGCCGATCGGCATGGACGGGGTCAGGCCGCACGAGTTCCATGCGCCGGGTGACGAGTTCGTCCGCAAGGCGGCGCTGCTGGCGCCGGAGGTGGCCGTGCACCGGCCGGCCCACGGCGAGCGGGTGCGCCCGGAGGCCGCCGGGTGATCCACGCCGTGGTGGGGCAGCTGCCCCCGGAGTCGACGCAGCAGGCGGTCGGCTATCCCTCCCTGTTCCTGCTGGTGGCAGTGGGCTCGCTGGTGCCGGTGGTACCGACGGGGGCGCTGGTGAGTTCGGCCGCGGTGGTGGCGCTGCACCAGTCGTCGCCGTTCGCGTTGCTGATCGTCTTCGTGGTGGCGTCGGCCGGGGCGTTCCTCGGCGACATCTGTCTGTACTGGCTCGGGCAGCGCGGGGTGCGGTCGCAGAACGGTTCGAAGTGGCTCCGGGCGATCAGCGACCGGGCCGCTCCGGAGCGGCTGGCGCAGGCGCGGCAGAAGCTGGACGAGCACGGCGGGACGGTGCTGCTGCTGTCCCGGCTGGTGCCCGCGGGGCGGATTCCGGTGATGCTGGCCTGTCTGCTGGGGCGGATGCCGTTGCGCCGGTTCGCGCGCGGCGACGCGCCGGCGTGCCTGGCGTGGGCGGCGACGTACCAGCTGATCGGGATTCTGGGCGGTTCGCTCTTCCCCGAGCCGTGGCAGGGCGTGGTCGTGGCGGTGGGGCTGACGCTGCTGGTCAGCGGGGCGCCCGCGGTGTGGCGCAAGGTGCGGACGCGGTTCAGCCACTGATCGTGCGGGGTGCCGGTTCCAGCAGCCGGGAGCCGCCGATCGGCAGGTCCCAGAGCCGGTCCCGGGGGTGTCCGGCCCGTTGCCAGGCGGTGCGCAGCCGGGTCAGCGGTTCGAGCACGGGTTCCGCGGAGAGCAGGAAGGTGGCCCAGTGCATCGGTGCCATCGCGCGGGCGCCGAGGTCCTCGTACGCCTGGACGGCCTCCTCCGGGTCGGTGTGCACGTCGCCGAGCCACCAGCGCGGTTCGTACGCCCCGATCGGCAGCAGGGTCAGGTCGATGCCGGGGTAGCGGCTGCCGATCTCGCCGAACCAGTGGCCGTAGCCGGTGTCCCCGGCGAAGTGGATCCGCTGTCCGTCGGGGCCGGGGGCGTCGATGATCCAGCCGCCCCACAGGGAGCGGCAGGTGTCGGTGAGGGTGCGCTTGGACCAGTGGTGGGCGGGGACGAAGTCGAAGCGGACGCCGTTCAGCTCGGTCGATTCCCACCAGTCGAGTTCGGTGACGCAGGTGAAGTGGCGACGGCGGCACCAGCGGCCGAGCCCGGCGGGGACGAGGAGCGGGGTGTCCTTGGGAAGTCTGCGCAGGGTGGGGGCGTCGAGGTGGTCGTAGTGGTTGTGGCTGATGACGACGGCGTCCACGGGCGGCAGATCGTCCCAGCGGACGCCGACCGGGGTGATCCTGGCCGGGGTGCCGAGGATGCGCCGGGACCAGACGGGGTCGGTGAGCACGGTGAGGCCGCCGGTGCGGACGACCCAGCTGGCGTGGCCGGCCCAGGTGACGGACGTGGTTCCCGGCGGGACGGCCGGCAGGGGCTCGGGGGCGTACGGGAGCCGCTGGACGCCGCGCAGCCCCTCCGCGTTGGGCCGCAGGGCGCGCTCACGCGCCAATCGCGACATATGCATGACACCAGGAAGGGGGGCGGTGAGCCGGTCGGCGAAACTTCTGGGCCAGTCCCGGACCTCGCCGAGCGGGCGCGGTCCGACGATCTCGCCGCGCACCGGCCGCGGGTGCCCGGTTACGGGGAGGGTGCGCCCGGTCTGTTCCGCCATCGAGGGACTCCCGTCTTCGCAGTGCGTTCATCGCAGTTCGTCGAGGGCCGCTGCGAAAATGCTCAGGGCTCGGGCCACGTGCGGCAATTCCAGGGGCGCCACAGCGGTGAGGGACTCCGTCTGCTGCTCCGGGGTCGCGCCCAGCAGCGTCCCGGTGCCCAGCCGCACGCGCAGCGCCCCCAGTTCGTCGCCGAACCGGTGCCCGCCCGGCGTCGGCGTGCCCAGGCGTTCCGTCAGGTACTCCTCCAGCTCCAGCGAGTCGGTGACGCCGCGGTCGGCCAGCCGGGACCTGAGCGGCCCGAGGTCCGCGTAGAGGTGGCGGCCCGCCTGCGGGGGTCTGGCCAGCGCGCCCGACGCGAGGACCGCCCGGTGGGCCGCCGCGGCGATCTGCGACTGGAGGGCGGCGGCCCGGCGGATCCGGTCCGTGACGGCTTCCGGTTCGCGCAGCGCGTGGGCGGCGGCCACGGCGACCGGCCCCGCGACGAGCGCGCCGAGCGCGGTGAGGACGTCGAGCGTACGGGCGTGGCGCACCGCGGCCCGTTCGGTGTCCGGGAACCGCGCGATCGCGACCGGCCAGGCGGACGGGGTCAGCGCGCCGGCCAGGTCGCAGACGACCGTGACGTCGTCGGGGCACATCTCGGCCGGGCTGAGCAGGACCGTGTCGTGCGGCCGGTGCAGGGTGTCGCGCCAGGTCTCGTCGCTGACGACGTGCAGCCCCTCGGCGACCGCCGCCTCGCACGCCTCGCGGACCAGCTCCGGCGGGGCGACGGTGGCGGTGGGGTCGTCGACGACGGAGATCAGCAGCAGCCGGGGCCTGCCGCCCTCGGCGCGCACCCTGCGCACGGTCTCCAGCAGCGCGTACGGGTCGGGCACGCCGCCGCATTCCGCCGGGGTCGGCACGTGGTAGGCGGGTCGGCCCAGCAGCCGGGCCTGCGGGATCCAGGTGGCCGTGCAGGGGCGCGGCATGAGCACGTCGCCGCCGTGCGCCGCGAGCAGCGCGAGCAGCAGGGCCGGGGCGCCCGGGGCCGCGGCGACGTGTTCCGGGCCGCCGCGCAGCCCGCGCCGCTGCCAGTACCCGAGGGCGGCCTCGCGCAGGGCGTCGCCGCCACCGGCCGGTTCGGGCCCGGTGCGGCCCGCCGCCGCGGCGAGCACCTCGGCCAGCTCGGGCAGGACCGGGAGTCCCGGGTCGTGGGCGGGCGGCCCGTAGCGGACGGGCCCCCGGTCCTCCCGTACGGTCCGGGGGTCGCCGCCCCGGCGCCCGCGCCCCGCCCGTCCGGTCTGCTGCCGCGCCATCCGGGACTCCTTCGCCGCCGCCCGTCGCCCTGTCGCGCCGTCCCGCCCCAGGGCCTTTATACGGGGGTTCGCCCGACGGCGCCCGTCGGCGGTGCGGCGGGCGGGGGAAATCGGACGCGGGGCGGCCGGGTCAGCCGGCGAAGGCCGTGCCGGGCATGCCCCGGCCCGCGTCCGGCAGCACCAGCAGCGAACCGGACAGCGGGTGCGGGGCGACGAGGCCCGTGCGGGCCGTGGAGATGTAGAGGTCGCGCAGCTCCGTGCCGCCGAAGGCGCAGGCCGTGGGGCGCCGCACCGGCAGTTCGACGACCCGGTCCAGGGCGCCGTCGGGCGTGTAGCGGCGCACCGCGGCGCCGTCCCACAGGGCGACCCAGACGGCCCCCTCGGCGTCGACCGTCAGCCCGTCGGGAAACCCGGCGCCTTCCTCCACGGTGGTGAACGGGCGCCGGTTCACGGCGTGTTCGCCGTCGAAGTCGAAGACGTCGATACGGCGGGTGGGCGTGTCGACGAAGTACATCGACCGTCCGTCGGGGCTCCAGCCGATGCCGTTGCCGCAGGACACGGGGGTCGGCACCGGCGTCACCGCGCCGTCGGCCGCGAAACGGGCGAGGCCGCCCCCGCCCTCTGCCCCGTCGTACCGCATGGTGCCCGCCCACAGCGAGCCGTCCGGGGCGATCGCCGCGTCGTTGCCGCGCCGACCGGGCACCGGGTCGTGGACCAGCCAGCGGAAGGCGCCGTCGGGGTCGTACAGGCCGATGCCGTCGCGCAGGTTGACGACGAGTCCGCCGCCGGCCCGCGGCTTGGCCGCTCCGACGTGCTGTTCGGTCGTCATCACCGTACGGCGGCCGGTCACCGGGTCGTAGGTGTGCACGCGCGCGGCGACGATGTCGACCCAGACGACGCGGCCGGTCGCCCGGTCCCAGGTCGGTCCCTCGCCCAGCTCGGCCCGCTCGGCCACGGCCACGTCCAGGTGTGCGGTGCTCACTTCTGCCTCTCGTGGGGTCCGGGCCGGCCGGGGCACGGCGGCCCCGCCGCCTTCCGCTTCCGGCGCTCCGGTCGACGACCGGAATCACGGGCACAGCGTAAGCGTGCGGCAGGCCTCCCGGCGCTGCCGCCCCTCGCCCCTTCCCGGGCCCGCCCGGGGGCCCGCTGACCGATGGCCCTTCCCGCAAGCCGCCCCACGGCCGTCCCACGGCCGTTCCGCCGTCCCCGGCGGGCGTGCGGGACGGTGTCAGGCCCGTCGGCCGAGCAGCGCGAGCAGTTCGGTCTGCGGGTCGGCGTCCGCCGGGGTCCCGACGGGCGGGGCGAACAGGCCGCTGCCCGAGAGGTCCTTCGCGTACGGTCCGACCTCGCGGCGCGTGAAGTCGACCAGCAGGGCGGGCAGTCGCTCGTCGGCCCCGATCGCCCGGGACAGGTCCCAGGCGTGCACCACCGCGTCGGCCACCATCTGCGCGCAGTAGGCGTCGGCGGGAGTGTCCCCGTACGACAGGTTCACCGTCCGTTCCAGGGCGCCCGGCGCCTCGAATGCCCCGCGCGCCCCGGCCGCCGCCCGCTCCCACGCGGCCACGGGGTCCTCGCCCAGCACATCGCCGTCGAAGGCGTCACCGACCTCGGCAACGGTGCGACCCTCGGTGACCAGGGACGGTACCCAGAGCTGCTCGGCGGTGAGGTGGGCCACCAGGTCGCGCACGGTCCACTCGGTGCACGGCGTGGGCGCGGACCACTGGTCGTCGCGCACCGCGTGCACCCGGTCGGTGAAGAGCCGGAGCGCCTCGCCGTGGCGTTCGAGGATTTCGTCGACGGAGACAGATGTCATGGCTCCACTCTCCCCGGCGCGGGGCCGGGGCGCGAGCGCGCCGCCCGTCCGGTGCGCCCGGCCGGGGTGTCCGATGCCCCGTGTCCTCACCGTGCCCCCGGTTCACCGCCCCGTCCGTCGCCAACTCCCGCCGCCCGTGCCCCGAAAGAAGGCGTCCCACATCTCAAGACGCGTATCTCATGATTCGGCATACCGGCGTACGGTGGCGGTACCGATCAGCGCTTCGCGGCCCGTGATCCGGCCGCGTTCCGAGAAGGGATCCACGGTCATGCCGCACGAGACCGCCGTCTACACCCACGGGCACCACGAGTCGGTGCTGCGCTCTCACTCCTGGCGCACCGCCGCCAACTCCGCCGCGTACCTGATCGGCGAACTCCGGCCCGGCATGGCCGTGTTGGACGTGGGCTGCGGGCCCGGCACCATCACCGCCGATCTGGCCGAACTGGTCGCCCCCGGCGAGGTGACCGGCATCGACACCACGGACGAGATCCTGGCCAGGGCGGCCGGCACGGCATCCGGACGCGGCCTGGAGAACGTCGAGTTCGCCGTGGCCGATGTGCACGACCTGGACTTCCCCGACGACTCCTTCGACGTCGTCCACGCCCACCAGGTGCTCCAGCACGTGGGCGACCCGGTGCAGGCCCTGCGCGAGATGCGGCGCGTCTGCCGCCCCGGCGGCATCGTGGCGGCCCGCGACAGCGACTACGCGGCGATGGCCTGGTATCCCGAGCTCCCCGCCCTGGACGCCTGGCAGGAGTTGTACGGCCGGGTCGCCCGCGCCAACGGCGGCGAGCCGGACGCGGGCCGTCGGCTGCTGTCCTGGGCCCGCCGGGCGGGCTTCACCGAGGTCACCGCGACCGCCGCCAACTGGTGCTTCGCCACCCCGGAGAACCGGGTCTGGTGGAGCGGCCTGTGGGCGGACCGCACGGTCGACTCGGGCTACGCCCAACTCGCCGTCGAGGGCGGCCACGCGACCGCCGACGAGCTGTCCGCGATCGCCGCGGCCTGGCGCGAATGGGGCACGCGGGACGACGCCTGGTTCATGGTCCCGCACGGCGAGGTGCTCTGCCGGGCCTGAGCCCCCACGGACCGTCCGGGGCGGCGGGACGGCCGCCGCCCCGCCGCCCCGGACGGGCGCACTCCCGAACCGATCACGCGCCGATGTGCCGCCAACTACCCTTGTGCACATGGACATTCTGGGAACCACGCTGCGCATCTGCGTCGACGACCTGGAGGCCGCCGTGGCCTTCTACGAGGACCTCACCGGCAGTTCGGCGCTGCGCTTCGAGCGCGGCGGGGTCTCGGTCGCCGCGATCAGTTGCTTCCTCCTGATGAGCGGTCCGGAGTCGGAGCTGGAGATCCTGCGCAAGGTGACGGCGACGATCGCGGTCAAGGACGTCGACGCCGCCCACGCCGCCCTCTCCCGCGTCGGGGCCCGCGTTCTCGCCGGGCCGGTAGCGACGCCGGCGGGCCGCAATCTGATCGCCGTGCACCCGGACGGTTCGGTCTTCGAGTACGTCGACCGCTCCCTGTCGTTCGGCCCGGGGCGCTGACCGCGTCCCCGGGCCGTGGCCGGACGGCCCGTCAGTCCGTCGGGCGCATCCGGTAGTCGTACCGGTCCGGCAGCGGGTCGTCCGTGATCAGTGCCCACACCTCGCCGAGGACCTCCGCCCCCTCCCGCAGGTTCGCGACCTCGAACCCCTCGTCGAAGACGGACCGGGCACCCGCCCGGTCCCCCTCGGCGAGCAGCAACCGGGCCTCCAGCAGACGGAAGCGGCCACGCCGTCGGATCTCCGGGTCCAGCGCGGCCCACACGGTCCGGGCCCCTTCGGGGCGCCCGGCCGTCAGCAGTGTCTCCATCGCCTCGCGGCCCAGCGCCGCCGTGGCGGCCGTCCCCTCCTCGCCGTCGTGGCTCCGCGCGCACAGGTCGTCGAACGCCTCGGCACAGAGGTCGGCGGCCCGGTCCCACTGGCCGCCCTCCTCGGCGGCGACGGCCAGACACCGCAGCAGCGGCCAGCGGGACGGGGCGAGCGCCAGCCCGCGTTCCCAACTGCGCACGGCCTGGGCCCGGTCGCCCGCGTGCCACTGGGCCACACCGAGGTGGTACTCGGTGAGGGGGTCGGCGGGGGCCGTCTCCAGCATGTCGCGCCAGTGCGGGGAGACCAGGGAGGGGCCGGGCGGGGCCGTCCCGAGCGGTTCGGAGAAGGCGCCCTGGTCCAGCAACTCCAGCCAGGGGCGCTGCGGTTCACCGAGGGTGGCGTCGGCGAACGGGGTTCCGGGCAGCTCGTACCTGCCGCGCCGGACCTCCAGGGCGCCCCAGCCGGAACCGGTGGCGAGCGGCTCGCCGGGCTCGGTGTCGGCGCAGGAACGCCAGGCGGCGTACGCGGCCTCGACATCGGCGCGCGGCAGCGCCCGGTCGAGCCGCCGCTCCGTCTCCGCGCGGGCCGCCGCCCAGTCGTCGCCGTGCACGGTGCGGGGGTCGGCGGACAGCGGCCCGTACGACTCCAACCAGCTGAACTCCTCACCCGGTTCGAGAGGGACGTGCTCCAGCTGGGTGCGGGCGAGGCCGGCCTGGATCTCGGCGTAGCCGGTGGTGCCGGGCTCGGTGAGCCATTCCTGCCAGCGCCGGCCGCCCGTGGCACTGCCCCAGAGGAACAGCTTCCGGCCGCGCAGCAGATCGGTCGACGTCTGGACGAGTCCGTGGCCGTCCCCGTCGAGGGAGGCGATCCAGCGGCGGGCCCCGTCGGGCACCTCGTAGAAGTAGTCGGCCGGGAAGTCGCCGCACAGCGGGTACGTACGGTCGACGGAGCCGGACACCGGCACCGGGACCCGGCTCAGGGCGCGCTCGTACCCGAAGTGCCACGCCTCGTCGGCGGGGGCCAGGACGCGGGTGTGCTCCCCCTCGGGCACGGCGGTGTTGGACCACCAGTAGACGGGCGCGGTGTGCTCGTGCGGATTGCGTATCCGTACGCCGACGTGGAGGAACTCTGAGTCGGCGGGCAGCCACAGGTCCACCTGGAACGGCAGGTCGCGCAGCCGCTCCCACTCCCAGAGGCGGACCATCTCGCCGCCGTCGGGCGCGGGCACGCGGGCAGCGTGCAGCGGGGCGCAGGACAGGGTGGTGTGGCCCGTGGCGCCGATGTTCCATTCGATGCCGCCGGAGAACCAGGCACCGTTGAGCGCGAAGTCGGCCGGTTGCAACACGGGGTTGGTGTAGAGGAGTTCACGGCCGGTCGGCTTGTGGTGGAGGGAGTGGACGCGGCCGCCGAGGCCGGGCAGCACGGTGGCCCGCAGCCGGTCGTTCTCGATGACGATCGCGTCCAGGGCGGTGGGGGTGCGCTCGCGCCCGTAACCGTCGAGAAGGCGCACCGGCAGCACGGTGGCCGGCTGTGCGCAGCCGATCTGGCGCGCCATGTCGCGCGGCAGCCCGGCCCGGGTGCGTTCGTCGACGGCATGCGTCTCGTCGAGCGGCCGCAGGGCGGGCAACGGATTCTCCGGGCCCAGTGGTGCGGCGGGCAGAGTCAGTACGGCACGTCGTACGGTCGTGGCCAAGGCAACCTCGCTCCCTCGCGCGGGCCGCCGCGGGTCCGGGCGCCCCGATGACCATGGAACACGCTGGACAACGCCCCGGCCAGGGGCGCCGCCGTCAGACTTCGGCAAAGGGGGCGCGGGAAAGGGCTCCGGGCCGGTCCGCCCCGGGCGACAACAATTCGGATGCGCCCGGCCCGTACCGCCGTACCCTTGACCCTTCACGATCCACGAGCGGTGGCCGATGCGGCACCCACGGAAAGAACGCGGGGCGGAACACGATGAGCGCGCAGCACACCTACCGGGTGATCGTCCGGGGCACCTGGGACGGCCTGACGGACGAGGCGCGTGCCCGGCTGCTGGCCGAGGTGGACGAACACGGCCTGAGCGCCATGCAGTTCACCGAGGAAGGATCGCTCGCGTACGACCGCGTGCTCAAGCACTTCAGCTTCCGGTACGTGGTCGTGTCCGATGCCGACGAGGGCGAGGAGATGGCGGGGGCGATCGCCGAGGACCGCGCGGAGACCTTCCTCCGGGAGCGCGGCTACGGCCACGGCGAGCTGCGCTCCACGGCGACGGACATGGACACCATGAAGATCAACTACAAGGGGCGGCGCGGCTAGTGCTGTGGCCGGAAAGGTTTGCCGGAAAGCTCGCGGCGTCCGGTGCGGTGCATCGCAAGGCGGAGCATTGCCCGCGTACTGGATGTACTCGGGTGATGCGACAACGCGGCGAGGTGCCGTGCCGGGCGTCGCGAGCCGGTGAACCCTTCCGGCCACAGCACTAGGGGCGACGCGGCTCCGGGTCCCGCGCCGTTCCTCGGGTCATTCGTGGGGGACGACCGCGACGGGGCAGTGGGCGTGGTGGATGGCGGCCTGGACCACGGAGCCCAGGCGCGGGGCCAGGGGGCGGCGGTGCCGACGGCGGCCGACGACCAGCAGGCCGACGTCCTCGGCGGCCTGCACGACGGCCCTGGCGGGACTGATGAGCGCGAGGCTGTCGACGGCTTCCACCTGCGGGAACTTCTCGCGCCAGGGGCGGAGGGTCCGGTCGAGGAGCTCCTGCGCCTCCCGGGCGACCTCTTCCGCCACCTCGTGGTCCACGCCCCAGGGAACGTACGCGTCCACCGGCAGGCTCCGGCCGTGGACGGCCCGCAGCGGCACGCCGCGTGCGGCGGCGCTCCGGAAGCCGAATTCGAGCAACTCGTCGCAGGGGCCGTGCAGTTTGAGCGCCACCGCGACGCCGCCCGTCCCGGTCCGGGCCGGGCGCGGTTCGTCCTCGCCGGTGTCCGATCGCACCAGGACCACCGGGCGCTCTGCGTGGGCCACGACGGGCATGCTGATGTCGCCGAGGAAGTAGCTCTCGACGGGCAGCAGCCCCCGCGAACCGAGGACGACCATCTCGGACTCCGAGGCCGCCCGCAGCAGCGCCTGCTCGGCGTCCTCGGCCACCAGCCCGTCGACGACGGACAGGCCCGGGTGGCGCGCCTGGAGCTCCGCCCCCGTCTTGTGCACGATCCGTCTCGCCCAGTAGTTCTGGTCCGGGCCGGCGGGGGCCCCGGGCGGTTCGGCCGCCAGCAGGGGCCACGCGTGCAGGAGGCGCAGGGTGAATCCGCGCCGCGCCGCCTCGTCGGCGGCCCAGCGGGCGGCGGCGAGGCTCTCGGGTGACCCGTCGAGGCCGACGGTGACGACTGGCTCCATGACGACTGCCTCCGTCTCACGAGAAGCCGGACGACGGTGTGCGCATGCCGCCTCCCGCGCCGTTTCCGGCGCCCGTGTCCCGGGCCCGAGTGCGGGGGGCGGCGGGGTGTCGACGGGCGGGGCCGCGCGGGCGCGCCGGGCACGGGGCCTTCTCCTTCGACAAGTACACCGGATCCTCCGGCGGCGCATGCGGAACCGGGTGCGGCGGGCCCGCGCATGCGGAGCCGGGCACGGCGTCACGTCACCCCATGGGCCGGGGCACCGGCCGCCGGGCCGCCGTGTCCGCTACCGCCGCCCCCGCGGACCGGCCGCCACCCGACCGGGCGCAGCACCCGAAGACACACCCCGTTCGCCAATGCACACCCTGCGTCACCAATCGTCTCTCTGTGTAATCTCCCGTGGGGGCGGAGGTGCACTCCGCAGGAATCCCGGCGACACCAGCACGGCTCCGCGCCGGTTCCGGATCCCGCCGCGCCCCTTCTCACAGCACCCCACCGCACAGCCGGGTGCCCCTCGAAGCACTCAGGAGAGTCCGATGACCGCACGCCTCACGATGTCCGCACGGCTGATCCGGGTGGCCACCGTGGCCACGGTCGTGGCCGGAGCGCTGCTGTCGCTGGGCACCGGCGTGGCCCATGCCGCCCCCGAGCCCGGGACCGCGCTGCCCCCGGGCGTGGTCAAGCTCGACGACGGCGAGCCCTGCCCGCCCGCCACCCTGTGTCTGTACCGCGACTACAACAACCAGGGCCCCGCCTACGGCATCGGGGCCGGTTACGACGTGGACCTGCGGGATCTGCCCATGCAGGGCGGCGTCCACGGATCCACCGCGGCCAACGAGGTGTCCTCGTGGGTGAACAACACCCACGGTCTCGCGACGCTCGCCGACCTCGAGGGCCGCAAGCTCCGCCCCCTGTTCCCCGGTGAGTCGCTCCAGGAGCCGGCCGCGGAGAACGACACCGTCGACTTCGTCCACTGGGCGTGACGGCCGGCCGCCCCGGTCCGCCCCGTACGCGCGGGGGCTCCTAGGGAATGTTCGCCGGCCTCCGCACGACCGCTCGTCGCCGGACCCGGCACCGGGTCCGGGTCCGGGTCCGGCGACGAATCGTGTCGCGCCCGGTCCGCCACCCGCGGAAGGGCGCGCCGCTCTCCGCGCGTGACCGCGCGGACGCCCGCCCCCCGGCACAGCTGCTCCTGTACGCGCGGAGCGTGCGGGATAGAGTGTGCGGAACGCGCCGAGAATCGCGCTGGTGTGCCGGGAAGTCTGGTCGGCAGTCGGGAGACAGATGTCTCCGGATGTCGATCAATGTCCCGGAGGACTCCCGTGCAGGACGGCCCCCACGAGCGTTCCGCCTTTTCCGGCACCGGACCGCGGAACGAGGCGCACCGGTGAACGGTTGCGAGGCGGCCGACGACTGCTTCGACGGCTACGCGGAGCTGCTCGCCGCGGCGGCTTCCGCCGACCGTCGCCTCACCCGTGACGAACTGGACGCCCTGCGCGCGTTCGGTGAGCGGGCCGCGAGCAGCGGGGCGACCCTGCGCCGGGTCGTCGCGAAGCATCTCGAAGCGGCCCGTTCGGCCTGGCCGGGCGCGCTCGCCTCCAGCGACAGCGCCCTCGCCGTCATGACCCAGGCCATCGACGCGCTGGCCGAGGGGTACGACCGGGCCCAGCACTTCGCGGTCCGTCAGCAGGAGGCCGCCCGCCGCGAATTCATCGATGACCTGCTCTACGGGCGCAGCGATCTGGGCCGCCTGGCCGAACGCTCGGAACGCTTCGGCCTGCGGCTGTCCCGGGCCCACGCCGTCGCCGTGGCGCAGGGCCCCACTCCGTACGCCGAGGGCGACGACGTGCCCCGGCGGGTGGAGCGCGCGGTGACCGGCCGGTTCGGCGAGCGGCAGATCCTCCTCACCACGAAGGAGGGGCGACTGGTCTGCATAGCCCCCGGCGACCAACGCGACGTGCTCACCCATTTCGCCAAGCAGGCCCACGCCGCGACCGAGGGCGGCCGGACCGCGATCGGCCGCACCCACCGCGGGGCCGACGGCGTCGTCCACTCCTACGAGGAAGCCCTCAGCACCCTCGGCCTCGCCATCCGTCTCGGTCTGGACGCCCCCGTGCTCAACGCCGCCGACCTGCTGGTCTATCCCGTCCTGACCCGGGACCGCCAGGCGATGGCGGACCTCGTCCGCGCCACCCTCGGCCCCCTCCTCCAGGCACGCGGCGGCCCCCGGACGTCCCTCGACACCCTCACCGTCTACTTCGACTCCGGCTGCAACGCGACCGAGACGGCCCGTCGGCTCTCCCTCAGCGTCCGCGCCCTCACCTACCGTCTCGAACGCATCCACCGGCTCACCGGCACCAACCCCGCCGACCCGCACCACCGTTACGCCCTGCAGACGGCCGTCATCGGGGCGCGCCTGCTCAACTGGCCCGAACAGAGCCTCTGACCGGGCGCCCTCCTCCCGCTCCGCTCCCCCGCCGCCCGGCTCCCCGCTGCCCGCCGCGATCCGGTCAGGGGCGGGGCCGGGCGGGGGCGTCCGTTGCCGGTCCGGCGGTCCGACCGGACATCCAGTGGCCGACCAGGTCGCGGTAGAGCGGGCTCGCGGCGAGCAGTTCGTCGTGCGTGCCGACGGCCGTCCGCGCCCCGTCCAGCACCAGGATCCGCCCGCCGCGCAGGGCCGAACTGATGCGGTGCGCGACCACCACGAGCGTCGTGCCGCGGGCGGCGAACGCCTCCTCCGCCCGTGCCTCGGCCGCCGGGTCGAGGTGGCAGCCGGCCTCGTCCAGCAGCACGACCGAGGCCGCCGACGCATGGGCGCGGGCCAGGGCGACGAGCTGTTTCTCACCGGCGGACAGCTCCGGCCCGTCCAGCCCGACGGGCGCGTCCAGCCCGCCCAGCCGCTCGACCAGATCGAGGGCGCCGACCGCCGCCAGCGATGCCGTCAGCCCGGCGTCGTCGGCCTCCGGGCGCAGGTAGCGCAGGTTGTCCCGGACGGTGCCGGTGAACACGTACGCCTCCTGGGGAATCAGCGTCACCTCGCGACGGAGCCAGGCCCGGTCGGTCTCCTCGACCGGCACTCCCCCCAGGGTCAGCCGGCCGCTGTCCGCGACCGCCAGGCCCGCCATCAGCGTGGTCAGGGTCGACTTGCCGGCACCGCTGGGGCCGACCACCACCAGATGGGACCCGGCGGGGACGTCCAGGGAGAGATCGCCGATCACCGGGGCGGCGCACGGCCCGTACGCGTAGGTGACCCCCTCCAGCGAGAGGTCCGGGGAGAGCGGGGTGCGGCCCGGCGCGGGCACGGGGGCGGCGGGCGCCACGGCGGCGCCCAGTCGGCGCAGCACGGTGTCCAGCTGCACCCCCCAGGAGCCGAGGACGGCGACGAGCGCCCGCAGGGCGGGGGTCACTCCGCTCATCAAGTAGCTGGTGGCTCCGAGGAGTTCGCCCACCGACAGGGCGCCCTCACGCAGCAGGACGGGCGCGGCGACGAGCAGGGCGAGCAGCGGCAGCTGGCTGCCCGCCGCCACCAGCAGGGTGTTGCCGGACATCGTGCGCGCGGTGGCACGGCACGCGTCCCGGTGGCCGGCGATCCGTGCGGTGATGTCGGACGCCGTCCGGTCGCGGGCGCCGCACGCGACGACGTCCCGGATGCCGCCGAACGCCTCGCCGGCGGTCGTGGTCAGGCGCTCCTCCGCCCGCAGTTGGGCGCGTTGCCGTCCGGCGAGTCTCCGCAGCCGCGGTACGCACAGCACCAGGGTGAGGACGACCGGCGGGAGGGTCGCCGCCGCCACCGGCGCGGACAGCGCGGTGAGGCCGACGAGGGCCATCACCAGGGAGACGCCCAGTTGCCGGGCCGAGCGCAGCAGGGCGGAGACCAGGGACCGCACGCTCTCGACCTGGACCGTCAGCTGTGCGACCCCTGCCCCGGCCTCGCCCCGGGCCCCGCCGACGGCCCGGCGCACCGCGCCGGAGACCACCTCGGTCACCAGCTCGTCCCGGAGGGGTTCGACGAGCTTCCCCAGCCGCGGGGTGAGTTCGCGCGTCATGACGGCGCGCAGCACCATCGCGGTCCCCAGCAGGCCGAGCCAGAACATGCCGGTGGCCGGGCGCCCTGCGAGGAAACCCCGGTCCAGGGCGGCGGCGACCAGGAGGCCGGAGAAGAGCGCCGGGAGCGACTCCATGACGGACCATCCCGCCACCGCGGCGGTCGCGGTGCGGTGGCGCCGGACGAAGCCGCCGAGCATCCGCAGGCCCGCGGAGGCGGGCCCGGCGGGGCGGGCCGCCGTCGCGCCGGGGGGCGCGGGCGGGGGTGTCGTCAGGACGGGGGCCGACGGCGACGGCTCGCTCATGCCTTCTCCTGTGCGTGGGGGGCCGCCGCGGCGAACAGCTCCCGGTACTCGGGCAGTTGCCACAGCTCGTGGTGGGGTCGCACGGCGCGGATCCGTCCCTCGTCCAGCCAGGCCACCAGGTCGGACCGGGCCGCGGTGGAGACCCGGTGCGCGATCACGACCCGGGTGCGGCCGGACCAGGCGGCCGTCAGGGCGTCGTCGACCCGTGCCTCGGTGGCGGTGTCCAGGCTGGAGGTGGCGTCGTCGAGGACGACCACGGCCGGGTCGTGCACCAAGGCCCGTGCCAGGCCCAGTCGTTGGACCTCGCCGCCCGAGAGCGGGGCGTCGGACAGGGGGGTGTCGTAGCCGTGCGGCAGCCGTCGTACGAAATCGTCCGCGTGGGCCGCCGCGGCGGCTGCCGTCACCGTGTCGTCGGAGGCGTCGGGGCGGGCGAGGGCGATCATGCCGCGGACCGTTCCGCCGAGCATGGCGGGGCGCTCGAAGGCGTAGCCGACCAGGGTGCGGAGGGTGTGCGGGGCGAGTTCGCGCAGCGGGAGGCCGTCGATGCGCACCGTGCCCTCGTCCGGGTCCCGCAGCCGTCCGAGCAGCGCGGCCAGGGTGCTCTTGCCCGAGCCGGACCGGCCCACCACCGCCAGCGCCGTGCCGGCCGGGACGTCGAGGTCCACGGCGTCGAGGACGACCCGGTCGCCGGAGCGGACGCCGACCCCCTCGAACGTCACCGCGCCGTTCGCGGGCCCGGTGGCCTCCCGGGTCCCGGGGGCGATCACCGGCTGGTCGGTGGCCTCGGCGATCCGGCGGGCGCCGGCGAGCGAGACGCCGAGGGAGAAGAGCGCGTCGAGCTGGTCGAGCAGGGACATCGCGATCGCGGTGTAGCCCACCACGGCGGCGAGTTGTCCCGCGCTGATGTCCCCGTCCACCAGGGCGAAGCCGCCGATGCCGAGGACCAGTACCTCCACGGCGGGGACCAGCAGTCCGACCTGCCAGCCGGTGTCGCGCTGCAGGCGCCAGATGCGGTGTCCCGTCGCGGAGAGTTCCGGCAGCGGGCGGAGGATCCGGGAGATCTCGGCGTCCGCCGTGCCGCTCGCGCCGATGGTCCGGGCGCCGCCCAGCGCTTCGAGCAGCAGCGCGGAGATTCTGCCCTGTGTCTCCTGGTAGGAGAGGAACAGTTGTGAGCTGCGGTTCATGAACAGGCGGGCGATCAGCACCAGTGGGGGCACGCCCAGCAGGAAGGCGAGGCCCAGCCGCCGGTCCAGCAGCCACAGCGCGACCACGCCGCCCAGCGACGTCAGTACGGAGGCCGCGGCGGTGATCACGGTGCAGCCGGCCTGCCCCGCCTGCGCGCAGCCCGCCGAGAGGCGGCCGGCGAGGTCGCCCGCCGGGAACCGTGCCGCCCCGGGGATCCCGGCGTCCAGGACGCGCACGGCCAGGTTCTGGCGCAGCGCGGCCACCACTGCGGCGCCGTACGTCCCGCCGGCCAGGGTCTGCAGGGCTCCGGCGGCCACCACGACCGCCAGGACCAGGGCGAACGCGTAGACGGGGGTGGCGGAGGGCCGTTCGCCGATGACCGAGTCGAGTGCGCCCGCCAGGGTCCAGGGCAGGGCGAGCGTGCCGGCGGAGCCGACGACGGCCGCCGCGCCCGCGAGGGCGAACCATCCCCGGGACCGGGCGGTGGCTTCCCTCAGGAGCCGCTGCGGGGACGTCATGGTTCCTCCTGCGGAAGGTGCGCCGGTCGGTGGGGCGGGGCGTGCCGGGCGTGCCGCCGATGCGGACACGCCCGGCACCGGTGCGCTACTGCTGCTCGATGCTGGTGATGGTGCAGGTCCAGGTGCAGGTGCGGGTGCAGCCGGCCAGGGCCACCGCCTCCTCGCCCTCCAGGGTCTGCAGCTCGTCCACGTCGATGGTCGTCATGATGGTGTCCTTTCGTCGGTGAGAGGTCGATGACGTACGGGGTCGGCAGCCGGACGCGGTCACCGGCCGGTGCCGCCGGTGCGTCACTGCTGCTCGATGCTGGTGATGGTGCAGGTCCAGGTGCAGGTGCGGGTGCAGCCGGCCAGGGCGACCGCTTCCTCGCCCTCCAGGGTCTGGAGCTCGTCCACGTCGATGGTCATGGTGTTTCACCTCCTGTTGCGGGGTGGTTGCGGTACACCGCCGGGGTCGGCGGTGTCACACGGCCGCGGGGGCGGCCGTGAGATCGGGGGTGGGTGGCGCGGGGGCCGCGGGGGCGGGGGCCAGGAACGTCACCAGTCGGTCGGTGAGTCCGGCTCCGCCGCGTTCCTGGAGGAGGTCGTGGCCCGCGCCCGCCGCTTCGAGGCAGGCGAAGTGGGTGTGTTCCACGCGCCCCGCCTCGATGAGCCGCTTCCGCAGGCGCCGGGTCTCCTCCACCGGTACGAGGGGGTCGTCGGTCCCGTGGACGACGAGCAGCGGCACCCGGATGCGGTGGGCGAGCACCTCCACGTTCCGGGGTCCGAGTTCGTCGTCCGGCGGTGTGCCCAGGCCGTGCCGTTCGATCAGGGCGCGCACGGCGGGTGTCGCCCGCTCGTACAGTCCCCGGGCGGAGAGGAAGGGTGCGGCCGCCGCGCACCGCGACCAGGCGCGGGGGTCGGCGCACACGGCCAGCAGGGCGAGGAAGCCCCCGTAGCTGATGCCCAGGAGGGCGGGGGGTTCCGCGCCGGGCGGCCGGTGCTCCGTCAGTGTCCTCACCAGGGAGCGGATGTCCGCGAGGTCGGGGACTCCCCAGGCGCCGTGCACGGCCGAGGTGTGGGCCCGGCCGTAGCCGGTGCTGCCGCGCTGGTTGGGTGCCACCACGGCCGTCCCGGCCTCGGCCAGGCGGTGCAGTACGGGGTGGAAGCCCAGGGTCCAGGCGTCCTCGGGGCCGCCGTGCAGGGCGACCGTCACGGTGTCCGCGGTGCGCCAGTCGCCGAGGCAGACGGCCTCGAACCCGCCGTCGGGCGTGTCGAACCATTCGGTGCGGGCGGCGGGGGCGGGGGACGGCGGGGTCCCCCGCCGCGCGGTGCCGTCCGGGACGGTCACGAGGTCGGCGGGGCGTGCGGGGTTCGCGTACACGACGTGCAGGCCGTCCTCGTTCCATCCGGCGGCCGGGTGGAGTGCGCCGACGGGCAGCTCGGCGGGGCGCGGCCGGTCGTCGGCGACGTCGTACAGGAACAGGCGTGCCGCGGCCCCCTTGGTGACCCGCAGGGCCACGCGTTCGCCCGCCGGGTCGGCGGTGAGCGGGAACACCGCGCCGTCGAGCGAGTTGAGCCGCTCGGGGAAGCTCAGGGCGGTGCGGCCGTCGACGGTGGTGCGGCCGATGCGCAGCCGCCCGTCCCCGGAGTCGCTCGCGGTCAGCAGCAGCCCCGAGCGCGGGGCCGACAGCAGGAGCCGGTGGATGTGTCCGCCGCCGGGCAGCAGGAATCCTCCCCAGCTCCCCTCCCGGAGGTTCAGGACGACCGGGCGGCATCCGTCGGCGTGGCCGAGGTCGGTGGCGTACCGGATTCCCTCCTCGTCCAGCGGCAGGAGACCGGTGATGCGGCCGGGCAGCAGCACCGGATGGGCCAGGCGCAGGGGCCCGTTCCTGACCTGCCACACCCGGGTGCGGCCTCCCGCGTCGGTCTCCACCGCGAGGGCGAGCGTGTCCGGCGGGCCGCCCGGGACCAGCCGCAGCCCCCGGGCGGCGACCGTCGTGGCCGGGCCGGTCCCGTCGTCGGGGCCGGTCAGGGCGAGCCGGTGGCGTCCGCTGCCCACCGCGCTGCGCAGCAACAGCAGTTCGCCGTCGTCGGTCGGCAGGACCTGGGTCGCCGTGGACTCGGTGGAGGTCCCCTCCCGGTACCGCGGCACCCTGGAGCCGAGGTCCCAGCGGGCCGGGACGAACCCGCCCTCCGCGGTGCTCACCAGGCAGGCCGCGTGGCGTGCCCGCGCCGAGAACCGGAAGCTGATCCGGTCGGTCCGGCGCTTCATGCCGCACCGGCCACGAGCAGGGCGTCCCGTCCGGCGGGGGCGCGCAGGGCCGGGGAGTCCGGCATCCAGAGCCGGGGGCCGCCGTCGCGCAGCCGCAGGAGCATGCCGACGGTTCCGGCGAGTCCCGTCTGGTAGCCGGCGGAGACCGCCTCCAGCGACTCGTCGGGGACGACCAGGAGTCCGTCCCTGAGCACGGTCCGGGTGCGGACGCACTGCGCCAGCTCCCGGGCCCGGTCCAGGTAGTGGGGGTCGCCGAGCACCGCGGCCATGTCAAGGAGGAACTCCGCGTTGCCGGCCAGTCCGTGGCAGGCGGCGGGCGAGGAGAGCCACATGGCGCGCCGCACCCCCGCCGCGGCAAGCACGGCGGTGTCCCGGTGGCGGGTGTCGCCGGTGGCCCGCCACAGCCGGATCAGGAAGGTGCCGATGCCGGAGGAGCCGCTGCACCAGTGGGTCTGTCCGGCCACGCCGTCGGCGGTACGGTCCCCGGCCGCCCATCGGGCCTGCCCGTCCGTGACCCGGGCGAGTGCCACGAGGGTGTCGCCGGCGGTGCGGGCCGCCCGGACGAAGTCGTCCCGGCCGGTGTCGAGTCCGGCGGCCAGCAGGAAGGCGCCGATGCCCGCGATGCCGTGGGCGAACCCGTAGTGGCGGGCCCCGGCGAGGTTCGAGTCGAACGTGGCGGGGACCGGCCAGATCACCCCGGCGGGGTGGTCCTCGGCGGCGGCGAGGAGCGCCTCCGCGCAGGCGGTCGTCCGGTCGCGGAACTCCGTGTCGCCGGTGGTCCGCCAGAAGTGCAGCTGGGCCATGCCCGCCCCGGCCGCCCCGTGGCAGATGTCCGGGTTGGGCCAGGCGAGGGGAACGGTACGGGCCAGCGCGGACGCCTCCGCCTCCACCGCCTCGTCGCCGAGCAGGCGGGCCGCGTCCAGCAGGGCCCAGGCGGTGCCGGAGCGGCCGAAGTGCAGCCCCGGCAGGGTCGTCCCGTCGGCGGCCCGCCCGGCGGACGGGTCGGCCAGGCGTCGGCGAATCCACTGCGTCAACTCCGCTGTGCCGTTGCGCAGTTCGGCATCGGGATCGGTCGCGGCGGCCCGGGTGAGGACCGCCAGCACTCCGGCCGCGCCGTACTGCACGTTCAGCGGGTCGGTGGTGGCCCCGAAGCCGTTGATCGCCCAGAGGTGCCCGCCGCTTCCGCTGCCGCGGGTGCGGAGCAGGTACGCGAGGCCGTCGGAGATCAGCCGGTCGCGTTCCTCGTCGGTGATGCGCAGGTCGGGCGCGGCGGCGGGGCCGGAGACGGGTTCCGGTGCGGTGTCCGGGCGGTCCGTGCGGGGCTCCTCGGCCAGGGCGGTGAGCGTCTCCCGCACCCGGGCCAGGCCCCACCGCCCGGCGGGTTCGGCGGCGCAGAGCGCGAGCAGCAGGGGCAGCAGCGGGCGCGCCCAGGGGTGGTCGGCCACCACGAGGGTGATCAGCGCGTCCGTGCGGTCGCCGACCGGGCGCTCGTCGGGGACGAGGAGCATGTCCACGCCCCCCACCAGGTGCAGCAGTACGGCTCCGAGGCCGTAGAGGTCCCCCGCGTATTCGGGGGCGGTGGGTTCGTAGTCGACCAGCGAGGTCAGCTCGGGGCCGGCGTAGCCCGGGGTGTATCCGCGGCGGACCGGGACGCCCTGCCGGGCCAGGTACTCGACGTCGATCAGGCGCACCTCGTCGTCGGGGGTGAGCATGAGGTTGTTCGGGGAGAGGTCCCGCAGCACGTGGCCGGTGCCGTGGACTCCTTCGACGATGTCCACCACCTGCCGGGCCAGGCCCAGGAATTCCGTCATGTTCCGCACCGGCCGTTCCTGCATCCGTTCGCGCAGGGTCTGTCCCGGGACGCGTTCCTGGACGAGGAAGAGGTTCCCGCCCTGGGAGAAGAGGTCGATCCCGGCCGGGGTGAAGCCCAGCGGTGCCATCAGGTCCAGGGTCTCGGCCTCGTGGCGCAGGGTGTCCTGGAGGTCGGTGCCGTCCATGCGCACCCCCACGTACGGGCGGGCCTCCTTGACGACCACCTCCCGGCCGGTGTCGCGGTCGGTGGCGAGGTAGACCCCGCCCTTGTAGGCGTGCCGGATCGCCCTGTTGACGACGTAGCGGTCGTTGAGCAGCACCACCGGCTTCTTGCGGGGGGCCTTCTCCGGCGCCGGATCAGGGGCCGGGGTGTCGGGGAACGGCGGCGGGGCCCAGTCCGGTGTGGTCGCCCATGCCTGGCGCCGGTCCTTCTCCAGCCCTCCGTCGGGACGGCGGAGCCTGACGTCCGCGTCGCCGTCGTTGGTCGTGACGCGCACGCCGCGGAAGACCCCGTAGCGGTAGTGGACGAGGCTGTCGGGGAGGTAGCGCCGGTCGGAGAGGATGCCGGGTCCCCGGAGGCCGAGGGTCGCCTCGTGCAGCCGCCGGGCGAGCCGGCGGAAGTGGTCCGGGTCGTCGGGGTACACGGTGATGAACTTGCCGCCGCCACCCCGGTCCGCCCGGCCGCCGGTCAGTTCGGCGACGCGTTCCACGCTGCCCGCGAACTTGAACGACGCCTTCTCCTCGATCAGGACCTCGGACGCCGCCGCCAGTACCAGTGCCGCGGACAGCGGCGTGGCCGACAGGTGCAGCTTCCAGCCCTGTTCCGCACCGCGGTGGCCCCGGGGGCGGACCGAGCACCAGAAGTCGCCCCGGTCGACGGCCCATTCCGTCGCGCCGTGCCGGTGCAGTACGCCCTCGACGATTCCGGGCAGCAGGGTGGTGCTCACCACGAAGTACCCACCGGTGCTGCGTGCCTCGCCATCAGCGGTCACTGGTTTTCCTTCCGGGTGCGGTGTCGGGGCGTGCGGAAGCGGTCGGGCTGCCACGACGAGGAGGCGGGAGGGCGGCGGAGGGCCGGCCGGGGGCTGCCCCGCGGGGTGCGGGGCGTGGTGGTCCGGATCCGGCGGTCGGCCGGGAAGCGCTGTTCCTGGGAAGCTGCCCCCATCGCCTGACGAGGAGTCAAGTACGGGAGTATCAGAACCGATCGGGCAAAATGATCAGCTGTCTGCATTTCATGGGGGAACGCCCGCACAGCCGCGCATATGGTGGCCGTGAGGCGCCCCCCTGATCGCCATGGGTGACGTTAACGGTGCACCGAGGGACCGGTGTACCACCCGTTCTGGGGGGTTGCGGACAGCGGACGGGAAGACATGTACATGGATGAAACCGGGCTCCACCGTGCACAGACCTCCATGGTTCTGGCCACGTCCCTCTACCGGGGCAGTCATCTCGTCGCCGGGATCGCCGGCGTCGTCCAGCACCAGTGGAACCGCCCGGTCCAGTGGCTGATCCTGGCTGCGGCCCTGACCTCCAGTGCCGTGGTCCACACAACGGCCAGGCGACAGGGGCGACTTGTTCCCCGGTTCGTCTGGGCCGACGTGATCGCCGTCGGCTGTCTGCTCCCGTTCTGCGCCTACTTATGGGGCGGAGCGCACACCCCCGCCTCGATCGCCTGGGTCATGCTGCTGGGCGGCTCGGCGGCCGCCATGGCGGCCGCCGCCCTCCGCATCCGGCAGGTCGTGGCCACCACCGCGCTCCTGGTGGCGACGCACCTGCTCGGATACCTGCTGGTCGGCGCCGACGCGGCCGTGACCGGGGGCCATCTGAACGCCCTGGTCTTCTCGGCCGTCGTCTCCGGGGTGCTCTGGTGGTACTTCCGCAGGCAGGGCGCGCTCCTCGACGCCGCCAACGAACGGGCCCTGGTCGCGGAGGCGCACCGCGCCCGGTACGCGGAGCGGATCACCCACCACAGGGCGCTGCACGACACGGTCCTCGCCACCCTGACCGCCATCTCCGGCGGCGGCGTCGACGCCAACACCCCCGAGATGAGGCGAAGATGCGCCCGCGAGGCGGCCTATCTGAGAAGGCTGGTCGAGCAGACGGACGACCAGGGGGCCGACTCGGAGTTCCTCGCCGCGCTGGAGGAGTCGATACGGGCCGCGGAGGCGCTCGGGCTGCGGGTGACCGCCCGGTACCACGAACCGCCCAGGGTGCCCGGTGACGTGGCCCTGACCTTCGCCCAGGCCGTGACCGAGGCGCTGAACAACGTCCGCTGCCACGCGGGCACCGGCCACGCCTATCTGACGGTCACCGGGGACTCCGGCCGGCTGGTCGTCACCGTGGTCGACCGGGGGCGGGGGTTCGATCCCGGCAGCGGCGGCGGGGGCCTCGGCCTCACCCGTTCCGTGCACGAGCGGATGCGTGGCGTGGGGGGCCACGCGACCGTGGACAGTGCTCCCGGCGAGGGCGTGAGCGTGGAGCTGAGATGGCCGAGGTGATCACCGTCGCCGTGGTCGACGACGACCGGATGCTGCGCGACGGAATCCGGTCCTGGCTGGCCGGTGTTCCGGGGCTGCGGCTCGTCGGCTGCGCCTGCACCGTGGACGAACTGCTCGCCGGGCGGGGCGAGCAGGCCGATGTCGTCCTGCTGGACCTCGTCCTGCGCGACGGGCGCCCGTCCGCCGAGAACATCCGCCGGCTGCGGGAGGCCGGCAGCCGGGTGCTGATGATCAGTGTGGTGCCGGACCGCGACCGGATCGTCGCCGCCATCGCGGACGGCGCCGACGGCTACCTCACCAAGGACCACGACCTGTCCGTCCTCGTCGAGGCGATCGAGGAGGTCGCCGCCGGGGGCACCGCGCACTCCCCGGAGCTGGCCTTCGCCTGGGCCTGCGACCAGGGCATCCGCCCGAAGCTCTCCCCGAAGGAGCGCGAGGTGCTCGTGGGTTACGCCTCCGGGCTCACCCTCAAGGCCACTGCCCGCCGCGCCGGGATCACCGCCAACACGGCGAAGTACTACCTGGACCGGGTCAAGGCCAAGTACCAGGACGCGGGCCGGCCGACCTACACCAAGATCGACCTGGCCCTGCGGGTCCGGGAGGACGGGTGGGTGCACCCCGGTCTCCCTCCGGCGTGAGCCCTCCCCCGGCCGCTCGGCCCGCCGCCCGCCCGTACGGCTACGGCCGCACTCCCGCCGACGGGTCCCCCGGGCCTCCCGGGTCCCCGGGGGCTCCGGGGGCTCCGGGGGCTCCGGGGGCTCCGGGGGCGAGCATCTCGGCCGTGATCGCCCATCGTTCGTGGTCGCGCCAGGCGCCGTCGACGAAGAGGAAGTCGGGCGAGAACCCTTCGAGGCGGAACCCGGCCCGTCGTACGAGGGCCAGCGAAGCCTCGTTGCCGGGCTGGATGTTGGCTTCGAGGCGGTGCAGGCCGAGGGGCCCGAAGGCGTGGCGCAGGACCAGTTCCAGCCCTTCGCCCATCAGGCCGCGCCCCGCCGCGTGGGCGAAGGCGCCGTAGCCGAGGGCGCCGCAGCGGAACGCGCCGGTGACGATGTTGTTGATGTTGATGAATCCCGCGATCCCGCCGCCGAGCCCGCTCGCGGCGTCCTCGCGTTCGCAGACGAGGAGGCCCGCCCTGGTGGGGTCGTCGATCAGCCGGTCCGCGTAGGCGGCGTACGCGCGGGCGTCGGTGGGCGGGAAGAGCCAGGGGTGGTGCAGGCTCCGGCTCTCCCTCGCCCGGCCGGTGAACTCTTCGGCGTCCGCCCGGGTGAAGGGGCGGACGGCCACGCGGCGCCCCACGGCCAGAAAGTCGGTTTCGGACATCCGGCCAGCCTAAGGGCTGTCCCCCGCAGGCCGGGTCACTCCGCCCGGTCGCCGACCACCGGAAGTTCCAGCACGCCGGTGTCCTCGGGGGCGCTGACCACCGTGACCGGCTTGATCCCCCGGTTGCCCGAGTACGCGCTGTCGCTGGCCGCGATCACGAATTCGAGCCGGTGGCCCGCCTCGTACCGGTGGACGATGCCCGGCAGTCGCACGGTGAACGGCCGGGTGACGTCCGGTACCCGGACCGGGGCCACGAGCCGGTTGACCAGTTCCCTGCCGCCGTCCGGGGCCACGTCGTAGATCTTGGCGAACAGGACGAGCCGGTCGGCGGCGTCACCGCTGTTCTGCACCCGTTCGGTCTTCGGCGAGACGACCTTCAGGGTGGCCTTCGGCGCGCCGACGACATCGACGGCGGAGGGCAGCGGGGCGCTGGTCCAGCCGAGGTAGGTGCCCTTGGTGTCGTACGGCCGGGGGTCGGGCAGGCCGAGGAGTCCGGCGAGCGAACTCTCCGAATGGCTGGCCGGGACGAGCCAGTTGGTGTACTGGCGGCTGCCCCGGGCGACCTCGGACCGCTCGTCGACGAGCCTGCCGTCGCCGGACAGGTACATCTTCCGCGAGAGGGCCGGCACGGCGGCCGCCGTGCCGTAGCCGCTCTCCCAGTCGCGGTAGTAGGCGAACTCGGGCCCGGTGCCGGTGTTCTCGTGGTGCCGGAGGTAGCGGTCGAACCAGGCGAGGACGCGCTGTCCGACGTAGCTGGTCTCCAGGTTGCCCTTGTCCAGGTCGAGTTCGCCGGGTGCCTGGCCGCCGCTGTGCCCCCAGGCCTGCCAGATCATCTTGACCGTGGTGCCCTGGGCCTTGAGGGTCTCGTACGTGGCCGTGGCCTCGTTCAGGTTGAACAGGCTGTCGGCCTGGCCCTGGACGAGGAGCGTGGGCGCCTTGACCCGGCTCAGGTAGTCGACGGGCGAGACGCTGCGCGCGTAGGCGAGCATCGCCGCCGTCCGGTCCGCCGGGTAGCGGCCGGAGTTGAGCAGCCGGACGGTGTCGCACGCCCGGGACGCGAAGTGGAGGCAGGTGAGGTTGTTGAACCGGGACGGGTCGAGGCTCGCGTTCAGGACCGTCTGCCCCTCCCCCATCAGGTAGAAGCCGTTGGTCCACTGCCACTTGAAGACACCGGCGGTGTCGGACGAGACGCCTTTTCGGGTGCCGGCGTTGTTCGGGGCGAGCGCGTAGGCCAGGTCGTTCCAGGTGATCAGCGGCACGAGGGCGTCGACGCGACGGTCGACGGACGCGGTGGCCATCTGGACGGCGCCGCCGTAGGAGCCGCCGATCATGCCGACCCTGGGGTCGCCGTCGCCGTCCCGGGTGACGAAGTCCGCCCGGGTGCCGTCGTCGGCGGCGCGGGTCCCGGCGAGGAAGTCGATCAGCCCGGTGGCCGCCCGGCCGTCGACGGCCGGGTCGTCGAGGGTGATCAGACAGCCCGACTTGCCGAATCCGAGGCCGGAGTAGACCAGGCCGACGTAGCCGCGGGAGGCGAACGCCCTGCCGATGGCACCGGTCGAGCCGTCCGACTTGCTGCCGCCGAATCCGTTGGTGGCGAGCACGGCGGGGGCCGGGTGCCGCGCGTCGGTCCCGGCGGGGCGGTACAGGTCGGCGTCGACGGTGCACGGGCGTCCGTCCACCCGCATCGTGAACTTCAGCGGGGTGACGGTGTACGGGGCGGTCCCGTCGGCGGTCGCCCGCCCCGCCCCGGCGAGGAGGAGGGGCGCGGCGAGCGCGGCCGAGGCCGCGTACACGGCCGACTTCCGGGACAGGGCCCGGTACCCGGACCGGGGGCGGGAAACAGCACGTGACACGAGGACCTCCACACCGAGGGCGGCTTACCGGCCGGTAAGTGCCGGGCCGCGCTCATGCTGTGATACGCGTCACGGAGCTGTCAACGATCGGGGCCGCGTTTCCTGAATGCTGCTCAGCTTCTTCGCCGTTCGGAGCGGTTGGGCCCCGTTCCACCGCCGCCCGGTGCCGCCCGGTGTCGTTCGGTGCCGTCAGACCAGCGCCGGCACCTGGGTGGTGAGGGTGGCGGGGGCGCCGTCGGGCGGGGCGTCCAGCACGGCGGGCACGCCGAGCGGGATCGTGAGCGCCGTCGGCCCGTGTCCGAAGCCCAGTTCCTCGACGACGGGGACGCCCAGCGGGCCGAGCCGGTCCAGGAGAACGGCCCGCACCTCCTCGTACGGGCCGCAGCCCGCCCAGGAGCCGCAGGCCACCCCGGCCACCCCGTCGAGCACCCCGGAGCGCAGCAGCTGGGTGAGGATGCGGTCGATGCAGTACGGGTCCTCGGTGGTGTCCTCGATCACCAGCAGCCCGCCCCGGGCGGAGGTCCGGGCGTGCGGTGTCCCGATGTCGGCGGCGAGCAGGCTCACGCAGCCGCCGTAGGTGACGCCCCCGGCGCGGCCGGCCACCAGGGTCCCGGCGCCAAGCAGACCGAGGGTCCGCACCGTCTCGGGCTCGAACAGCGTGGCCCGCAGGGACTCCTGGGTGTCCGGGTCCTTGAGGAAGGTCTCGGTGGCCGCCATCGGGCCGTGCAGCGTCACGATCCCCAGGTGCCGGGCGAACGCCTCGTGGAGCACGGTGATGTCGCTGTACCCGACGAACACCTTCGGCCCGGCCGCACGCATCGCCGCCCAGTCGACCAGGTCGACCATCCGGTGCGCGCCGTACCCGCCGCGGGCGCAGATCACCGCGTCGACGGACGGGTCGCACCACGCCTCCTGGAGCCCCCGGGCGCGCGCCCGGTCCGCCCCGCCCAGGTAGTCCAGCTCCGGGTGGACGTCGCGCACGTGGGGGGCCTCGACGGGTTCGAGGCCCCAGCCGCGCAGGACGTCGAGCCCCGCCTCCAGCCGCTCGGCGGGCACCGGCCCGCTCGGGGCCACGACGGCGACCCTCGCTCCGGGGCGCAGCCGGGCCGGGCGGGTCAGGGGGATGAGGGTCACTTCTTCAGCTCCACCGTCGGCACGTCGGGACGGTCGATGCCGAAGGTCTGGGCGTACAGGGAGAGTTCGGCCTCCAGGGCCCGGATCATGGTGTCGGCGCGTCGGAAGCCGTGCCCCTCCCCCTCGAAGGTGAGGTACGCGTGCGGGATGCCGCGTCCGTCGAGGGCGGCGAGGAAGCGCTCGCACTGGACGGGCGGGCAGATCGGGTCGTCGAGCCCCTGGAGCAGTACGAAGGGGGCGGTCAGCCGCTCGGTGCGGCCGATCGGCGACCGTTCGCGGTAGCGGTCGGGGACGTCGGCGAGCGGGCCCACCAGGGACTCCAGGTACTGCGACTCGAAGTCGTGGGTCTCGTCGGTGCCCCAGCCGGTCAGGTCGAGGACGGGGTAGATGATCGTCCCACAGGCGTAGACGTCGGTGCCGGTGAGCGAGGCGGCGGTGGTCCAGCCGCCGGCGCTGCCGCCCCGGATGGCGAGCCGTCGCCGGTCGGCCGTGCCCTCGGCGGCCAGCGCCTCGGCGACGGCCGCGCAGTCCTCCACGTCGACGACGCCCCACTGTTCGCGCAGCCGGTTGCGGTAGGCCCTGCCGTAGCCGGTGGAGCCGCCGTAGTTGACCTCGGCGACACCGATGCCGCGCGAGGTGAAGTAGGCGATCTCCAGGTCGAGCACGAGTGCGGCGTGGCTGGTGGGACCGCCGTGCGCCCAGATCACGTAGGGCGGCAGTTCGCCCTCGGGGCCGGTCCGTTCGGGGTTGCGCGGCGGGTAGAGGTGGGCGTGGATCTCGCGTCCGTCGGGGCCGGTGAAGGTGCGCTCCTCGGGCCGCGGGCAGTACGCGGGGTCGACGGCGTCCTCGTGCGGTGCGCCGATGACCCGGGTGCGGCCGGTGCTGGTGTCCAGTTCCACGACCTCGTACGCGCTGTACGGGCTCGCCGCGATGCCGACGACCCGGCTGCCGTGCACGGCGAGCGTCCCGGCCCAGTCGGTCCAGGGTCCGGCGACGTCGACGAGTTCGCCGTTCTGCGGGTCGAGGATGCCGAGCGTGGTGGTGCCCTTGCCGTGGACGGTGGCGATCAGGCCGTTCTCCAGGGGCTGGAACCAGCTGAGGCCGATCTTCCAGAGCGGTCCGGCGAACTCCTGCTCGCGTGGGCAGAGCGCGACCGCGCCCCGGTGCGGGTCGACGCGGTAGAGGTTCCACCAGCCGCTGCGGTCGCCGGCGAACAGGAGTTGTCCGTCGGCACCCCATTCGATCTGCGGCACCGATTCCTCGGGGCCGCCGCAGACGCTCCGGGGGTTCTCGAAGGCGCCGTCGTCGGTGACGTCCGCGAGCATCACCTCGGTGCCGTCCCACGGCATCCGCGGGTGGTCCCAGGCGATCCAGGCCACCTGCCGCCCGTCGGGCGAGAGCTTCGGGCCGGTGACGAACCGGTGGCCGTCGTCGGTGAGTTCGCGCACCGCCGACCGGTCGTCGGCCGCCGATCCGTCCAGCGGGACGGCGGCGATCACCCGGCGCAGCTCGGTGGGGCCCTCGCCGGTGAACTCCTCCAGGACGCACCAGACCTCGCCCCGGTCGAGGTGGAGCTGCGGGTCGGCCCAGCGCAGCCCGCCGCCGACGGCCGAGACCGGGGTGAGCGGCCGGGGCTCGCCGGACCCGTCGGGGGCGTGGGCGTACAGCCGCTGGTCGGCGAAGTCGACGAAGACGACCAGCGGGCCGCCCTCGGCGCACTGGGCCCCGGCCCAGGGCAGGCCGCCGTACTCGACGACCCGGCTCCGTACGTTCCAGGGGGCGGGCAGCACGCAGTCGGTGCTCCCGTCCGCCCGGCGGCGGACCAGGGCGCGGCGGCCCGCCTCCGCGGGGCGCGGCTCCGTCCACCACACCTCTTCGCCGATGGTGCCGACGTATTCCGGACGTCCGTCGCGCGAGGCGGCGAGCGCGGCGTCGATCGGCGACGGCCAGGTTCCGTAAGCCCCTGTGGGCAGCATGATCGATTCCCCCTGTTGCGGTCAGGCCGTGCGCAGATAGTGGTCGAGGACGCGGACGCCGAAGTGCAGGGCCTCGACGGGGACGCGTTCGTCGACGCCGTGGAACAGCGCCTGGTAGTCGAAGCCGACGGGCAGTTTCAGCGGCGAGAAGCCGTAGCCGGTGATGCCGAGCCGGGAGAACTGCTTGGCGTCCGTGCCGCCGGACATGCAGTACGGCACGACGTGGCCGGCCGGGTCGAAGTGTTCGATCGCGGCGCGCAGTTTCGCGAAGGTCGGCGAGTCGACCGGGGCCTGCAGCGGCACCTCGCGGTGGTGGAACTCCCAGTCGACGTGGGGTCCGGTCAGCCGGTCCATGGTGGTGCGGAACTCGTCCTCGCCGCCGGGGAGCATCCGGCCGTCGACGAAGGCGGTGGCGTGGCCCGGGATCACGTTGACCTTGTACCCGGCCTCCAGCATGGTCGGGTTGGAGCTGTTGCGGACGGTCGGCCGGACCAGGTCGGCGGCGGGGCCGAGCTTGTCGAGGAGTTCGTCGACGTCGAAGTCGGCGGCGTCCAGGTCGGGGCGGATGCCGTGCAGGGCGGCGATCTCGGTGAGCGCGGCCCGGACCGTGGGGGTGAGCCGGACCGGCCAGGTGTGCTCGCCGATCCGGGCGACGGCCGCGGCGAGCGCGCTGACGGCGTTGTTCTTGTTGACCTTGGAGCCGTGTCCCGCCTTGCCGTGCGCGGTGAGCTTCAGCCAGGCGGTGCCGCGCTCGCCCGCGGCGATCGGGTAGAGCGGCATGTCCGGTCCGGCGTGGAAGGTGAAGGCGCCGGATTCGCTGATGCCCTCGGTGCATCCCTCGAAGAGTCCGGCGTGCCGCTCGGCGAGGAAGCAGGAGCCGTCGTCGGCGCTGGCCTCCTCGTCGGCGGTGTACGCGATGACGATGTCGCGGCGGGGCCGGACGCCGGCCCGTGCCCAGGCGCGGACGACGGCCAGGACCATCGCGTCCATGTTCTTCATGTCGATGGCGCCGCGGCCCCAGACGACCCCGTCGCGGACCTCGCCGGAGAAGGGATGGACGGTCCAGTCGGCCGCCTCGGCCGGGACGACGTCGAGGTGGCCGTGGACGAGCAGGGCGTCGGCGGACGGGTCGGTGCCCTCGATCCGGGCCACCACGTTGGTGCGTCCGGGGGTGCGTTCCAGCAGGGCGGGTTCCAGCCCTGCGTCGGCCAGCCGCTCCGCGACGTACTCGGCGGCCGGGCGTTCCCGGCATTCGCCGTCGCCGCGGTTGGTGGTGTCGATCCGGATCAGTTCGGAGGTGAACGTCACCGATTCGTCGAGCGCCCGCCGGTCGACGCTGTCCTGGGAGGCGGTCGTCTCAGCCATACTGTTCCTCCACGGCGGACGACACGACCGTCGTCACCGCCTTGAACGTGCGGATTGCTTCGTACATCGTCGCGCTGGTGTAGGCGACGCGCCGTTCGCCGCTGGGCGCCACGCCGGGGACGACGGTGGCCGCGCCCGCCAGGTGCTCGGCGTCGAATTCCAGCTCGACGGTGTGGGGGCCGCCCTCCACCGGGGTGTGGCGCACGGCGAGCGCGGTGGCCTCCTTGGCCGCCGCCCGGATGTCGGCCGCGGTACGGGCCGGGGTGCGGCAGACCGCGGCGTACCGCGACACGTAGTCCTTCACGGCGACCTTGCGCGCCCGCGGGGCGTAGCCCTCCGCGTCCACGCAGGTCAGGTTGTCGCCGGTGACGAGGACGACGGGGACGCCGTACTCGGCCACGACGTGCGCGTTGAGCAGTCCCTCGCTGGCCCGGGTCCCGTCGAGCCAGACGCCGGTGATGGAGTTCGCCAGATAGGTGTGGGCGAGGACCCCCTCGGCGCCGGCCCCGGTGTGGTAGCCGACGAAGGCGATGGCGTCGACGTCGCCGTGCTGGACGCCTTCCACCATGGACAGGGACTTGTGCCGGCCGGTGAGCATCTCGACCCGCTCGTCGAGCCGTTCCAGCAGCAGGTTGCGCATGGACCAGTGGGCCTCGTTGACGAGCACCTCGTCGGCGCCGCCGTCGTAGAAGCCGAGGGCCGCCGCGTTCACGTCGGAGGTGAACATGGCGCGGCATCTCTCCCACTGGGGGCTGCCCGGCAGCACATCGGCGGGCCAGGTCACACCGGTGGCGCCTTCCATGTCCGCACTGATCAGGATCTTCATGCCGGGCCACGCTACGCGCCGGGGAACCGCCAGGCCAGAGCCCCGGACACGTTCAATGGTCCAGTCCTCCGAAGAGAGTGCGACGCACGCCCCGAACAGGCGCATCACGGACAGCCGCGCCCGGCCCACGGCGGGGCCGCCCGGTCCGCCTTGACAGACTTTCCCGCCCCAGACCATGATTCCATTAATTGACTAATGGAATTGGAGCGACGTGCATGGCAGACGCATTCACTCCGGGTACCGCGTCCGGCGCATGGGCGCTGGAGGTCCGCGGCCTGGGTAAGCGCTACCGACGCGGCTGGGCGCTGCGGGACTGCTCGTTCCGGCTGCCGGCCGGACGGATCTGTGGCCTCGTCGGCCCCAACGGGGCGGGGAAGAGCACCCTGTTGAAGCTCGTGACCCGGCAGATCCAGCCGTCGGAGGGGGAACTCCAGGTCTGCGGCGTGCCCGTGGACGATCCCGCGGTGCTGCCGCGGTTCGCCTTCCTCGGGCAGGACAAGCCGCTGTTCAAGCGGTTCACCGTGGCGGAGACGCTGCGCCTGGGCAGCGAGCTGAACCCCGACTGGGACATGGCCGCGGCGGAGCGGATCGTGCGGGCCGGGCAGGTGCCGATGGACGCCCGCGTCGGTTCCCTCTCCGGCGGTCAGCGCACCCGTGTCGCGTTCGCGCTCGCCTTCGGCAAGCGGCCCGACGTGCTGCTGCTCGACGAGCCGATGTCGGACCTCGACCCGCTGGCCCGTCACGACATGAGCACCCTCCTGATGTCGGAGGCCGTGGAGCGCGGCACCACCGTGCTGATGTCCTCCCACATGCTGTCCGAGCTGGAGGACATGTGCGACTACCTGCTCGTCCTCTCCGGCGGCCGGATCCGGATGGCGGGTGACGCGGACGCGCTCGTCCCGGCCCACGCTCTGGTGACGGGGCTCGCGACGGACGGGGACCCGGCCGGCCTGCTGGCCCCGCACACGGTGATCGAATTCCGTGTCCAGGGCAGGCAGTTCAACGCACTGGTGCGGCCGAACGGGCCGCTGCCGAGCGACTGGGTGGTCGCCGAACCAAGCCTGGAGGAAGTGCTGCTGGCACACCTCCGCTCGCCGGACGCGCCCCCGCTGTTCACCCCCGGCGCCCGCATCGAGGACGAAGGGACCCACGCCGCATGAGCACCACCCCGACCGCCGTCCCCCGGGCCGGCCGCACCCCGAAGCCCCGGCTGCTGCGCGGCCTGAACTGGCTCGTCGTCCGGCAGCACCGGGCCGCCCTGCTCAGCCTGCTCGGCGCGACGGTCCTCGGCTCGCTCTGGCTCGTGTACGAACGCAGCCGGATGAAGGACGTCCTGGCGGCCGCGGGCTCGGGAGAGGAGCTGCCGAACTTCGACTCCGACGGCATGCACATGGTCGTCGGCGCGCTGGGGGCACTGCCGCTGCTGCTCGCCGTCTTCGTCGGCGCCCCGCTGATCGCGGGGGACCAGGAGCACGGCACCGCGCAGCTGGTCACCACCCAGTCCGTGTCGCGCCTGCGCTGGGTGACGGCGAAGCTCGCCTGGGTCTACGGCGCGGTGCTCGTGACCGGCGTGGTGCTGTCGGCGGTCTTCACCTGGTGGTGGAAGCCCGACCGCTCGTTGTTCCCGTACGACTGGTCGAGCGGGTCGATCTTCGACAGCACCGGTCCGGTGCTCCCCGCGTTCTGCCTCTTCCTGACCGCCGCCGGCATCACCATCGGTGTGCTGGTGCGCCGGCTCCTCCCCGCCATGGCGGCCACGCTGGTCTTCTCCTGGGCCTTCGGGGTGTTCTGGGACGAGATGATCGCCCGCCTCGCCCCGACCCGTACGCTCGTCTACCCGCTGAACGCGGACATGCCCGCGCGGCTGGACGACTCGCTGGAGGTGGACCGCTGGATCGGCTCCGCCGACGGGCAGCTCCACGGCTGGGGCCTGTGCGCCGAACCCACCGAGAAGGCGACCAATGCCTGCATCGAGAAGCACGGCATCGTCAACAATGTCTACGAGTACCTCGGCTTCGACCAGATGCCCGCCATGCAGTGGACCGGGGTGGGCATCCTGCTCGCGGGTACGGCCGTACTCACCGCGTTCGTCCTGTGGCGGGTGTCCCGTCGCCCGGTCTAGGACGTCGCGGTCGCACCGGTACGGCAGTCCAACGGGAGGTGAAGAGGACGATGGTCGTGTTCCGCATCGACAGACGCAGCGGGGTGGCGACGTACCTCCAGATCGTGCGGCAGGTCGAACAGGCACTGAGAATGGGCGCGCTGGAGGAGGGTGACCGGTTGCCGACGGCCGCGCAGGTCGCGGCGGAGACCAAGGTCAACCCCAACACGACCCTCAAGGCGTACCGCGAGCTGGAGCGCGCGGGCCTGGCCGAGGTCCGGCAGGGTGCGGGCACCTTCATCACCCGCACCCTCGTACCGGCCCCGGACGGCCCCGCCGCCCCCTTGCGCGCGTCGCTCGTCGAGTGGCTGAACGAGGCACGGGCCCAGGGGCTCAGCGGCCAGGAGGTCGACGCCCTCTTCCGGTCGGCCTGCGCGACCGTGTACCCGGCGGGGACGGACATCTGACGGGGACGGACATCCGGCGGACCGCGGGCCCGGAGGAACGGCGGGGCCCCGGCCCACGACGGACGGCCGAAGGCCCCGGCCCACGCCATCGGCACACCCGCACATCGACACATCGGCAGGGACCCCGCCCGCACGCGGCGCCGGGTCCCTGCCGACGGCGTACGGGGAACGCGGCCGGGCCGGACCGGTCCGGACAGAACACCGGGCTGTCGGGACAGCCCTTAGGATCCGGTCGCATGACCGACCCCGTGCTGGAACTCCTGCGCACCCGCCCCGACCTGGCCGAACTGGCCGCGTTCCCCTTCAACTTCGACGTGGACCGGGCCTACCACGTCGAGGCGGTGCACCTGGCGTCCGGTGCGCCGCTGGAGCCGGTCGCGGGCGACGACACCGGCGGCACGTACTTCCTGAGCGGGGGAACGGCCGTGCTCCACGCGTCCTCCGACGGGTACGCCTCGTTGTTCGCCGACGGTGTCGGCGACGCGCTCCAGTTCCTCGTCCGGCTGCCCTGGTGGTGCGAGGACCTCTCCGCCGGGATGGACGAGGAGGCCCTGCGCGCCGAGGTGCGCAGGGCGGACGACGAGGCGCGGGAGGAGTTCGCCCCCGAACTCGACGAGCAGCGTGCGGCGTTGATCAGCGGGCTGGGGCTGCCGGACCGGCCGCTGACCGAGCTCTTCGCCCTCTCGGAGGCGGTCACCCGGCGCACCGAGCCGGACCACCTCCTGCTCAACTCCCATGAGCTCTGCGCCTACCGGCTGGAGGAGTCCTACCGCCCGTCCCTGCGCGACGTGGTCCTCGCCCCGGGGCGGGAGGCGCTGGAGCGGATGCGCTCCGGCGATCCCGGCGTCCTGGCGGAGACGGCCGCCGATCCGGTGCTGCGGGCGGGGGTGCTGCGGGCGGCGCACCACGACCGCCGCGAGGAGGACCTGCCGCTGCTGCGGGCCTTGCTGGAGCAGGAGAACGCCACCCGGACCGAGTGGTACGAGGAGCGGTGGCGGACCGCGGTGCTGGTGGCGCTGCACGGGCGGGACGAGGACGTTCCGCTGCTGCGGTCGGCCACGGAGGGGCAGGTCACCGACGGCGCCGGGGCCGCCGCGTGGGCCCGTGCCGCGGAGGCCGGGCAGAACGGGCCGGGCGCGGCCCCGGAGAGCGAGTTCACCTGGGTCGAGCTCGCCCACCGTCAGGGCCGCGTCGAACACGCCCGGGTCGCGCTCGTCCGCCTCCTGGACGACACGGGCCCGGACCCGGACCGGCTCCGGCGGCTGAGCCGGGCGCTGGAGCGCATCGGCGACCACGCGCAGGCGGCCCGCGCCCAGTTCAACCTCCTCTCCCTCCAGGACACGGCGTGGGACCGGGCCTCGGAGGCGTACGTCCTCGCCCGTCTGGAACGGCTCAAGGGCGACCTCGCGGCGGCGGGCCGGGCTCTGGGGCGGGCGAGGGCGGCGGTCGGCATCGACGGCACCCCCCCGACGGGACGGTCGACCAGTGGCACCGCCGGGGGCTCGGCCGGCTGATCACGGAGCAGCACCTGGAGCTGACGCTCGCGGCCGTCGGGGCGGGCGACACGGAACTCGCGCGTACGACGGCGGCGCACGCCCGGCTCCTGCTGGACACGATCGCCGAGGAGTCGGCGAAGAAGCTCCGCGAGCTGTCCACGCGGGCGAAATGGGCGGTGGCGGGAGTGCGCGCGCACAACGGCTGACGGCGACGGCGCCCGCGCGGCGGCTTCCGGGAGCGCCGTACCGGACGGCCGTGGGGCCGGCCTGTGGTCCCACCGGTCGGCCCCACGGCTGCCCCGGCCGCTCAGTCCTCGTGCCCGAGCTGGAGGTCGCGTTCGGTGCGTCCGCCGCCCGCCACCTGGAGGACGGTGGCCACCGGCGGGTATCCGGCGGCGATCACGGTGTACTCACCGGTGGACAGGTCCACGAACCGGAACGCGCCGTCGGGGCCGGTGGTGAGGGTGTCGACCACATTGCCCGCCGCGTCCAGGAGGGTGACCCGGGCGTCCTCGACGGGCCGGCCGCCGCTCGCCCGTACGATGCCGCGGAGCACCGCGCCACCGGCGAGTTCGATGTCCTGCCGGGTCTCCCGGGCCGCCTGCACGCTCACCGGCAGCGCGGCGGGCCGGAAGGCGGGGGCGCTGGCGGCGAGGGTGTACTCGCCGGCCACCAGCTCCGTGATCACATAGCCGCCCTCGCGTCCGCTGCGGGTGGAGGCGACCACCTCGCCGCGCACGTCGGTGAGGGTGACGGCGGCGTCGCGCACCGGGATGCCGTCGGCGGTGAGGACGGCCCCGGCGAGGCGCCCCGCCCCGCCGAGCACCACGTCGAGTTCCACGGGCCGTTCGCCCACGGTGACGCTGACGGCCTGCGGCTGGTGTCCGCCGGCCGCGGCGATGAGGACGTACGAACCGGCGCCGGGCACGCTCAGCGCGTACCGCCCGTCGTCGCCGCTCGCGCCCCGGCCGACCTGCTGTCCCTGGACATCGATGAGGGTGAGGGCGGCGCGCGGGACCTTCGTGCCGTCGGGGTGCTGGACGCTGCCGCACACCGGCACGCCCGACAGGTGGCCGGGCGGTGGCGCGGCGGTGACGCGGGCGGCCGGGACGGTCACGGTCACGGACCCGGTGGCGACCTGGGGGGCGGCTGCGGGGGCGATCTCGGCGGTGGTCGGGGCGGCGCTTTCGGGGCTGTGGTGGGACACCAGGGGTTTCTCCTTGAGGAAGAAGGCGAAGAACAGGCCGAGCGCGAGCACCGGCACGAGGTAGAGGAAGATCCGTGGCATCGCGTCGGCGTACGCCTGGATGTAGCCGTCCCGCAGGGCGGGTTCCATGGCGTGGACCAGCTGCGGGGTGATCGACTCGGGGTCGGGCAGGTCGGCGCCGGACGGCAGGCGTACGGCGAGCGCGTCCGCGAGCCGGCCCGCGAAGAGCGTCCCGAAGACGGCGGCGCCGACACTTCCGCCGATCTGCCGGAAGTAGTTGTTGGCGCTGGTCGCGGTGCCGAGGTCGGCGGGCGCGACGGAGTTCTGCACGGCGAGCACGAGCACCGGCATGACCAGTCCGATCCCGATGCCGAGCACGGCCTGCGCGATGCTGTATTCGAGGCGCGGGGTGTCGGTCTCCAGCCGGGAGAGCAGCCACATCCCGACCACCGAGACCGCCCCGCCGACGATCGGGTGGACACGGTAGCGGCCGGTGCGCGAGATCAGCTGGCCGGAGACGACGGACGCGACGACGATGCCGCCCATCATCGGGAGCATCAGCAGTCCGGACTCGGTGGCCGTGGCCCCGTCGACCATCTGCAGGAAGGTCGGCAGATAGCTGGCGGCACCGAACAGCGCGACTCCGACGACCGCGCCGACGAGTGCGGTGACGTTGAAGATCGAGTCGCGGAACAGCCGCAGCGGGATGATCGGTTCGACGGCCCGGTGCTCGACGACCAGGAAGAGCAGGGTCGTTCCGAGGGCCCCGGCGCCGAGCCCCAGGATGGTGTTCGACCCCCAGGCGTACTCCGTGCCGCCCCAACTGGTCAGCAGCACCAGGCAGGTGGAGGCGGCGGCGAGCAGCAGTGCGCCGAGGACGTCGAGGCGGGGCCGTACGGCGGGCCGGGGAAGTCTCAGTACGACGGTGATGACGGCGAGGGTGACCAGCCCGAACGGGACGTTGATGTAGAAGCACCAGCGCCAGGAGGCGTGGTCGGTGAAGAAGCCGCCGAGCAGCGGGCCCGCCACGGAGGCGAGGCCGAACGCCGCGCCGATGAGCCCCATGAACCGGCCGCGTTCCCGGGGCGGGACGACGTCCGCGATGATCGCCTGGACGCCGATCATCAGGCCGCCGCCGCCGATCCCCTGGACGGCGCGGAAGGCGATCAGTTCGTCCATGGTGCGCGACCAGCCGGCCAGCGCGGAGCCGATGACGAAGACCACGATCGCGAACTGGAAGACGCCCTTGCGGCCGAAGAGGTCGCCGAGCTTGCCGTAGAGGGGCAGTCCGATGGTGGAGGCGAGCAGGTACGCGGTGACGGCCCAGGACATCTTCTCCAGGCCGTGCAGTTCGCCGACGATCTTCGGCAGCGCGGTGGCGACGATCATCTGGTCGAGCGCCGCGAGCAGCAGGGTGAGCATCAGCCCGATGAAGACGAGCCGGATGCGGCGGGGGCCGAGCTCCGGTGCGGAGGGCCGGGCGGGGACGCTCTGCGCCGCGGGCCCCGTCCTCTCCGCCGCGGGCTTCTTGGCCCCGTCGGGCGGCGACGGGGCCGGGGCGGAGTGCGGTGCGGTCCCCGTACCGCCCGGCTCCTCCTCCAGCAGAGTGATCCCACCCACCACGTGCCGCTCCCCTCGTCGCGTCTGCGCCGCCCAATTTCTCGCATCGTGCGACGAGGGAGGGCAAACGCGACGGGGGGCGCCGACGGCGCACTCGGGGGGGCTTAACCCCCGGTGGGAGCCACTACGGCGCACGACCGGCACGGCGGGAAAACCACCCGATACGGTGAGGCCGGTCAAGGGCGTGCGGTGTTACTTCTTCTCCACCTCGGCGGCGAGGTTCCGGAGCAGTTCGTCGTAGATCCGCCCGAGCCCCTTGGGGGCGAAGGTCCTCTCGAAGAATCCGCCGATGCCTCCGGCACCGTTCCACACGGTCGAGACGGCCGCCTTCGACCTGCCCTCGCCGGCCGGGGTGACGGTCCAGGTGGTGACCATCGAGGAGTTGCGGTCCTTCTCGACGAGCCGGCCGTCCGTGGGTTCGGTGACCTCCAGCAGGCAGTCGCGCACCCGCTTGCTGGTGGCCTGGAGCTTCCAGTGGACGAGGGTGCCCTCGCCGTCGCCGCCCTCGCGCACCTCGTACTCGCTGAACTGTCCGGGCAGCACCTTGCCCCGGACCTGCTCGTAGTCGGCCAGGGCGTCGAACACCGTCTCCGCGTCCGCCGCGATGACTCGTTCCGTGGTGGCCTCGACCTGCGCCATGCCTGTTCCTCCAGCACTCGGTTGTTCGGGGGTGTGACGAGCCAACCACCTCCGGCACGCCGCTCAAAATCCGGGCCGGGACGAAGGGGAGAAAACGATCATGGGAACAAGTGTTCTATTCTCTGCCCAGTGCTATCGAGGAGGCGTCCATGCGCTGGGACAACCCGGTCGAGAAGCCCGGAGCGGCGGGAAACAGCGCGCTCTTCGCCGCGGACGCGGTGACCACGCGCACCTTCGACGCCCCCGGGTTCCGGGGGATCACCTTCCACGAGATCCGGACCCGTTCGATCGTGAACCGGGTGCCGGGCGCCTCACGGATGCCGTTCGAATGGACCGTCAATCCGTACCGGGGTTGCTCGCACGCCTGCGTCTACTGTTTCGCGCGCAGGGCCCACGGCCGGCCCGACCTCGACACCGGCCTCGGCTTCGACACCGGTCCCGGCTTCGATTCGCAGATCGTCGTCAAGGTCAACGCCCCGGAGCTGCTGCGCGACCACCTCTCGTCCGGCCGCTGGCACGGGGCGCACATCGCGATGGGCACCGACGTCGACTGTTACCAGCGCGCGGAGGGCCGGTACCGGTTGATGCCCGGCCTCATCGCGGCCCTGCGCGACCACGCGAACCCGTTCTCGATCCTGACCAAGGGGACGCTGATCCTGCGCGACCTGGAGCTGCTGCGGCAGGCGTCCGAGGTCACCGACGTCGGCATCTCCGTCTCGGTCGGCTTCGCCGACGACGGGCTGTGGCGCACCCTGGAGCCCGGCGCCCCTTCTCCCCTGCGCCGCCTGGACGTCGTCCGCGCCCTGAGCGGGAACGGCATCGGCTGCGGTGTGCTGATGGCACCCGTCGTCCCGTTCCTCGGCGACCATCCGGACCAGCTGCGGGCCACGGTCCGCGCGATCGCCGCCGCCGGGGCGACCTCGGTGACCCCGCTCGTCCTCCATCTGCGGCCCGGCGCGCGGGAGTGGTACATGCGGTGGCTGGGGAACCACCACCCCCATCTGGTGCGGCGGTACGAGCGGCTGTACGCCGAGGGGCCCTACGCGCCCAGGTGGTACCAGCGGCGCATCACCCGTCACGTCCACGAGCTGGCGGCCGAGTTCGGCATCGGTCCCGCGCACCGCGGCACGGACCGGCGGCTGCCCGTGCGGAAGGAGCCGCGCCCACCGCTCGACGGTCCCGGGCCCTCCCGGCCGGCCCTGTCCTGATCCGCCGGAACCGCGCCCCGGCCCAGGGTCTTTCGTTTGGATCATGCCGGATCAGGGAGCGGGCAAACGGGTCAACTCTCGGCGTGAACGGTCCTTCCGGGCACGAATGCGGGGAGCATGCGGCGGGGGCTGCGCCCCGCGCAGTCGTGTTTTCCCCGTCACGGGAGGCCATATGACGAAACGTCCAGGAATTCTGCTCGCCGTCGGCGCGACCGTCGCCGCTCTGGTGACCGCGGCACCGGCCCCGGCGACCGCCGACACCGGTGCGCGGCCCCGCGCCGCCCGGATCGCGTGGACCGACTGCGGCACCAAGTCGTATCCGCGGCTGCAGTGCGCATCGGTCAGTGCGCCGCTCGACCATGACGATCCGTCGGGACGGCGGATCACCCTCGCCCTGTCCCGGATCCCGCACACCGCGAAGACGTTCCAGGGCCCGCTGCTGGTCAATCCGGGCGGCCCCGGGGGCAGCGGCCTGTCGATGGCCGGTTTCGTGGCGTCCTCGCTGCCGAAGCCGGTCGCCGCGCAGTACGACGTGATCGGGTTCGACCCGCGCGGTGTCGGGAGGAGCAGGCCGGCGCTGGACTGCGTACCGAAGTACTTCGATCCGGTGCGTCCGGTCTCGACGCCGGACGCGCCCGGTGCCGAGCGGGCCAACCGGGACCGGGCCCGCGCGTTCGCCGAGGCGTGCGGGCGCAAGTACCCGGACCTGCTGCCGCACCTGGACACCGTCAGCGCCGCCAAGGACCTGGACGTGATCCGGCGGGCCGTCGGCGCCCGGCGGCTCAACTACTTCGGCTACTCGTACGGCACCTACCTCGGCGCGGTGTACGCCAAGCTGTACCCGGAGCGGGTGCGGCGCATGGTGCTCGACTCGAACGTCGACCCGGACGGGGTCTGGTACGACGACAACATCGGCCAGAACTACGCCTTCGACGCCCGCCACAAGGCGTTCGCCGCCTGGGTCGCCGAGCACGATGCCACGTACCGGCTGGGCACGGACCCGGCCCGGGTCGAGCGCGCCTGGTACGCCATGCGCGACGCCGTCCGGGCCCGGCCCGCCGGCGGGAAGGTCGGCGCGAGCGAGCTGGAGGACACCTTCCTGCCGGGCGGTTACTACAACGGGTACTGGCCCTATCTGGCCGACGCGTTCGCCCGGTACGTGAACGACCACGACCAGGACGCGCTGGTGGAGGCGTACGAGCGGTTCGGGGCGCTCGACGCGGAGGGCGACAACGGGTACTCGGTCTACTCGGCCGTGCAGTGCCGCGACGCCCGCTGGCCCCGGCCGTGGACCCTCTGGCGCAACGACAGCCGACGGGTGCACGCCAAGGCCCCCTTCTTCACCTGGAACAACACCTGGTACAACGCTCCCTGTGCCGACTGGCCGGTGGAACCGCTCAATCCGGTCCGGGTCTCCAACAGCGCCCTGCCGCCGGTGCTGCTCTTCCAGGCGACCGACGACGCGGCCACGCCGTACGAGGGCGGGGTCACCCTGCACCGCAGGCTGCGCGGCTCCAGCCTGGTCGTCGAACAGGGCGGCGGGAACCACGGCATCACCCTGAGCGGCAACGACTGCCTCGACGACCGTCTCGCGGCCTACCTCGCCGAGGGAACCGTGCCGCGCGGCCGGGGCAGCCGGGCCGACGCGGACGCGGTCTGCGCCGCCTCCCCCGACCCGCGCCCGCTGACCGGCGAGGCGGCGGCGAAGTCGGCGCGGCGGACGGGCTCCGGCAGCAGGGGCAGCACCCTGCACGGCCTGCTCGGCCTCCGCGGCTGACCGGCCCCCGGGCCCGCGTACGGGCCGTCCCGGCGTCTGCGCCAGGATGGCCCGTATGACGACACGGACCACCCCCGCCGGGACCTGCGTACGGGACATGACCGTCGACGACTGCGCGGCGGTCGCGCGCCTGCGGGTGCGCGGCTGGCAGGCCGCGTACGCGGGGCTGGTGCCGCAGTCGTACCTGGACGACATGGATCTCGCCGTCGCCGAGGACGCGGAGCGGCGCCGCTCGTCCTTCACCGGGGGCACCACGATCGTGAACGTGGTGGCCGAACGGCCGGGCTCCGGTGTGATCGGCTGGGCCTGCTACGGCCCGTACCGCGAGAACGGCAGGCCGCTCGCGCGGGGCGAGCTGTACGCGCTCTACGTGACGCCCGAGCTGATCGGGACCGGGGCGGGCCGGGCCCTGATGGCGGAGGTGCTCGCCCGCGCCACCGCCGAGGGCTTCCCCGACCTGGCGCTGTGGGTGCTGAGGGAGAACGCCCCGGCCCGCCGCTTCTACGAGCGCGCGGGCTTCCGCCCCGACGGCGCCGAGGAGACCTTCGAGGCGGACGGCGTGCTCGTGCCCGAGGTGCGCTACGTACGCGCCCTCGGCGGCCCAGCCGCTCCCTGAGCCCGGCGTTCCCTCAGGGTGCGGCCAGCAGGCCGAGCGCGTCCCGGGCGGCGGTGCCCAGCCTCGGATGCGCCAGCGCCGCCTCCAGGAGCGGGCGGGCCCGCTCGTCGCCCAGCCGTCCGAGCCCCTCCACACAGGCGAGCGCCACCCGCCAGTGCGGGTCGCCGGGGCCCAGCAGCCGTTCCAGGGTGCTCATCAGCGCGGGCACCGACTCCGGGGCCCGCAGGGCGGTGAGCAGCCGCACCGGGTGCAGGGCGTACGCGGTGCGCAGGGAGTTGGTCGCGAGGGCGGCGGCGGCCCGGGGGGTGCGGGGATCGCCGAGGAGCACCAGGGCGTGAGCGGCGGACACGCAGCGTTCCGGGTCGCGGTGGTTGAGCAGCAGGACCAGCGCCTCGAAGGCCCGCCGGTCGCCGCCGCAGCCGAGCCGGAACGCGGCGATCTCGCGGGCCCAGAGCGGGCGTTCGCGCTCCACCAGCACGCGGGCCAGTTCCTCCTCGTCGTCGGTGGCGAGGAGGGCGCGGCAGGCCGCCGACTCCCCCGCCGCGTCGGCCTCGTCCGCAAGCCGGTCCGCCAGGGACCGGAACTCCTCGTCCATGACCCTCAGCTTATCGGCGGAAACTGTGCGTATCGAGGCCCGGGGTGGATATGACGTGACCCACAACGGCAGGGGGCTGGCGCGCTCGTTACTCGGAAGTTAATCTCATGTGAGCGGGACACACTCCCCGCCTGCTCCGGTGGCCTGGTGACGCAGCCACTCGGAGTGCTTGTCGGTTCGGCAGCTCCGCGAGACGTGACTTCGGGACAGAGTCCGTCGCCCCTTCCGGGTCCGGGTACGCCCACGGCACCCCGGCCCGAGTACCACGACACGCAATTCCCGCACGTGTCGCGCCCGTTCACCTCACCCGACGCGCGCGCCGTGCCCTCCTCACAGTCGTCACTCATTCTCTGGAGTCCCGTGATGGACACCCCGCTCAGCACCATTGCCGTCGTCGGCCTCGGCACCATGGGCACCGGCATCGCCGAGGTCCTGACCCGCGCCGGCCACGAGGTCGTCGGCATCGACATCAGCGAGGCGGCCGCCGCCCGCGCCGTCGCCGCCCTGGAGTCCTCGACCGCCCACGCCGTGGAGCGCGGACGGATCACCGAGGAGGAACGGGGCGACGTGCTCGCCCGGTTCCGCACCTTCGACGACCTCCGGGCCGCCGCGGAGGCGGAACTGGTCGTCGAGGTCGTGCCGGAGTCGTACGAGATCAAGCAGCAGGTCTTCCGGGAGCTCGACGAGATCGTCTCCCCCACCGCGATCCTGGCGACCGGCACCAACGCCCTGTCGGTGACCCGGCTGGCCGCCGAGTCGCTGCGCCCCGAGCGCGTGCTCGGTCTGCACTTCTTCAACCCGGCGCCCGCGATGAAGCTGGTCGAGGTGGTCTCCTCGGTGCTGACCGCGCCACCGGCCGTCGAGGCGGTCACCGCGCTCGCCCGCAGCCTGGGCAAGGAGCCGGTGGCGGTCGGCGACCGGCCGGGCTTCGTCGCCGACGGGCTGCTGTTCGGCTACCTCAACCAGGCCGCCGCGATGTACGAGGCCAACTACGCCTCCCGCGAGGACATCGACGCGGCGATGAAGCTCGGCTGCGGCCTGCCGATGGGCCCGCTCGCCCTGCTCGACCTGATCGGGATCGACACCGCCCGCACCGTCCTGGAGGCGATGTACGCCGAGTCGCGCGACCGGCTGCACGCCCCGGCGCCGGTGCTCAGGCAGCTGAGCGACGCGGGGCTGACCGGCCGCAAGGCGGGCCGCGGCTTCTACACGTACGAGGCGGCCGGCAGCCGGACCGTGGTGCCGGACGCGCTGACCCCTCGGGAGGACACGACGGCGGCGGCCGGGCGTGCGGTGCGTTCGGTGGGGGTCGCCGGCTCCGGAACGATGGCCTCGGGGATCGCCGAGGTGTTCGCGAAGGCGGGCTACGACGTGGTCCTGGCCGCGCGCGGCCAGGAGAAGGCGGACGCGGCGAAGGCCCGGATCGCCAAGTCGCTGGAACGTTCCGTCACCAAGGGGCGGCTGACGGCCGAGGCACGGGACGGGGCGCTCGGCCGGATCACCGCGGCCGGTTCGCTGGACGCCTTCGCCGACGTCGACCTCGCGGTGGAGGCCGTCGCCGAGGACCTGGCGGTCAAGCAGCAGTTGTTCGGGACCATGGACAAGGTATGCAGGCCGGGGGCGGTCCTGGCCACCACCACCTCGTCGCTGCCGGTCGTGGCCATCGCCCGCGCCACCTCCCGGCCGCAGGACGTGATCGGGATGCACTTCTTCAACCCGGCGCCCGCGATGAAGCTGGTCGAGGTGGTCCGTACGGTGCTCACCGCCGACGACGTCCACGCCACCGTCCGCGAGGTCTGCGTCGAGGTCCGCAAGCACCCGGTGGACTGCGGCGACCGGGCCGGTTTCATCGTCAACGCGCTGCTGTTCCCGTACCTCAACAATGCGATCAAGATGGTCGAGGAGCACTACGCCAGCCTCGACGACATCGACGCCGCGATGAAGCTGGGCGGCGGCTACCCGATGGGCCCGTTCGAGCTGCTGGACGTGGTCGGCCTCGACGTCTCGCTCGCCATCGAGAAGGTGCTGCACAACGAGTTCCGCGACCCGGGCCTGGCCCCGGCGCCGCTGCTCGAACACCTGGTGGCCGCCGGCTGCCTCGGCCGCAAGACGGGGCGCGGCTTCCGGGAACATGCCCGGCGCTGAGCGGGGCCGGCAGGGGGCGGCCCGCGACGCCGCGAGGCACGCGGGCGGCCCCGCCCGGCCGGGAGCCGGGTGGGGCGGGCTGCTCGATCCGTCGGGCGGCCCGCCCCCACGGGCGCACTCCCCCGGCCCGATGCAGTACGTTCACACCATGTCCCAGCCCGCCAGGTCCCCCCGTGCCTCCGCCGCGCCCGACGCCCAGGAAAGTGCCGCAGGCACACGCGCCGCCGCCCAACGGCTCAAAATGCGGCGCGAATTGGCCGCCGCGGCCATGGAACTGTTCGCCACCAAGGGCTACGAGGCGACGACGGTCGACGAGATCGCGGGCGCCGCGGGAGTCGCCCGGCGCACCTTCTTCCGGCACTTCCGCTCCAAGGAAGAGGCGATCTTCCCGGACCACGACGACACCCTCGTCAGGGCCGAGGCCGTCCTCAACGCCGCCCCGGCGCACGAGCACCCCCTCGACACCGTCTGCCGCGGCATCAAGGAAGTCATGAAGATGTACGCGGCGAAGCCCGCGGTCTCCGTGGCGCGCTACAAGCTGACCCGCGAGGTTCCCACCCTGCGTGAGGCCGAGATCGCCTCGGTGGCCCGCTACGAGCGGCTCTTCACGCGTTATCTGCTGGGCCATTTCGACGAACGCGACCACCAGGTCGGCAACGACGACCCGCTGCTGGCGGAGGTCGCGGCGTCCGCCGTCGTCACCGCGCACAACCACGTGCTGCGCCGCTGGCTGCGGGCGGGCGGCGAGGGCGACGTGGAGGCCCAGCTCGACCACGCCTTCGCGATCGTCCGCGACACCTTCGGCACCGGCATCGGCGCGGGCCGGATCGTCGGCACCGAGCCGGCGAAGCAGCCGGCCGCCTCGGTGACCTCCCACGACGAGGTGCTGGTCGCGGTGGCGCGCACCGACGCGCCGCTGGACGAAGTGATGCGCACCATCCAGCAGGCGCTCCAGGACCGCTGAGGCCGGTCGGGCGGCCTCCGGACCGGGGGCGTGCCGACCGGCACGCCCCCACCCGTCGTCACCGCGCCGAAACCCGGTTGCCGCGCCCCCGCGCCGGTGTTGTGGTGGGCGGATGACTCACGATCGCGAAACACTGCTGACCCTGTTCGACCGGGAGATGCGTGAGCACGCCCGCCCCGACGGCCCCGGCGTCCGGGTGGAGCGCACCGGTGACGTCGTACGCCAGACCGGCGGCGCCGAGGACTGGAACGGGATCGTCTGGTCGTCCCCGGAGCTGGACCCCGCCCGGACGGACGAGGTGATCGCGGCCCAGGTGGCGCACTACACGGCGCTCGGGCACGACGGGTTCGAGTGGAAGCTGTACGAGCACGACCGGCCGGCCGATCTGGCGCGGCGGCTCCTGGCGGCCGGTTTCGAGGCGGAGGAGCCGGAGACCCTGCTGGTCGCCCCGGTGGCGGGTCTGTCGACGGCGGTGGAGCCGCCCGAGGGGGTCCGGCTGCGCACCGTGCGCGATGCGGACGACGTGGAGGTGCTGATCCGCACCCACGAGCGGGCCTTCGGCACCCGGCTGCCGGGGCTGCGCCACCAGGTGCTGAGCCGGCTCGACCGGGACCCGGAGCACTTCGTCGGCGTGCTCGCCCTGGCGGGCGAGGAGCCGGTGAGCGCGGCCAGGATGGAGCTGCACCCGGGCACGGGCTTCGCGGGGCTCTGGGGCGGCGGCACGGTCGAGGGCTGGCGCGGGCGGGGCGTCTACCGGGCCCTGGTCGCCTTCCGGGCCCGGATCGCCGCGGAGCGGGGGTACGAGCACCTCCAGGTCGACGCCTCCGACGAGAGTCGGCCGATCCTCCAGAGGCTCGGTTTCCTGGCGCTGGGCACCACGACCCCGTACGTGTACCGGTCACGCTGATCGATCATTCGCGACCTTTTACGGGGCATATCTCGGCAAAACATCCCTCACAACGCTCATCGGTGTCCAGCGAGCGACAAGTGAGAGAAATTGTTGGCACGCAGTGCCTTGCCAGGTGTCACGGAGTGCCATACGTTGAAGGTGTCCGGGCGGCCGGCGTGCCGGGATCTCACGCACGCCGGCTGTCCCCGCAAGCCACGTGCCTGCGCGCCCGGACGCCTGCGTCACAGGCGAACCCTTCTGCTCCACAGAGCAAGCCGAAGCTTTGACAGCCGAACCGACGGCAACACCTCCACACCACACTGCTCGCCACTGCTCGCAGGGACCGTCCAAGCGGTCCCGAGCGCCCCCATCCGCCGGAGGCACACCGTGAAGGAAATCCTGGACGCGATCCAATCGCAGACGGAATCGGGAAGCGGCTCCGCCGCGGTCACCGCCGCGGACTTCGCGGCCCTGCCCATCCCCGAGTCGTACCGCGCGGTGACCGTGCACAAGGACGAGACCGAGATGTTCGCCGGTCTCGCCACCCGCGACAAGGACCCCCGCAAGTCCTTGCACATCGACGAGGTCCCGGTGCCCGAACTCGGGCCCGGCGAGGCCCTGGTCGCCGTCATGGCGAGCTCGGTGAACTACAACTCCGTCTGGACCTCGATCTTCGAGCCGATGCCCACCTTCGGCTTCCTGGAGCGGTACGGAAAGCTCAGCGAGCTCACCCGGCGCCACGACCTGCCGTACCACATCATCGGCTCCGACCTGGCGGGCGTCGTCCTGCGCACCGGCCCCGGCGTCAACGCCTGGAACCCCGGTGACGAGGTCGTCGCGCACTGCCTGTCGGTGGAGCTGGAGTCCTCGGACGGCCACAACGACACGATGCTCGACCCGGAGCAGCGCATCTGGGGCTTCGAGACCAACTTCGGCGGCCTCGCCGAGATCGCGCTCGTCAAGTCCAACCAGCTGATGCCCAAGCCCCGGCACCTCAGCTGGGAGGAGGCCGCGGCCCCGGGCCTGGTGAACTCGACCGCGTACCGCCAGCTGGTCTCCCGCAACGGCGCCGGCATGAAGCAGGGCGACAACGTGCTGATCTGGGGCGCCAGCGGCGGACTCGGCTCGTACGCCACCCAGTTCGCGCTGGCCGGCGGTGCCAACCCGATCTGTGTGGTCTCCTCGCCGCAGAAGGCGGAGATCTGCCGGGCGATGGGCGCCGAGGCGATCATCGACCGCAGCGCCGAGGACTACCGGTTCTGGAAGGACGAGCACACCCAGGACCCGCGCGAGTGGAAGCGCTTCGGCAAGCGCATCCGCGAGCTGACCGGCGGCGAGGACGTGGACATCGTCTTCGAGCACCCGGGCCGCGAGACCTTCGGCGCCTCCGTCTACGTCACCCGCAAGGGCGGCACCATCGTCACCTGCGCCTCCACCTCCGGCTACAACCACGAGTACGACAACCGCTACCTGTGGATGTCGCTCAAGAGGATCGTGGGCTCGCACTTCGCCAACTACCGCGAGGCGTGGGAGGCCAACCGCCTGGTCGCCAAGGGGAAGATCCACCCGACCCTGTCGAAGGTCTACTCCCTGGAGGAGACCGGCCAGGCCGCGTACGACGTCCACCGCAACCGCCACCAGGGCAAGGTCGGGGTGCTGGCCCTGGCCCCGCGCGAGGGGCTCGGCGTCCGGGACGAGGAGATGCGCGAGAAGCACATCGACGCCATCAATCTGTTCCGGGACGCATCGGCGGAGCGGACCGACCGGCACGGCAGGAACGTCTGACATGAGTGGGCGCCAGAAGGACCGCCCGTGGCTCATGCGGACGTACGCCGGTCACTCGACCGCCGAGGCGTCCAACGAGCTCTACCGGCGCAACCTCGCCAAGGGCCAGACCGGCCTGTCGGTCGCCTTCGACCTGCCGACGCAGACCGGGTACGACCCCGACCACGTCCTCGCCCGCGGCGAGGTCGGCCGGGTCGGCGTGCCGGTGTCGCACCTCGGTGACATGCGCCGGCTGTTCCAGGACATCCCGCTGGAACAGATGAACACCTCGATGACGATCAACGCCACCGCGATGTGGCTGCTGGCGCTCTACCAGGTGGTCGCGGAGGAGCAGGGCGCCGACATCACCCGGCTCCAGGGGACGACGCAGAACGACATCGTCAAGGAGTACCTCTCGCGCGGGACGCACGTCTTCCCGCCGGGCCCCTCCCTGCGGCTGACCACCGACATGATCGCGTACACGGTCCGGCACATCCCGAAGTGGAACCCGATCAACATCTGCAGCTACCACCTGCAGGAGGCGGGCGCCACCCCGGTCCAGGAGATCGCGTACGCCATGTCGACGGCCATCGCGGTCCTGGACGCCGTGCGCGACTCCGGCCAGGTGCCCGAGGAGAAGTTCGGCGACGTGGTCGCGCGGATCTCCTTCTTCGTGAACGCGGGTGTCCGGTTCATCGAGGAGATGTGCAAGATGCGGGCCTTCGGCCGCATCTGGGACCGGATCACCAGCGAGCGGTACGGCATCGCCGACCCCAAGCAGCGCCGCTTCCGCTACGGCGTCCAGGTCAACTCGCTCGGCCTGACCGAGGCGCAGCCGGAGAACAACGTCCAGCGCATCGTCCTGGAGATGCTGGCCGTGACGCTCTCCAAGGACGCCCGTGCCCGCGCCGTCCAGCTGCCGGCCTGGAACGAGGCGCTGGGGCTCCCCCGGCCCTGGGACCAGCAGTGGTCGCTGCGCATCCAGCAGGTGCTCGCGCACGAGAGCGATCTGCTGGAGTACGAGGACATCTTCGCCGGGTCGCACGTCATCGAGGCCAAGGTCGACGAGCTGGTCGACGAGTCGCTCGCCGAGATCGACCGGATCCAGGAGATGGGCGGCGCCATGGCGGCCGTCGAGTCCGGCTACCTGAAGTCCGAGCTGGTCTCCTCGCACGCCGCCCGCCGGGCCCGGATCGAGGGCGGCGAGGAGAAGATCGTCGGCGTCAACATCTACGGCACGACCGAGCCGAACCCGCTCACCGCCGATCTCGACGGGGCGATCATGACGGTCGACCCCGCCAACGAGGCCGGGGTCGTGGCGGCCCTGCACCAGTGGCGCGACAACCGGGACGAGGCCCGTGCCGGTGACGCCCTGGCCGCCCTGAAGAAGGCCGCCGCGGGCACCGGGAACCTGATGGAGGCCACCCTGGAGTGCGCCCGCGCGGGTGTCACCACCGGCGAGTGGTCCTGGGCGCTGCGCGACGTCTTCGGCGAGTTCCGGGCCCCGACGGGCGTCTCGTCCGCCCCGGTCGCGGTGACCGCGGAGGCGGGCACGCCGCTCGCCCTGGTCCGCGAGAAGGTCGCCAGGACCGCGGCCGACCTGGGGGCCGGACGGCTGCGCCTGCTGGTCGGCAAGCCGGGCCTGGACGGGCACTCCAACGGCGCCGAGCAGATCGCCGTACGGGCCCGCGACGCCGGCTTCGAGGTCGTCTACCAGGGGATCAGGCTGACCCCGGAACAGATCGTCTCGGCCGCGCTCGCCGAGGACGTGCACTGCGTCGGTCTGTCGATCCTGTCCGGCTCGCACGCCGAGCTCGTGCCGGACGTGCTCACCAGGCTGCGCGAGGCGGGCGCCGCCGACATCCCGGTGATCGCGGGCGGGATCATTCCGCCCGCCGATGCCGCGGCCCTCGTCGGGGCCGGTGTCGCCGCCGTATTCACCCCGAAGGATTTCGGTATCACGGAGATCATCGGCCGTATCGTCGACGAGATCCGGAAAGCGAACAAGCTCGACCCTCTGGAGGTCCCCGCATGACTGCCGTCAACCGCCCGCCCGTCTCCCCCCACCACCCTCAGGGGACGTCCCTGCGGGACGGCACCTCCCGTCTGCGTCCGCGCCGCTCGTGCCTGGCCGTGCCCGGCTCGAACCCGCGGTTCCTGGAGAAGGCCCAGGGTCTCCCCGCCGACCAGGTCTTCCTGGACCTGGAGGACGCCTGCGCGCCGCTCGCCAAGGAGGGCGCACGGCACACCGTCGTCGACGCGCTGAACGACGGCGACTGGACGGGCAGGACCCGGGTCGTGCGGGTCAACGACTGGACCACCCACTGGACCTACCGCGACGTCGTCACGGTCGTCGAGGGCGCCGGCCAGAACCTCGACTGCATCATGCTGCCCAAGGTCCAGGACGCCCAGCAGGTCGTCGCCCTCGACCTGCTGCTGACCCAGATCGAGAAGACGATGGGCTTCGAGGTCGGCAGGATCGGCATCGAGGCGCAGATCGAGAACGCCAAGGGCCTGGTGAACATCGACGACATCGCCGCCGCCTCGCCCCGCCTGGAGACGCTGATCTTCGGCCCGGCCGACTTCATGGCGTCGATCAACATGAAGACCCTGGTCGTCGGTCAGCAGCCGCCCGGCTACCCGGCGGACGCCTACCACTACATCCTGATGCGCATCCTGATGGCGGCCCGTGCGCACGACCTCCAGGCGATCGACGGCCCCTTCCTCCAGATCCGCGACGTGGACGCGTACCGCGAGGTCGCCGGGCGCGCCGCGGCGCTGGGCTTCGACGGCAAGTGGGTGCTGCACCCCGGTCAGGTCGAGGCGGCCAACGAGGTGTTCTCGCCCTCGCAGGAGGACTACGACCATGCCGAGCTGATCCTCGACGCGTACGAGTGGTGCACCTCGGAGGAGGGCGGCAAGAAGGGTTCGGCGATGCTCGGCGACGAGATGATCGACGAGGCCAGCCGCAAGATGGCCCTCGTCGTCGCGGGCAAGGGCCGCGCCGCCGGTATGCAGCGCACCTCCAAGTTCGAAGCCCCGGAGGCCTGACCATGCAGTTCGGACGCACGTACGAGGAGTTCGAGGTCGGTGCGGTCTACAAGCACTGGCCCGGGAAGACGGTCACGGAGTACGACGACCACCTCTTCTGTCTACTGACCATGAATCACCACCCGTTGCACATGGACAGCAACTACGCGGAACGGACGACCGATTTCGGGAAGAACGTCGTCGTCGGCAACTACATCTACTCGCTGCTGCTCGGCATGTCCGTCCCGGACGTCTCCGGAAAGGCCATCGCCAATCTGGAGATCGAGTCGCTGAAGCACGTCGCGCCGACCTTCCACGGCGACACGATCTACGGCGAGACGACCGTTCTCGACAAGACGCCGTCGAGGTCCAAGAACGACCGCGGAATCGTTTACGTCGAGACCAGGGGATACAAACAGGACGGCACGCTCGTCTGTGTGTTCCGCCGCAAGGTGATGGTCCCCACCGAGACGTACATCAAGGAGCGCGGCGGGGAGCAGCCCGGCCGTCCCGAGTTGAACCAGCCTTCGCAGAAGAACGTGGAGAAGTAGCCATGACTCGACTCGCCCAGACCGCCGGCCTCGACGACGTCCAGCGGGAAATCCTCTCCACGGTCCGGGATTTCGTCGACAAGGAGATCATTCCGGTCGCGACCCAGCTGGAGCACCGTGACGAGTACCCCACCGAGATCGTCGAGGGACTCAAGGAACTCGGCCTGTTCGGGCTGATGATCCCCGAGGAGTACGGCGGCCTGGGTGAGTCGCTTCTCACATACGCACTGTGCGTGGAGGAAATCGCCCGCGGCTGGATGAGCGTCTCGGGAATCATCAACACGCACTTCATCGTGGCGTACATGCTCAAGCAGCACGGCACCCAGGAGCAGAAGGACACCTTCCTGCCGCGGATGGCGCTGGGCGAGGTCCGGGGCGCGTTCTCGATGTCCGAGCCGGCGCTGGGCTCGGACGTCTCGGCGATCACTTCCAAGGGCGTCCGGGACGGCGAGGAATACGTTCTGAACGGCCAGAAGATGTGGCTGACGAACGGTGGCACGTCCTCGCTCGTCGCCGTTCTGTGCCGGAGTGACGAAGGCCACCCCGAGGGAACGGCCCCGCACAAGTCGATGACGACGTTCCTGGTGGAGAAGGAACCCGGATTCGGCGAGGTCCGCCCCGGACTCACCATTCCCGGCAAGATCGACAAAATGGGTTACAAGGGTGTCGACACGACCGAACTCATCATGGATGGGCTGCGCATTCCGGCCAATCGAGTGCTGGGTGGTACCACCGGTCGAGGGTTTTACCAAATGATGGACGGCGTCGAGGTCGGCCGGGTGAATGTGGCGGCGCGTGGCTGCGGCGTCGCGCAGCGTGCATTCGAGCTCGGCGTTTCCTACGCGCAGCAGCGCCAGACCTTCGGAAAGCCGATTGCCCAGCACCAGGCGATCCAGTTCAAGCTGGCCGAAATGGCCACCAAGGTCGAGGCCGCCCATGCAATGATGGTGAACGCAGCGCGCAAAAAGGACTCCGGGGAGCGAAACGACCTGGAGGCAGGGATGGCGAAGTACCTCGCCTCCGAGTACTGCAAGGAAGTCGTCGAGGACGCCTTCCGTATCCACGGCGGTTACGGCTTCTCAAAGGAGTACGAGATCGAGCGCCTCTACCGGGAGGCCCCGATGCTGCTCATCGGTGAAGGTACCGCCGAGATCCAGAAAATGATCATTGGGCGCCGACTCCTCGAGGAGTACCGGTTCCAGGGGTGATTGTCCCTTTCGGGGTGATTTGGCCGCGAAGAAGATCACATCCTGTCATCCTCGGCCGGTGCCTTCCAGCCGTCCGACTCGGCTGCTGGCTTGCCCAGTTGCGGCTCGCAACCGATAACATCGCCGGAAAAGCCGCCGTCCCCCGTTGCCAGCGCGGCATCATCCGCTACGAAGGTCATCCATGCCCGACAGCCAAACCTCTGCACCACGCGGCGGGGTCCGCCTTGCACGCGGAGCTTCGCCGTGGCTCCTCCCGACCGTCGCCACCGCGGCACTCAGCCTCGCCCGGGCCCGCAAGTCCGGACGCTGGGCCGCGGTGGCCGTGCCCACCACCGCGCTCGCGGCGGGCATGCTGTGGTTCTTCCGGGACCCCGAGCGCGAGATCACCCGGGGCCGGGTGATCTCTCCGGCCGACGGAGTGGTGCAGAGCATCATGCCGTGGAAGGACGGGCGCACCCGCGTCGCGATCTTCATGAGCCCGCTGAACGTTCACGTCAACCGCGCGCCCCTGGCCGGCACGGTGACCTCGGTCGAGCACGTCCCCGGCGGGTTCGTTCCGGCGTTCAACAAGGAGAGCGAGAACAACGAGCGCGTCGTCTGGCACTTCGACACCGAGCTCGGCGACATCGAGATGGTGCAGATCGCGGGTGCGGTCGCCCGGCGCATCGTCCCGTACGTCCCGCAGGGTACGAAGGTGGAACAGGGCGAACGCATCGGCCTGATCCGCTTCGGCTCGCGGGTCGACATCTACCTTCCGGAAGGTGTCGATGTCGCGGTCGAGGTCGGCCAGGCCACCACCGCGGGGGTGACTCGAATTGACCGTGATTGATCCCGACACACAGGCCGGCTGGGTGCCGGAGGCGGAGTCCGAGGAGGACGCCGGCGAGGACATGCCGCTCTCTCTGCGGCTGTCGATAGCGGACACCCTCACGCTCGGCAACGCCACCTGCGGATTCATGGCGGTGTACTTCACCACCACCGGAATCCTCATCCCGCACCTCACGGGCAGCGACGAGAGCGGCATGGCCCGGCACTCCGCGGCCACCGCCGTCATCCTGATGCTCCTCGCGGCGGTCTTCGACCTCTTCGACGGGCTCGTGGCCCGCAAGCTGCGCTCCTCGCCGATGGGGGCCGAGCTGGACAACCTCTCGGACCTGATCAGCTTCGGGCTCGCCCCGGCGTACTTCGTCCTCGTGTACGGCATGGTCGCGGACGACGCGCATCAGCGGGTCTCGGCGCTGGCCGCGATCGTGGTGCTGCTGGCGGTGGTGCTCAGGCTTGCCAGATTCTCCTGCGTGACCATGAAGGACGGCATGTTCCAGGGCATGCCGAGCCCCTTCGGAGCGCTCACGGTCGTCTCGATCGTGCTTCTGGAGCTGCCCTTCGTGCCGACGCTGCTCGCGATCGTCGGAGTGGCGTGGCTGATGGTCAGCCGGGTCGAGTACCCGAAGCCGCGGGGCATCCTCGCGGTGGCGATGCTCAGCTGGATCGTGTCCGCGATGGGGCTGCTCGCCGCCTGGGCGTTCGACGCCCCCGGGGGCCAGCTGCTCCTCCAGACCGGCTGCGCGCTCCAGGTGGTCCTGGGAGCGGTCATTCCGCTCTTCGCGACGGCCCGGCGGGTGAACACCTTCCGCGGCAACCGGCGCGAGGCGCGGGCGGCGCAGCTGCCGTAGCGCACACGACAGAACGGAAGGGCCCGGGTGCTCCCCAGCACCCGGGCCCTTCCGTATGCGCCGGGCCGGCCCCCGGGCCTTTCGTATGCGCCGGAGCGGGGCCGGCCGGTGCGGCTCGTCGATTCGCCGCCGCGGCGTCGACTTGCCGGAACCGGCCGGAAGCACGGGCACAGTATGTTGGGGCCCACGGGAACGGGGGGCTTCTTCCACGGCTGTCCGGAGCGGTGAGCAGCTGATCGAACGGCGTGCCGACCGCGTGTGCCGTCCCCGGGATCAGGCCATGACGATGAAGGATTCGGAACCCGATGACAGACAACGCCGAGATGATCGATTTCGTCCGGGCGCGGCTCGCCGAGGAAGAACGGATCGCGCAGGAGGCGGGCGGCGACAGCTGGCGCTGCCCGGTCGATGTGCCCGGCGAGGTGCACGACCGGTCCGGGGGCATCGCGTTCAGCGTGCGGAATCTCGGTTTCGACCAGCACATCGCCTTCCAGGACCCGGCGCGCACGCTGCGCCGCATCGAGACGAGCCGGGTGCTCCTCGACGAGTACGCGGAGGTGGCCGACCTGGACACCGACCGCCCCGAGCACGACTTCCGGTCCGGCCGGGCGGTGGGGCTGGGGTTCGCCGTCCGTCAGCTGGCCGCGGAGCACGCCGGCCACCCCGAGTACCGGGCCAGGTGGCTCCCCCGGTTCATCCAGTAGCACCGGCCGTGTGAGGAAGCCCCCGGACGGGCACCGGGGCCCGCGACGGCATGTGCCCCTGCCACGGACCCTCCTCCGCGCGGCGGTGCGGGTTAAGGTTTCACAAGGGGGCGGATCGCAATGCCCAGGGACGCCATGCACCGACACCGCAGCGCACCGGACGACCCCCAGGAGCTCCTGCACACCCTCGGGCGTCTCGTCGACCAGGCCCTGGAGAACATCGAGCTCCACCGGGTCGGGGCGGAACTGGGCTGGGCGCTGCAACGGCATCTGCTCCCGGCCGGGCTGCCCGAGTTCCCGGGGCTGCGGATCGGGATCCGTTACTCGCCCTCGCAGGACGGCCTGGCCATCGGCGGCGACTTCTACGACGCGTTCCCGATGCGGGGCGGGGCGACCGGGATCGTCATCGGCGACGTGCAGGGGCACGGGGTGGAGGCCGCCGCCTTCATGGGCGAGGCACGGGCCGGTCTCAGGGCGCTCGCCGGCGTGACGGTCGATCCGGGCGAAGTACTGGCCTGCGCCAACGAACTGCTGATCTCGCTGGGCTGCGAGCTGTTCACGACCTGTTCTCTGCTGCGTGTCGTCCCGGAGCGGGGTGAGCTCTCCGTGGCCAGGGCCGGGCACGTACCGCTCGTGTGGGGCACCGATTCGGGTGAGCGCGGCGTCCTCCTGGACGCGGGCGGGATGCCGTTGGGGATACTGCGCGACCAGCAGTACCCGGTGACCCGTAGGCGGCTGCCGGAGGCCGGATATCTGGTCCTGCTGACCGACGGGGTCGTGGAGGGACCGGCCTGCCCGATCGACGAGGGTCTCGCCGCGGTGGCGGAGCTGGTCGGCGCCGCGGACGGCGCCGACCCCGACGAGCTGGCCGCACGGGTGATCCGGGTGGCGGACCTGACCGGCCACGAGGACGACGCCGCCGTACTCGTCGTCCGCCACGACGGAACGGCGGACACCGGCTGACGGAGCGGCGGGCGGAACGGCGGACACGGGCCGAGAAGACAGGCGGAACGGCGGACACCGGCCGACGGTGCGGGCGGGCCAGGTGGGCGCCGGATGCGTGCTCCTTCGTCCGCGGCATCGGCGGAACGTCGGCGTGCCCGACCCGGCGGGACGTCCCGGTGTGGTGTCTGATGCTGCTGTGGTGGACAGAGCGCGACTCCGGCGGTGGGCGGTCACGGTCCTGGCAGTCCTGGGCGTGGCCGTCTGCTACTACGCGACGGCCTGGCTGGGACTGCGCCAGCAGCTGGTGCACGGCCAGGTCACCCCGCTGTGGCCGCCGACCGGGATCGCGATGGCGGCGCTGCTCGTGTTCGGTGTGCGGATCTGGCCCGGAATCGCGCTCGGATCGCTCGCCGTCAACAGCACCATCGACCCCTCGCCGCTGTCCATACTTCTGCTCATCGCCGCCGGGAACACCGTCGCCCCGCTCTGCTCCTGTCTGCTCCTGCGGCGCGTGGACTTCCACAACGACCTCGACCGGCTGCGGGACGCGCTGGCGCTGGTCTTCCTCGGCGCCCTGACCGGCATGCTGATCAGCGCGTCCGCGGGCTCCGGCGCCCTCGTCCTGTCGGGAGCGGTGCCGGCCGCCAAGTTCTGGCCGACCTGGTCGGTCTGGTGGACGGGCGATGCCATGGGCGTCATGGTCGTGACGCCGTTCCTGCTCGCCGCCCGCAGGGCCCGGTGGCCACGCGACGCGGGCCCGGCGCGGTGGATCGAGGCGACCGCGCTGGTGGCCGCCACCCTGGCCGCCACCCTTCTGGCGACCGACACGATCCCCTCGCTGCTGTTCCTCGTGTTCCCCTTCCTCGTCTGGGCCGCCTTCCGCTTCGAACGGGCCGGTGCCGCGTGCTGTGCACTGGGCGTGTCCACGTTCGCGATCCTCGCCGCCAGGCGGATGACCGGCCCCTTCGCCCAGCACGGCCTGGTGACCAACATGACCATCCTCCAGGCGTTCAACGGCGCCACCGCGCTCACCGCGCTGCTGCTCGGCGCAGCCGTCACCGAACGCAACCGCACCTACCGCGAGATCCGGCGGCTCTGTGCGCATCTCTCCGAGAAGGTGGCCCGACAGGACCTGTAAATCACTCCATCGGTCGTGCCACGGATGCACGGACCGGTGAATCGAAGCAGGCTGATGGGCGACGGCACCGCGACGAGGGCAACCGGACGCCGATACCCGGGCGGACGGGCGCCGTAAGAGGTGGAGCCATGCCCCATGTGTCTGCGAATGTCCATGTGTCCCGCCCCGCCGACGAGGTCTTCTCGTTCCTCCGGGATCCGCGGAACCTTGCCGAGTGGTCGTCGAGCATAGACCGGGTGATCGACGGCCCCATCGCCACCGAACTCGGCGACGAGTACACCTGCAAGTTTCCGGGCAGACGACGGACGCACCGCCTCCGGTGCACCGCGAGCACACCCGTCGAGTACCTGGCCTTCCGGGGTGCGGGCATGTGGACCCCGCTGGGCCGCCACTCCCCGGAGCTGGAGTTCCGGCTCCGTCCGAACCGCCGGGGCACCACGGTCACCGTCTCCGTCAAGCCCCATCTGGACGGCGGCATGATCATTCTCGCGCCCCTCGTGACGATGGCCTGGCGCCGTGACCTGCCCTCCGAGCTCCAGTGCCTGGCCGACCTGCTGGTCGGCGGGGACGGCTCCGGTACGCCCACCGACGAGGACGCGGACCGGCCCGCCTCCGGTCCGGACGCGGGTGAGCGCGCCCCCGGGGCGAAGGCCGGCGGGGGCGGCTTCGGGACGGACGCCGGGGGCACCGTCCGCGGAAACAGCCGGGGAGCCGCATCGTCCGTCCGATGACGTGCGGCGGGTGCGGGGCGGTGTCCCGGCCGGGGCACCGCACGGTGCGGGGCGGCTGCCCGCCCCGCACCCGCCCCGGCCCGCCGTGTGCCGGGCGAGGGCCGGTTACCGGGGCCGCGCCAGGAAGTCGCGCGCGATCGCCTCGGAGGCGCGTTCCAGCAGGGGCCCCGCCTGGGCCATGGAAACCGCCGGGTCCGGTTCCAGGTCCGCCAGGGCGTACGCACGGCTGATGCCCGCGACGGTCAGGGCCTCCTGCGGCAGCGCCAGCCGGCCGCAGACCGCGACGACCTCGACGCCTGCGGCGCGGGCCGCCGCGGCCACTCCCGCCGGTGCCTTGCCGTGGAGGGTCTGCTCGTCGAGCGACCCCTCCCCGGTGATCACCAGGTCGGCGCGGGCCAGCGCGGGGGCGAAGCCCAGGACGTCGAGCATGACCTCGATGCCGGGGCGGAACCGGGCACCGAGGGCGACCAGCGCCCCGTAGCCGATGCCGCCCGCCGCTCCCGCTCCGGGCAGCTGTGCGTGGTCCGGGCCGAGGACGGACGCGTAGCGGGCGAGCGCGGCGTCGAGGACCGCGATGTCGTCCTCGCTCGCGCCCTTCTGCCTGCCGTAGACCTCGGGGGCGCCCTTCGGCCCCGTCAGCGGGTTGTCCACGTCGCTGGCGAGGATCAGGTCCACGTCGGCCAGTCGCGGGTCGAGTCCGGACAGGTCCGCCTCTGCCAGGGCGGCGAGCCCGCCGCCCCCGGGGCCGACGGGCTCGCCGTCCGCGTCCAGGAAACGGGCGCCGAGCGCGGCCAGCATGCCCGCGCCGCCGTCCGTGGTGGCGCTGCCGCCGACCCCGAAGACGATCGTCCGGGCTCCCGCGTCGAGCGCGGCGGCCAGCAGTTCGCCGGAGCCGTACGTCGTGGCGGTCAGCGGGGCGAACACCCCCGCGGGCAGGTGCTGGAGCCCCGACGCCTCGGCCATCTCCACCACCGCCGTGGTGTCGCGCAGCGCGTACGCCGCGGTCACCGGGTCGCCCAGGGGGCCGGTCACCCGTGCCTCGCGGCGCTCGAATCCGGCGGCCACCGCCGCCGCCACCGTGCCGTCGCCGCCGTCGGCCACGGGCAGGGCCTCCACCCGTACCTGGGGGACGACCCGCCGCAGCCCGGCCGTCACCCGCTCCGCGACCTGCACGGCCGTGAGCGAGCCCTTGAACTTGTCCGCCGCGACGAGCACGCGTGCGGTCTCCATCACTGCTCCGTCCGCCACCATGTATCCCTTGCTTTCGAACAGGCAGTCGCGCCGCCCCCGACCCTATCCGCAGCGGATACCCGCTGCCCAGGGCCGCCGTCGCGCCGACCCGGCGGTCCCCACCGGACCGTTCCGCCCGCGGCCCCCGCTACGCTGCCCGCGTGACCACCACCGACTACGTCACCTACATCGCGGGGCTCCCCCGGGTACTGGCCGCCGCGGCCACGCTGTTCCGGGACGGCCGGGGGCGCGTGCTGCTCGTCGAGCCGAACTACCGGGACGGCTGGGCGCTGCCCGGCGGAACGATCGAGTCCGACGAGGGCGAGAGCCCGCGACAGGCCGCACGGCGCGAGACGGCCGAGGAGATCGGACTCGACATCGAGCCGGGGCGGCTGCTCGCCGTCGACTGGTCGCGCGGTCCGCAACGGCCGCCGATCGCCGCGTACCTGTACGACGGCGGAGTGCTCGGCGAGGCCGACCTGAAGGCGATCCGGCTGCAGGAGGAGGAACTCCTGTCCTGGAAGCTGGTCGAGCGCGACGCGCTGGACCGCCATCTCGTCGGCGCGCTCGGGCCGCGTCTGCGGGCGGCGCTGGACGTCCTCGACTCCGGTGGCGGCACGGTGGAGCTGGAGGACGGCCGCCCGGTGGCCGGCTGAGCCGCGAAGCGCCCCGGCCCGCCCCTTTCAACCCGTATTCCCGCCGTGTCCCCTTGTCCTGACGGTCCGTCGCCGGTATCCCGGACGGCAGTTGCCGGACGCGCGAGTTCAGATGCCATTCGTCCGCGGTCCACGCTCGACCGGCATCATCCGGACTCCACGGATGCGGAGGGTTCATGCGTACGCACACAGGGCACCTCGGTGGACCACTGGCCGCGATCGTCGCGGCCGTGTTCGCCTGTACGGCAGTTGTCGCCACGGCCTCGACGGCACTCGCGGAGCCGGTGCCGTCCACGGCACGCCCCGCGCACGGCGGGTTGCCGTCGTCGGTCGACGGGGGCGCCTGGCGGTCCGGTCACGTCCAGGGCATGGCCGTCGACCGCCGCAAGGGCTTCATGTACTTCTCGATGACCAACCTGCTGGTGAAGACCGACCTCGGGGGCAACCCGGTCGGCTCGGTCACCGGTTTCACCGGCCACCTCGGCGATCTGGACTTCGACGAGCGGGACGGCCGGGTCTACGGCTCGCTGGAGTACAAGGAGGCGAAGTCCTTCTACATCGCGATCCTCGACGTCGACCGGATCACCCGGATGGACATGGACGCCCAGTCCACGGGTGTCGTCTCGACCGTCTACCTCGAGGAAGTGGTGAAGGACTTCACCGCCGACATGAACGGCGACGGCGTCTTCGACGGCGACACGGGCCGAACGCCCGACCACCGGTACGGCTGCAGCGGCATCGACGGCGTCGCGTTCGGCCCGGCGTTCGGCGACCGGAGCGGCGGGCATGCCCGAAAGAGGCTGACGGTCGCGTACGGCGTGTACGCCAACGCCGACCGCACGGACAACGACCATCAGGTGCTGCTCCAGTACGACGTCGCCCGGTGGAAGAAGTACGAGCGTCCGCTGACCGAGTCGGCCCCGCACACCAGCGGCCCCGCCCGGGTCGACGGCAAGTTCTTCGCGTACACCGGGAACACCACGTACGGCGTGCAGAACCTGGAGTACGACGGACACAGCGGCAACTGGCTGATGGCCGTCTACAAGGGCACCAAACCGGGCTTCCCCAACTACTCGGTCTTCGCCCTGGACGGTGCGCGCAAGCCGGTGCGCGGCCCGGTCCGCGGCCAGGCGTCCCCGGAGCGCGGTCTGCTGCTCCCCCTGTTGCGGGAGGGCGCGCACGATGCGGCGACCGGTACGTACGGGTGGCCGGCGCCGGGACAGTACGGGCAGTACGGGCTGGTCTCGCTCGACGACGGACGGTTCTACCTCGCGCGGAGCGGCACGGTCCAGGACGGCGGGGTCACCAAGCAGACCGCCCGCGCCGTGCTGAACACCTGGACGGGGCTGACCCCGTCGCCGTTCGCCCCCGTGGTTCCCACGGCCTGACCGCGGCGCCGGACCGCCGCCCGCGCCGCCCGTCACCGGACGAAATGGCCTCGCGGGCGGCGTCCGGTGCTGCGTACGCTCGGGGTCATGACTCTCGTCGCGATCCTCAGCGGCGCCGGCATCTCCACGGACTCCGGCATTCCCGACTACCGCGGCCCCAACGGGCTCTGGCGCAAGGACCCCGAGGCCGAGAAGCTCGTCACGTACGACTTCTACATGGCCGATCCGGAGATCCGCCGCCGCTCCTGGCAGATGCGCCGCACCAGTGCGACCTGGAACGCCGAGCCGAACGCGGCCCACCACTCGGTGGCGGAGCTGGAGCGGGCCGGTACGCCGGTGCGGGTGATCACGCAGAACGTGGACGGTCTGCACCAGCTCGCCGGTCTCCCCGCCCGCAAGGTCCTCGAACTGCACGGGACCGCGCGCGAGGTGGTCTGCACCCGCTGCCACGCCCGCTCCTCCATGGCCGAGGCGCTGGCCCGGGTCGAGGCGGGCGAGGCCGATCCGCCGTGCACGGTCTGCGGCGGCATCCTGAAGTCGGCGACGGTCATGTTCGGCGAGCGGCTCGATCCGGTGGTGCTGGGGCAGGCCATGTCGATCGCCAAGGCGTGCGAGGTGTTCATCGCGGTCGGTACGACGCTCCAGGTGCAGCCCGCCGCCTCGCTGGCCGGGATCGCGGTGGACCACGGTGCCCGGCTGATCGTGGTGAACGCGGAGCCGACACCGTACGACGAACTGGCCGAGGAGACCGTCCGCGAGCCCATCGGCACGGCCCTTCCCGCGCTGTTGAAGCGGCTGGCGCTGTGACCGAGGGCCCGGCCCGGTCCGTCCTACTGGTCGAGTTCCCGCTGCACGCGGCGCGAGGGGCGGAACACGTACAGGTCGAGGATTCCGGGCGGGTCCGCCAGCCCCGGTCCGCCCGCCTCGACCCAGGCCGCCACGTCCGTCACGACGTCCGGGTCGTTGACGAGCCCGAGCCAGACCGGCCTGCCGCCCGCCCTGCGGCCCTCCGCCGACGGCTGCACGACGACGACATCGGCCTGTTCGCAGGCGTCGAGGCAGTCCACGACGCGCACCGTGGCTCTCTCGCCGAGGGAACGCCGCAGCCCGGCGAGCTGGGCGGCGTGGTCCACGCCCGGGATCTTCGGCGTCCCGCAGCAGCAGCCGCGGCAGACGCTGACGGTGGGCCGGGGCGTTCCCCCGGCGGGTGCGGTCCTGCGCGTACGGCTCATGCGGGGGCGCTTCCGGTGCCGGCTCGGATGATCACCACGGGACTGTACCGACTCCGCCGCCGGATCGAACATCCGTACTGCCCCGTGGGCGGGTGGGGTAGAGTTGATGGCTGCGAAGGGGAGTAGCCCCGCAAACCGGTCGTCGACACACTGGAGCCCTCGGGTTCCCGGTGGCCGGGCCCGCGGATCATTGCGGGCGGGCGAGACCTTCGGTCAGGTATGACACGCCCGCGCCCCGTGGGCGCTGACGTCATGCCGGGCCGAGTGGTCCTCCGAGAGCCGTCCGGCGCTTCGTGAAGGCCCGGGGCCCGGCTCTCACAGAAAGCCACCCGGAATGCACCTCGACCCCCTGGCGGTCATCACCGCCTTCGGGCTGATCTTCCTCGCGGAACTCCCCGACAAGACGATGTTCGCGTCGCTCGCCATGGGCACCCGCATGCGACCGCTGTACGTCTGGTTCGGCACCTCGTCCGCGTTCATCGTGCACGTCGCCATCGCGGTGGGGGCGGGCAGTCTGATCGGACTGCTGCCCGACTGGATCGTGAAGCTCGTCTCGGCCTCCCTCTTCGCCTTCGGTGCCTTCATGCTGCTGCGCTCCGGTGGCGACGATGACGACGACGAGGCCGGCAGCAAAACGGTGACCGGTTTCTGGCCGGTCTACTCGACCGCGTTCATGGCCGTCTTCATCAGCGAGTGGGGCGACCTCACCCAGATCACCACGGCCAACCTGGCCGCGAGCAACGGCACCTGGTCCACGGCGATCGGTTCGGCGGCGGCCCTGATGTCCGTCTCGGCGCTGGCGCTGCTGGCGGGGCAGTTCATCGCGAAGCGGGTGCCGCTCAAGACGGTCCAGCGGATCGGCGGGCTCTGCATGCTGGGGCTGGCGATCTGGACCCTGGTGGAGATCTTCGTCGGCTGACCCCTGTCGGCCGGCCGCGCCACCTCACGGTCGCCCCGCGGGTGGGCCCGGACGGTTCCTGTCCGGGCCCGCCCGCGTGTTTCCGTCCGGGCCCGCCCTCGTGTTCCGCCGCGCCGAGCGGTGTCAGAAGAGTGCCGGGGTGGCGTCCGGGACGCCGCTCTCGAAGGCCAGCAGCCGCTGCTTGCGGTCGAGTCCGCCGCCGTAGCCGGTGAGTCCGCCCGAGGCGCCGATGACGCGGTGGCAGGGGACGATGATGCCCACCGGGTTCTTGCCGTTGGCGAGCCCCACCGCACGCGAGGCGCCCGGTTTGCCGAGGAGCTCGGCCAGTTCGCCGTACGAGCGGGTCTCGCCGTACGGGATGTGCCGGAGCTGCTCCCAGACGCTGCGCTGGAACGGGGTGCCGTCCAGGCACAGCGGCAGGTCGAACTCGCGCAGTTCACCGGCGAAGTAGGCGTCGAGCTGGCGGACGGTCTCGGTGAAGGGGCGCGGGTCCGGTTCCCCGAAGGTCTCCTCGGGCGGGCGGTGGCGCTGCTCGGTCATGTAGAGGCCGGAGAGGACCCCGTCGGTGGCGACGAGGGTCAGCGGGCCGTACGGGCTGTCGACGACCGTGTGCCGCCGGGGCGCCGTGCTCGCGGTTTTCGTGGTTCTCGTGGTCATGGCTGGACTTCCCGGCTTTCTCGGGTGGGCAGGTGGTTGATGGGGTGGTCGTCCACGGTCCACAGGTACTGGACCGCGTACGCCCGCCAGGGGCGCCAGGCCGCCGCACGGGCGGTGAGCGCCGCGGGGGTGGCCGGGAGGCCGAGCTTCCCGGCCGCGCGCCGGATGCCGAGGTCGGTGGGGAGGAAGGCGTCGGGGTCGCCGAGCGCCCGCATCGCGATCACTTCCACGGTCCAGGGTCCGAAGCCGGGCAGGGCGGCCAGTTCGGCCCGTGCCCGCTCCCAGTCGGTGCCGGTGCCGAGCCGGAGCGATCCGTCGGCCAGTGCCCCGACGAGGGTGGTGAGGGTGGTGCGGCGGCTGCGTGGCAGGGCGAGCCGTTCGGGGTCGAGTGCGGCGAGCGCCCCGGGGGCCGGGAAGAGGTGGGTGAGGCCGCCTTCCGGGTCGTCGACGGGGGTGCCGTGCGCGGTGACCAGACGGGCCGCGTGGGTGCGGGCGGCCGCGGTCGAGACCTGCTGGCCGAGCACCGCCCGTACGGCGAACTCCGCTTCGTCGACGGTGCGCGGGACCCGTCGGCCGGGGGCCTCGTCGACCAGGGGCGCGAGCAGCGGATCGGCGCGCAGCTGTTCGTCGACGGCCACCGGGTCGGCGTCCAGGTCGAGCAGCCAGCGGCAGCGGCTGATCGCGAGCGTGAGGTCGCGCGGATCGGTGAGGGAGAGTCTGCAGGCGATGTGGCCGGGGTGCGGGGCGAGGGAGACGATGCCGTGCCCGTACCGCAGGGTGAGCGTGCGGCGGTAGGCGCCGTCCCGCCACTCCTCGACACCGGGGACCGCGGTCGCGGCGAGGTGGCCGAAGAGGTTGCCGGGGTTGAGCGGGGCCCGGTACGGCAGCCGCAGCGCTATCGCGCCCGGGGTGGCGGGCGGGGTCGTGGAGCGGGCGGCGCGGCTGCGCAGTTCGCCCGGGGCGAGTGCGAAGACCTCGCGGACGGTTTCGTTGAAGGTGCGGATCGAGGAGAACCCGGCGGCGAAGGCGATGTCGGCCATGGAGAGCGTGGTCGTCTCGATGAGGAGCCTCGCGGTCTGGGCGCGTTGTGCGCGGGCCAGGGCGAGCGGGCCCGCACCGAGTTCGGCGAGCAACTGGCGTTCGATCTGCCGGGCGGAGTAGCCGAGCCGGGCCGCCAGGCCGGGCACGCCCTCGCGGTCGACGACGCCGTCCCGGATGAGACGCATCGCGCGGGCGACGGAGTCGGCTCGGGCGTTCCACTCCGGGGAGCCGGGGCTGGTGTCGGGCCGACACCGCTTGCAGGCCCGGAATCCGGCCTGCTGGCAGGCGGCGGCGCTGGGGTAGAAGGTCATGTTCTCGACCTTGGGCGGCACGACGGGGCAGCTGGGACGGCAGTAGATCCGGGTGGTCAGGACCGCTGTGAAGAACCAGCCGTCGAAGCGGGCGTCCTTGGACCGGACGGCCCGTACGCAGCGCTCGGTGTCGGTGTACATGGCTCAAGCATCCGGCACCGGCCCCCTGGAGGGCTGGCGGAATTCCGACATCGACCCGGCGCTGCCAGGACCCTTCGGATTCGCCGCCCGGACCACCTCCGGCTCTGCCTCCGCGTGGCACCGCCCGCCCGGTGTCGCGGTGGCCGGGCGGGGTGCACGAGCGCGGCCGGCTGTACGCCGGGGGCCGATGCGGACACCGGGCCACCGACGGTGTCCGGCCGCACCCCACCGGGGCACGACCGGGCACCACCGGGCCGAACCCCGAGGTCACCAGGAGGACTTGGTGACCCCCGGCAGGAATCCGGCGTGCGCCTGCTCGCGTGCGCGGACGCGGGAGAGGCCGAACTTCCGCAGGTATCCGCGGGGCCGCCCGTCCACACCGTCCCGGTTGCGCACCCGGGTCGCACTGGCGTCGCGCGGCTGGCGCCGGAGCTCGTCCATGGCGGCGCGGCGTTCGGCATCCGTGGTGGACGGGCGGCGGACGGTCTCCTTCAGTTCGGCGCGACGGGCGGCGTACCGCTCGACGGTCGCCCTGCGCTTCTCGTTCTTCGCGATCTTGCTCTTCTTGGCCATCAGACCTTCCCTCCCCGGGCCCGGACACGGGCGACGGCCGCCTCGATCCCGATGGTGTCGACGGTCCTGATCGCCCTGGCGGCGAGCGTGAGCCGGACGTACCGGCCCTCGCTCGGCAGCCAGTACCTCTTGCGCTGGATGTTGGGGTCGAAGCGGCGCGAGGTGCGCCGGTGCGAGTGGGAGATGCGGTTGCCGAAGCCCGGCCGGGCGCCGGTCAGTTGGCATTGGGCGGACACGGTGCTACCTGCTTTCCACGGAGAACCACTTGTTGGAAATGGAAATCATTGCCATATAGTAGCGGTCATGGCTCGCAACGAACTACGCCCGGTCGTCAGGCTCCGCTCCACCGCCGGGACCGGCCACACCTACGTCACCCGCAAGAACCGTCGGAACGACCCCGAGCGCATGGTCCTGCGCAAGTACGACCCGGTCGTCCGCAAGCACGTCGACTTCCGCGAAGAGCGCTGACCGCTCCCCCGCCCGACCCCGAAGGACACCACCATGAAGCCCGGAATCCATCCCCCGTACGGCCACGTCGTCTTCCGCGACAAGGCCGCCGGCTCCGCCTTCCTCACCCGCTCCACCGCGACTTCCGACCGGACGATCGAGTGGAAGGACGGCAACACCCACCCCGTCGTCGACGTCGAGATCTCCTCCGCGAGCCACCCCTTCCACACGGGCGCTGCCCGGGTCCTGGACACCGCGGGCCGCGTCGAGCGGTTCGAGCGCCGCTACGGCCGTCGCGGGGCGAACTGATGTTGGATCAGGCCAAGTTGCCCGTCGTGATCGTCGCCGGTCTCCACTCCGAGGCCCGCAAGGAGGTCGTGGACCGGCTGCTGCGCACCGTCCCCGGAAGCATCGCGCTCCACCACGATCTGGCCACCGCCGCCGAAGGCACCGTGCGACGTCTGGTGCGGGACGCCTCGGGCGAACTGTCGTGCGGCAACGCCCCGCTCGTCGACGACTGCGCCTGCTGCGCGCTGCGCGAGGATCTGGTCCCGGAGCTGGTGCGACTGGCAGGCGGCGACTCGACCCGGCTCGCCGTCGTGGAGCTGTGGGACTCCGTCGAGCCCAGGTCGATGGCCGAGGTCGTCGTCGCACACGGCGGCGACGCGCTCGAACTCACCAGTGTGATGACCGCCGTCGATCCCGCGCTCGTACTGCCCTGTCTCGGCAACGGCGACGACCTGGCGGAAGCGGGGCTCGCGGCGGCCGCCACGGACCGGCGGACCGTCGGCGACACCTGGGCCCGGCAGTTGGAGTACGCGGCCGTGCTCGTCCTCGTCGACGACGGGGCGGCCGACGAGGAGGACCGCGCGCTGCTCGCCCAGCTCCACCCGACCGCGCGCCGGGTGCCCGTCGGATCGGCGGAACTCGGCCGGCTCGCCTTCGCGGGCTTCGACGTGGAAGCGGCGGCAGCCGCCCAGCACCCCGCGTGCGCGTTGCTGCCGCAGGAGGCGGACGAGGCCGGGGTCGCCACCCTCGTCTGGCACCGCCGTCGCCCCTTCCACCCGGAGCGGCTCCACCGGGCGCTGGAGGAGCTGTGCTGTGCGGCGGCGCGCAGCCGGGGCCGGTTCTGGCTCGCCGACCGCCCCGACACCCTGCTGGCCTGGGACGCCGCCGGGGGCGCCCTCTGCGTGGAGAGCGCGGGCCCGTGGCTGGCCTCCCTGCCGGACGCGGCCTGGGACATGGTGCCCGCCGTCCGCAGGGCGGCTGCCGCGCTCGACTGGCATCCCGGGCACGGCGACCGCTGCCAGCACCTGGTCTTCACCTCCCCCGGCCTCGACCGGGACGGGCTGGCCCGGCTCCTCGACTCCTGTCTGCTCACCGACGCCGAGTACGCGGCGGGTCCCGAGGCGTGGAAACGGCTCCCGACCGCCTTCGACTCGCTGCTGGACCCGGCCTCCTGACGCCCCGCCACATCCGGCCCCGTACCCCGCACCCGATAGCGAGACGTGCCGCTTGCGTGCCCGGGACCTCCCCGCCCGCCGGACGTGCGCGGCACCCGAGTGCCCCGGGTCCGGCTGCCGGAGCCGGTCTCGGGGCCGTGACCGGGGCCGTGGCCCGGGGCCGTTTCGCCGTCCGGCCGTGACGCGGTGGATGGAAAACCTGCGGTCGGCCATGATCCCGGCATGGAAAGGATCGTCGATCTCGACCGGGCCGCCGATGTGCTCGCCTGCCAGGCGGTGCTCCGGCGCCCCTGCGGCGTGGTGTTCGGTCCGGTGACGTGGCGGGACGCAAAAGCGCCCTGGCCCCAGCCGCTCGAAACCGACAGGGCACGGGTGGGCGAGGCACGGCTGCATCTGCGGCCGCGCCGGGCGGACGGCGGCCTGTGGCAGGTGGACGTGTCGGTCACGGTACGCGGGCGGTGGCTGCTGCGGCCGGTCGTCGCGGTCGCCCTGGCCGTGGTCCGGCGCCGGGCGCGGCAGGAGTTCGGGGCCGCGGTGGAGCGGGCCGCCGACGGCTGGAACAAGGAGATCGGCGAGTTGCCGGCCCTCGATCCGGACGAGTTCCGGGCCGAGCTGACGAAGCAGGCCGTCGAACGCCCTCCGGAATGACGTCGGCACACCGGTGAGCCGCCGACTTCCCTGCCCTCGGCCCGAGTCGGGTTTCCGGCGGCGCCGTCGGCGACGGGAGGAGCTCGATCTCGGCCATGACGGCACGGGACTCGGGTGCCACCGGGGACACGGGACGGCACGTCGTGGCGGAACCGGTCCGCCGAGGAGAGCACGTCCGGGTGCCGACCCGGAACCCGGCTGCGGAGTCCGACCGCCGAATCCGGCCGCCGCCGCGGAAAGTCTTCCGTCCGGGCGGAGTTGGCGGCCGGTCCGCACACGCCGTCGAAGGAGCCGGACGCCTCCCCCGACGGCGTCGGCCGGTTGTGCGTCACGGCCGGCCGGGCCGGAGCCCCGGGAGCGCCGGGCCGGATGCCCGACGGCTCCGGGGCCGTTCCGGGCGCTGCCCGAAGGTCGCTCGCGGGCCGTTCCCGGGAGCAGGTCCGAGGGGTTGCTTCCGGGCCGTTCCCGGGAGCAGGCCCGAGGGGTTGCTTCCGGGCCGTTCCCGGGAGCAGGCCCGAGGGGTTGCTTCCGGGCCGTTCTCAGGACGCCCGGAGCCGCCGCCAGACCGCCTTCGCCGCGTGGTGGCCGGACATGCCGTGCACGCCGGGGCCGGGCGGGGTGGCCGAGGAGCACAGGAACACCGCCGGGTGCGCCGTCGCGTACGGGACGCGTGCGAGCTTGGGGCGGAGCACCGTCTGCAGCCCGGCGAACGCACCGCACGCGATGTCGCCGTCGACGTAGTTGGCGTTGCGCGCGGCGAGTCGGGGCGGTCCGGCGACCGCGCGGGCGAGCACCAGGTCGCGGAAACCGGGGGCGAAGCGCTCAAGCTGGCGCTCGATGACGTCGGTGGCGTCGCCCTCCCAGCCTGCCGGCACGTGCCCGTACGCCCAGAAGACGTGTCGGCCCTCGGGCGCGCGGGACGGGTCGATCAGGCTGGGCTGTGCGGTGATCAGGAACGGCACGCTCGGGTCGTGTCCCTTCACCGCGGCCGTCAGCGCGGAGTCGATCTCGCCCGCGGTGGGGCCGATGTGGACCGTTCCGGCGCGCCGGGCCTCTTCCGCGGTCCAGGGGACGGGGCCCGACAGGGCGTAATCGATCTTGAAGCAGGAGGCGCCGTACCGGTAGCGGCGGTAGGCCCGGCCGAGCCCCGCGATACGGGCCACGGCGGTCGGCGAGGTGTCGAAGACGTAGGCGCGGGCGGGCGGGAGTTCGTCGAGCCGCTTGACCTCCGTGCCGGTGTGGATCGTGCCGCCCTGTTCGCGCAGGTACGAGGCGAGGGCGTCGGAGATGGCCTGCGATCCGCCGCGCGGCACGGGCCAGCCCTTCTCGTGCGCCGCCAGCGCGAAGAGCAGGGCGATCCCGCCGGTCGCCAGGCCACCGGTGGGAGCTATGGCGTGGGCGGCGAGCCCGGCGAACAGCCCGCGCGCCTTCGCCCCGCGGAAGCGACGGGAGAGCAGCGAGGCGGGCTGGAGCGCGTCGAGCCCGAATCGCACCCAGCGGTACGGGTCCCGGGGCAGCCCGTCCCACGGGGTGCGCAGGAAGTCCTGGGCGAGGGTGTCCCAGTGGCCGAGGTACGGGGCGACGAGCCTGCGGTACGCGCCCGCGTCCCGTGCGCCCAGCGACATGGCGCTCTCCCCCACCGAGCCGGTGAGCACGGCGGCCGTGCCGTCCGGGAACGGATGGGCGAGCGCCAGCTCGGGCTGGAGCCACTCCAGGCCGTGCCGGGCGAGCGGCATCGCGTTGAACGCGGGCGAGCCGATGCCCAGGGGGTGGACGGCGGAACAGGGGTCGTGGCGGAAGCCGGGGAGGGTCAGCTCCTCGGTGCGGGCGCCGCCCCCGACGGTCCCCTCCGCCTCGAAGACCTCCACGGCGAAGCCGCGGCGGGCCAGTTCGGCCGCGGCGGTCAGTCCGTTGGGGCCCGCCCCAACGACGACTGCATCGAGCATCGACGGCACCTTCGGACTCCTTCGTCAGCCGACGGCCAGGACACCCAGGATATTCCGCGGCGTCGGCGCTCCGACCGGGGGTAGGGTCACCGCGCGATGAACACACCGAACTCCCCGGCCGCAGCCGTGCCCGCCCACATCCTCGACATGGCCTCCCGACTGGTCGGCCTGCCCGGTGTCCGGGCCGTCGCCCTGGGCGGCAGCCGGGCCCGTGGCACCCACCGCCCGGACTCCGACTGGGATCTGGGCCTGTACTACCGCGGCGCGCCCGACGTGGCCGCGCTGACCGCGCTGGCGTCCGAAGTGCAGGGCTCCCCGGCCGAGGTCGCCGGTCCCGGCGGCTGGGGACCCTGGGTCGACGGCGGGGCGTGGCTGCGGGTGGACGGCGTCGCGGTGGACTGGATCCTGCGCGACCTGGACCGGGTGGAGGCGGTCTGGGAGGACTGCCGCGAAGGCCGCTTCGAAGTGGGCGTACAGCCCGGCCATCCGCTGGGTTTCTGGTCTCCCGCGTATCCCGGAGAGGTCGCATCGGGGCTCGTACTGGCCGACCCACGAGGCGAATTGACAGGCCTTCAGCAGCAGACGAGGCGCTATCCGGAGCCACTGCGCACCGCTCTCGTCGAAGCCGCGTGGGAGGCGGACTTCTCGGTGGCGGCGGCCCGCAAGTCGGCGCCCGCCGGCGACACGCTCCATGTGGCCCTGTGCCTGTCGCGGGCGTTCGGTGTCCTGGCCCAGTCCCTGCACGCCCACCATCGCGTCTGGTGCCTCAACGAGAAGGGCGCCTCGGCCGCGGCGGCGGCGTTGCCGGACACTCCGGCGGGTTACGCCGACCGGGTCGACGCGGCGTTGCGGGGGCTGGACGAGGCGGCGGTGGAGGGGGCGGCGGAACTGGTGCGCGAAGTGCGGTCGGCGCTCGCGCCGGGCGCCTGAGCGCCCGGGAACGGTTCACGGCCGCCGTCGACCGGGCGCACGGCCCCGCCGCCGGGCCCGGCCGTCCCCGCGGAGGAGGGCGTACCGCCCCCGGCCCCGCGCCCGGGGACGGGGGCCGAGGGGAGCGGCCGGTCAGGCTCCGTTGCGCAGCGCTTCGAGAATGCGTGCGACGGTCGCCCCGTCGCGCGCCGCCGTGAAGGGCAGGTCGTTGCCGCCCGCGATGCGGAACGGGGTGCCGGAGAGGGTGGCCTGGGCGCCGCCCGCCTCGGCGACCAGCAGCAGGCCCGCCGCGTGGTCCCAGGCGTACTCCCAGGTGAAGGCGACGGCGTCCTTGTCGCCGCGGGCGATGTCGAGGTATTCGAGACCCGCCGAGCCGCAGGGGCGGGCGTCGATGCCCTCGGCGCGCAGGCCGAGCAGGGCGCGCTTCTGGGCGTCGGTGGTGTAGTCGGGGTGCGACATCGCCACGCGCAGGGCGGCGCCGGGGGCGGGTGTCCCCGACCGTATCGGCCTGCCGTTGAGGGTGGCACCACGGCCGCGGACCGCGACCGCCATCTCCTCCAGGGCCGGTGCGTACGTCCACGAGGCGAGCAGTTCACCGCGGTGGGCGAGGGCGACCAGGGTGCAGAAGCCCTGCTCGCCGCGGACGAACTGGCGGGTGCCGTCGACCGGGTCGACGATCCACACCGGGGCGTCGCCGCCCAGGGCGTCGTACACCCCCGGGTCGGCGTGCACCGCCTCCTCGCCGACGACGACGGAGCCGGGCAGGATCTTGGTGAGGGCCTCGGTGAGGTGTTCCTCGGCAAGGCGGTCGGCGACGGTGACGAGGTCGTGCGGGCCGTTCTTCTCGACGATCTCGTGCGTGGCCAGCTGCCGGTGGCGGGGCATGATCTCGGCAGCGGCGGCGGCGCGCACCGCCGCCTCGACCTCGGTCAGGTGTCCGGTGTCCCCGGCGGTCTCGGCGAGAAAGTCATCGATCATGCCTCCACCCAATCATGTCCCTCCCGGGCGCCGACGACCTGGTGGTGACGGGGACGTGACCGGTCGGCGTCAGTACCAGTCGTCGTTCCCCGGCGGGTCGCAGAGTTCGAAGACCACTTCTCCCGTGTCCGGGCCCTCGACGACGGCCGGACGCACCCGGGCACCGACCGCCACCCGGTCCGGCGCGGCGCCCACGACCCGGCAGCGGAACACGAAGCCCTCGGGGAACCGGACGAGGGACTCGTTGCGTGCCGCCTCGGTGTAGCGGTGCACCACTCCCGACCTCACCACGACGCCCGGACCGGCGCTGTGTTCGGACTCCAGGTCGCTCGACGCGCACACCGGGCACAACAGCCTCCGGAAGGAGGCCGTGCCGCACCAGCGGCACCGGTGGTAGATCAGGCCGGCTTCCTCGTGCACCGTCCGCGCGGTGCCACTTGACGACTGGGACACGTTCGACCCCCTGCGCTCGGCTCGGAGCGCGCCGCGTCTGCCCGTCGGCACGCGTCCGCACCATAGGGCACTGAGTGTCGAAACGTAAAGACACTCAGTGCCAGATCAAGCCGTTCCGGACTGTCCGCCCTGCCCGATGGCCGATTCGACCTGCTGCACGACGCGCCACATCGGGGCACCCTTCGCCGCGACCATCACCACCACGTCGCCGTCCGCGGCGGGCAGCGCCGCGCTTCCGTCCAGGCCGCTCCCCCACACCTGGCGCACCAGTCCGAGGGCGTGGTCGACGGCGGCCTCGGCATCGCCCTCGCCGCCCGAACGCAGCCAGCTCCGCAGCCCGTTGTTGTGCGCGGCGACCACGGAGGCGGCGATCACCTCGGCCCGCAGCGCGCCGTCGGCCGAGTCGCCGTACCGGCCCCGGAGGTAGCCGGCCAGCGTCTGTTCGTACCGTCGCACCACGGACAGTTCGTAGGTGCGCAGTCCGGGCACCTCCCGGGTGAGCCGGTAGCGCTGCACGGAGAACTCCGGGTTGGCGGCGTACATGCGCAGCACCAGCCGGGCCGCGTCGCTCACCACGCCGACCGGCTCGGCGTCGCCGGCCTCCGCCAGGAAGGCGGTCATGTCGGCGAGGCACCGCTCGTGGTCCGGGAAGACGGCGTCCTCCTTGGAGGGGAAGTACCGGAAGAACGACCGGCGCCCGACCCCCGCCCGCGCCACGATGTCGTCCACCGTGGTCCGCTCGAAGCCCCGCTCCAGGAAGAGCTGGAAGGCCGCCTCGGCCAGCACCTCCCGCATGGGAGTCTTCTTCGCCGGTCTGCGTGCGTCAGTCATGCCGGGAACGTAGCACCGAAAAGAGCTTCATGGCACCAAGTTCCTTTACAGAGGGTACTGAGTGCCATAATGTCGTTCCTACGAACCGCACCCAGGTAGGAGAGCCGGCGTGAGCTTGAGGATCGTTGTCTGTGTGAAGTACGTGCCCGATGCCACGGGTGAGCGGCGTTTTGCCGATGATCTGACGGTGGACCGTGAGGGGGTGGACGGTCTGCTGTCGGAGCTCGACGAGTATGCGGTGGAGCAGGCGTTGCAGATCGCGGACGGGGTGGACGGTGCGGAGGTGACCGTGCTGACGGTGGGTCCGGAGGATGCGCGTGATGCGTTGCGCAAGGCGTTGTCGATGGGTGCGGACAAGGCGGTGCATGTCGAGGACGAGGGTCTGCACGGTTCGGATGTGATGGGGACGTCGCTGGTGCTGGCGCGGGCGGTGGAGAAGGCCGGGTACGACCTGGTGGTCTCGGGGATGGCGTCGACGGACGGGGGGATGGGTGTGGTGCCGGCGTTGCTGGCGGAGCGTCTGGGGGTGCCGCAGGTGACGCTGTTGTCGGAGGTGTCGGTGCGGGAGGGGGTGGTGTCGGGGCGTCGTGACGGGGATGCGGCCTCGGAGCTGCTGGAGGCGTCGTTGCCGGCGGTGGTGTCGGTGACCGATCAGTCGGGTGAGGCGCGGTATCCGTCGTTCAAGGGGATCATGGCGGCGAAGAAGAAGCCGGTCCAGTCGTGGGATCTGTCCGATCTGGGGATCGGGGCGGACGAGGTCGGGTTCGCGGGGGCGTGCACGGTGGTGGAGGCGGCGGCGGAGCGTCCGGCGCGCACGGCGGGCACGGTCGTGAAGGACGAGGGCGAGGGCGGGCGGCAGCTGGCGGAGTTCCTGGCGGGCCAGAAGTTCATCTGACCGGGCCGTCGGTGTTCCCGGGGCGGTGTGGTCCGGTGGTGGGTGCCGGGGGCCGGTCCGGGGGGTCGGGTCGGGTGCCGGCCTTGGGGGGTCGGGGTGCCCGGGGTGTTGTTCCGGTTGCTGTTCGCGTTGCTGTTCGGTCGTTTACTGGCAGGAGAGGGAAGTCC
>NZ_JBSFFY010000007.1:0-241493 GCF_053596315.1 Streptomyces sp. NPDC001732
GTTCCGGACCCGGCCCCCCCCGCCCCCGCCGCCCCCCCCGCCCCCCCCGGCCGGCCCGGGGCCGCGCGACCGTGACACACCCGCCCCGCACCCGCGCCCCGGGCCGGGCTCTTCCGTTCCCGGAACGGCGGTCGTCCCGCGGGCGCCGGTCCGGGGGCGCTTCGGGCGGTCGGCGCACCGGCCGTCCCGCCGCCGGTCCGCTACAGCCGCTTCAGCCGGGCGACCGCCTCGGTCAGCACGTCCGTGCGCTTGCAGAAGGCGAACCGTACGAACGGCGCCCCCTGCTCCCGGTGGTCGTAGAAGACCGCGTTCGGGATGGCGACGACCCCGCACCGCTCGGGCAGCGCCCGGCAGAAGGCGAAGCCGTCGCTCTCGCCGAGCGGGCGGATGTCGGTGGTGACGAAGTACGTCCCGGCCGGGCGGTACACCTCGAAACCCGCCTCGGCGAGCCCGTTGCTCAGCAGGTCCCGCCCGGCGCGCAGACCGGCGCGCAGCGTGTCGTAGTAGCTGTCGGGCAGGCGCAGGGCCTCGGCCACCGCGTACTGGAACGGGCCGGCCGACACGTACGTCAGGAACTGCTTCGCCGAGCGGACCGCGCTCACCAGCTCGGGGCTCGCGGTGATCCAGCCGACCTTCCAGCCGGTGAACGAGTACGTCTTGCCGGCCGAGCCGATGGTGACGGTCCGCCCGCGCATGCCGGGGAAGCCGGCGAGCGGGAGGTGCTCGCCCTCGAAGACGAGGTGCTCGTAGACCTCGTCGGTGACGACGAGGAGGTCGCGCTCGCAGGCGAGTGCGGCGATCGCGCCGAGTTCCTCGCGGGTGAGGACGGTGCCGGTGGGGTTGTGCGGGGTGTTGAGCAGGATCAGCCGGGTGCGGGAGGTGACGGCGGCGCGCAGTTCGTCGAGGTCGAGCCGGTAGGTGCCGGTGGCCGCGTCGGGGCGGAGGGTTACGGGAACGCGCTGGCCGCCCGCCATGGCGATGCAGGCGGCGTACGAGTCGTAGTACGGCTCCAGGGCGATGACCTCGTCGCCGGGTTCCAGCAGGGCCAGCAGGGAGGCGGCGATGGCCTCGGTGGCCCCGGCGGTGACCAGGACCTCGGTGTCGGGGTCGTGGGCCAGGCCGTAGCGCCGCTGCTGGTGGTCGGCGATCGCGGTGCGCAGCTCGGGAACGCCGGGGCCCGGCGGGTACTGGTTGCCCCGCCCGTCGCGCAGGGCCCGGACCGCGGCCTCCCGGACCTCCTCCGGGCCGTCGGTGTCGGGGAAGCCCTGGCCGAGGTTGATGGAACCGGTCCGTACGGCGAGCGCCGACATCTCCGCGAAGATTGTCGTACCGAACTCCGCGAGGCGGCGGTTGAGCAGCGGTCGTCCCTGTGTCATGGCGGCCATCCTGCGGGCAAGCTCTGGAGTTGCTCAAGTCTGCTTTGGCCGTTCGGGGGCGGGGGAATTCCCCGGTCACGCAGGAAACGAAGAAGGCGCGCGAGCGCGCGGAAGCGGGGGGACCTCGCTTCGGGGGAAGGAAGGACGTGAGGTCGGTGCAGGACTTCGGAGGTCCGGTCGGATGGGTCGTGGGGGGCGCCGTGGTCGCGACGATCGTCGTGATCCTGGTGAAGGGGAGGAAGAAGCCGAAGGCGGTGAGCCTGCCGGGGCCGCGGGGGCGGAGCACGGGGACCCGGGGACGCAACAAGCGGCGGGGGTCGAGCGGGAACAGCTGGTGGGCCGGGGGTGACAGCGGGGGCGGCTCGTCCTGCGGAAGCAGCGGGCACTCCGGCGGGCACTCGTGCGGCGGGGGCCACTCCTCGTGCGGCGGCGGCTCGTCCTGTGGCGGTGGCGGCGGCTGTGGCGGAGGCAGCTGACCGGTCCCTTCCGCGGAGGCGGTCGGTACGGCGTTCGGTACGGCAGTCGGTGTGGCCCGCGCGGTCGGTGTGTCCGGTGTGGCCTCCGGTGCGGCTGGTACGGAGGTGGCGTCAACCCCAGAAGCCCAAGGCATTCAGGTAGTTGACGCCGGAAGGTTGACGCCAGCAGGTCGACGTCAGGGCCGGGCGACGGAGCCGGACGGTCCGGCTCCGCGCGGCCGGTGCGCGCCGACGTCCGGTGTGCGGCAGGTGTCCGGCGGGTGAACTCCCGCCGGGCACCTTTTTGTTGGGGGCCTCGCGAATCGCAGGTGAACACGTATCCGAAGGAACCCCGGGGGGAGGGAAATCACGGCAAGTTGGGTAAAAATGCTGTGGATGCGGCTTATCCGTGATTCCCTCGTTTGAGAGAACATCCAGCCCTCGGACCCCAGTTGGACCTGATGGGGCGCTATAACCTCCCGCGTTCATCGCGCCGGGGCGCCCCCTGTCCATGCGTCCTTGCTTGCTTGCGGAGCCGACCCATGCTCACGACCCTCCAGACGGCCTACTCCGACACCCGTGCTGCCGACCTGGCATGGGCGCTGGGGCGTGAACCGCTCCCGGCCCTGGCGGTGCTCGACCTCGAACTCGCGGGCGCCAGGCTGCAGATGCGCCTGCTCGGCGCCTCCCACCAGGTACTTCTGGAAGAGGACAGCGGCACCTGTTCCGAAACCGTGGCGTGCCTCCCCGGCAGCAGAACGCCGCTGCCGCTCGGTGTGTCCAAACGGCTCGGCGATTGGGAGTACGAATTCGCGGCGCGCGTCGAGACGCTCTCGGAGGGCTCGTTCGCGGGGCGCGCGCAGGAACTCCTCGCGCTGGTGGCCGACCATCCCCACGGTCTCGCCGGTACGTTCCCCGGCAGCCCGCACGCCTTCACCGCCATGCTCGCCCAGCGGACGGAGGGCCAGGTGCGGTGGCGCACCTGGCACGCGTACCCCCAGGAGGGGCAGCTGGTGGTGACACGCACCAGGATGGGCGCGCGGAAGCCCGCCGCGGCGCTCTGAAACGTCCCAACTCCTTGGGAGTACGCCACTTGCACCCTTGTGGGTGACAGGCTGCCACGCTTTCGTGACGTAGCGTTCGCATCATGATCGACCAGCAGGTTTCGCTGCGAGGGGGCGCGGCGCGTCTTCCCGTGCGACCGAGGACCGGTCGGTATCTCGTGCTGTCCGCCGTCTTCATCTGCGCCGCCTGCGGTCTGGTGTACGAGCTCGAACTGGTGGCGCTCGCCTCCTATCTGATCGGTGATTCCGTCACCCAGGCGTCCATCGTGCTTTCCGTGATGGTGTTCGCGATGGGGGTCGGCTCGCTTCTCGCGAAACGTTTGCGCAGTCATGCCGCGGTGGGGTTCGGGCTGATCGAGACGGCTCTCGCGCTCATCGGCGGTTCCTCGGCGCTCGTGCTGTACGCCTCGTTCGCCTGGTTCGGGGAGTCGCGGCCGGCCCTGGTCGGTTTCTCGTTCACGATCGGCGTCCTGATCGGCGCGGAGATCCCGCTGCTGATGACCCTGATCCAGCGCGTCGACCGGCAGGACGTGGGCGGCGCCGTGGCGGACCTGTTCGCCGCCGACTACGTGGGCGCGCTGGTCGGCGGGCTCGCCTTCCCCTTTCTGCTGCTGCCGGTGCTGGGGCAGCTGACCGGGGCGCTGCTCACCGGCGCGATCAACGCGGCGGCGGGCGGGGCGCTGGTGCTGTGGGTGTTCCGGCGGGACCTCACCCCGCGCTCCCGGCTGCTGCTGGTCGCGGTCGACGTGGCGGTGATCGCCGTCCTGGCCGTCGCCACCGTGCTGGTCGACGACTTCGAACGGGCGGCGCGGCGCGCGGTGTACGGGGACGGGGTGCGGGTCGCGATGCAGACCGAGGTGCAGGAGGTCGTGCTGACGGGGTCGGGCCGCGACTCCCTGCATCTGTACCTGGACGGGCGGTTGCGGGTCAGCGCGCGCGACGAGCACCGCTACCACGAGGCGCTGGTCCACCCGGCGATGAACGGGCCGCGCGCCCGGGTCCTGATCCTGGGCGGGGGCGACGGCCTCGCCGCCCGGGAGGTGCTGCGCTACCCGGACGTGCGCGGCGTCACCCTGGTCGAGCTCGACTCCGGCGTCACCCGCTTGGCCAGGACCGACCGGGCGCTCTCGGAGCTGAACGACCACGCGTACCGCGATCCGCGGCTCACCGTCGTCACCGCCGACGCCTTCACCTGGCTGCGGGCGGTGCGCGACAGCTACGACGTGGTGATCTCCGATCTGCCCGATCCGGTGATCTCCGCCAGCACGAAGCTGTACTCGGCGGAGTTCTACGGCCTGGTCGAGGAGGTCCTCGCGCCCGGTGGCCGGGTGGTGGTGCACGGCGGCCCGGCGGGGTCCCGGCCGCGTACGTACTGGACGGTGGAGGCGTCGATGCGGGAGGCGGGTCTGCACACCCGCCCGTACCGGATCAGGGGCCGGCTCTCCGATTTCGCGTCCGGTCCCGACCGGGCCACCCGTCGGGACCGGGCCGCGTGCGACTGGGGCTTCGTCCTCGCCGGGCCGGGGCGCACACCCGGGCTGGGCCTCGCCCCGGCGGCGCCGGAGCTGCGCTCGTTGACGGCGTGGGCGCTGACGAGCGCGGGGCGGGAGGTGGAGGGTTCACGGCTTTCGGGCCTGCCGCCGTCGACGCTGGTGCACCCGAGGTACTGGGAGGACCGATGAGGGCGGGCGCGAGGGGCGGGGCGGCGGGGGTTCCGCGGGGGCGGAACCGCTGACGCGACGGCCGGGGCTGAGTAGGCTCGGTTTCCATGGAGCATGAGGTGTTCGTTCCGGTTCCGGTCCCGTCCCTCCGGCGGACGCTGGGCGACCCCGCCCGCGTCGCACGTTGCGTGCCGGGGCTGCAGCAGGACGCCGAGGCGTCCGTGGGCCCGTTGTCCGGCCGGCTCAAGGTCCGGGTCGACGGCCACACGATCACGTACCGCGGCACCCTGAGATTCGCCGACGCACCGCAGCACGGCGGCCCGGAGGGTTCGCGCGGGGCCGCGGTCCTGGTGACGGGTGAGGGCGCCGAGGCCAGGGGCAGCGGCTCGGCGAAGCTGACCCTGACGATCGGCTTGACCGAGCGGGACGGCGGCACGGCGATCGGCTTCACGGGAACGGTGAGCGGTGACGGCAGGCTCCTGGACCTGGACGCGGCGGCGGCGCTCGCGGCGGGCCGCCGGCTGCTGGACCGCTTCGCCCAGCAGCTCGTGACGGAAACGCTGGCATCCGGGTCCGGCCTCGGGGAGTCGGAGCCGGAGTCGGGGACGGACGGCGCAGAGGCGCCCGAGGCCGGGACGCCCGAGGCCGGGACGCCCGGCGATACGCGGCACGAGGCGCTCGGGGAGGCCGAGCGGGCCGTCGGCGAGGCCGTGGAGCAGGCCATCGAGGAGGGGGCCGAGGAGGCCGACACGACCGGTGCGGGTCTCGCCCGGGACATCGCCCCCGAGGCCGACGACGACGTCCCGCCCCCGTACGACGCCACCTCGGACGAAGCCACCTCGGCCGGGGGCCCCGGGAGTCCCGGGAGTGCCGGAAGTCCTGACAGCGACGGAAGTGCCGGGGACGCCGGTGACGTGGGCAATCCCCCGGGCACCGGTTCCGTCTTCGACGCGCCCGTTCCCCCGCCCTCGCTCGATCCCGACGCGGAGGAGGAGTTCGCCGAACCCGAGGACCTCCCGGCGGAGGCCGCGCACGCCAGGCGCACCATGATCGGCCGCAGCGCCGAGGAGGTCGACCACGCGCCGCCGCGCGGCCGGTACGCCCCCGTGCCCTCACCCGATTCGACCACCACGGGCGCCACGCTCCGCTGGCTCGCCCCGGCCGCCGCGCTCGCGCTGGCGTCCGCCGTGGTGGTCGGCCGTGCGCTGAGGCGGCGGAGGTAGCCGCCGCGCCAGTAATGTCGGGCGGGTGAGTAGCAGCGAGAAGGACGTCCGGCTGTCCGTCGGCGACGCAGAGTTGACCGTGAATCCCGCCAACGGCTGTCGTATCGACAGCCTGCGCATCGGCGGCACCGAGCTGCTGCGGCAGGGGGAGCGGTACGGCTGCTTCCCGATGGTGCCGTGGTGCGGACGCACGGGGTACGGACTGTTCCGCAACGGCGACGTCCCGCACCGGCTGCCGCTGAACTCCCCGCCGCACGCCATCCACGGCACCGGCCGGGACACCGCCTGGCGCACCGCCCGGGTCGGCGAGCGGGACGCCTCGTTCTACTACGACCTCGTCGACCCCTGGCCGTACCCGGGCCGGGTGACCCAGACCTTCGAGCTGGCCGAGGACTCCCTGACGCTCGCCTTCGGCATCGAGACGTACGGGGACTCGTTCCCGGCACAGGCCGGCTGGCACCCCTGGTTCCTGCGCAACCTCGGCGACGGGGGCGAGGACGTGCGGCTGAGCTTCGACGCGGAGTGGCAGGAGGAGCGGGGCGACGACCACCTGCCGACCGGCCGCCGCATCCCGCCCCTGCCCGGCCCGTGGGACGACTGCTTCGGGATGCCGGACGGTGTCGAGGTGACGCTCACCTGGCCGGAGCAACTGGAACTGACCGTGAAGAGCCGGTCCGAGTGGGTCGTGATCTACGACGAGCAGGACGAGGCGGTCTGCGTGGAACCGCAGTCCGGGCCGCCGAACGGGCTGAACACCGCGCCCCGCTACGTCAACCCGATCGACCCGCTGGAGATCGCGACGACCTGGAGCTGGCGCAAACTCTGACCCGGCACGGCACCCGTCGGCCCGGCGCAACGGCTGCGGACCCGGCACGGCGCCCCTCGGGCCGGCGCAGCGGTGGGCGTGGGGGGCGATACGGGCGGCTTAAGCTCGTAGCCATGACTGACGTACGTGCTGAGCTGCTCCAGCAGATCAAGGACAAGGCCGTGGTACACGGCAAGGTGACCCTCTCCTCGGGTCTTGAGGCCGACTGGTACATCGACCTGCGCCGCATCACGCTGGACGGCAAGGCCGCTCCGATGGTCGGTCAGGTCATGCTCGACGCCACCGCCGAGCTGGACTACGACTGCGTGGGCGGGCTGACGCTGGGGGCCGACCCGGTCGCCACGTCGATGCTGCACGCCTCCGCCGCGCGCGGGCAGGAGCTGGACGCGTTCGTCGTCCGCAAGGCCCAGAAGGCGCACGGGATGCAGCGCCGCATCGAGGGCACGGACGTGAAGGGCCGCCGCTGTCTGGTGGTCGAGGACACCTCGACCACCGGCGGTTCGCCGCTGACCGCCGTCGAGGCGGTGCGCGAGGCCGGCGGTGAGGTCGTCGCCGTTGCCGTGATCGTGGAGCGGGGCGCGGCCCCGGCCATCGCCGAGGCGGGTCTTCCGTATGTCCACGTCTACTCGGTGGCCGACCTCGATCTCGCCTGACGTATGGTCTGACCTGCGGCTTTTTCGGGGGTGGGCGGTTTCACGTGAAACTGCCCACCTCTTTCGCATGCCCGCCGGGCGCCCGTCGCCCGCTTGCCGGGGGGCAGTCGGGCGACGGGTCGGGTGGAGCCGCGGCGAGAGTCTGGGAAGATGGGGGCGACGATGATGTCGCCCCCAGGTCAGGGAACCAGCACGCACACCCGCATATCCCAAGGAGCGGACACATGCCCATCGCAACCCCCGAGGTCTACGCCGAGATGCTCGACCGGGCGAAGGCAGGGAAGTTCGCCTACCCGGCCATCAACGTGACGTCGACCCAGACCCTGCACGCCGCACTGCGCGGCTTCGCGGAGGCGGAGAGCGACGGCATCGTCCAGATCTCCACCGGCGGTGCGGAATTCCTGGGCGGCCAGTACAACAAGGACATGGTCACGGGCGCCGTCGCCCTGGCCGAGTTCGCGCACATCGTCGCCGCCAAGTACGGCATCTCGGTCGCGCTGCACACCGACCACTGCCCGAAGGACAAGCTGGACGGCTACGTGCGTCCGCTGCTCGACATCTCCGCCGAGCGCGTCGCCCGGGGCGAGAACCCGCTGTTCCAGTCCCACATGTGGGACGGCTCGGCCGAGACCCTCACCGACAACCTGGCCATCGGCCAGGAGCTGCTGGCCAAGGCCGCCGCCGCCAAGATCATCCTTGAGGTCGAGATCACCCCGACCGGCGGCGAGGAGGACGGCGTCTCGCACGAGATCAACGACGAGCTGTACACCACCGTCGACGACGCGCTGCGCACCGCCGAGGCGCTCGGCCTGGGCGAGAAGGGCCGCTACCTGCTGGCCGCCTCCTTCGGCAACGTCCACGGCGTCTACAAGCCGGGCAACGTCGTGCTCCGCCCCGAGCTGCTGAAGGACCTCCAGGAGGGCGTCGCCGCCGAGTACGGCAAGGCGTCCCCCTTCGACTTCGTCTTCCACGGCGGTTCCGGCTCCACCGAGCAGGAGATCGCCACCGCGCTGGAGAACGGCGTCGTGAAGATGAACCTCGACACCGACACCCAGTACGCCTTCACCCGCCCGATCGTGGACCACGTGTTCCGCAACTACGACGGCGTGCTGAAGGTCGACGGCGAGGTCGGCAACAAGAAGGTCTACGACCCGCGCAGCTGGGGCAAGTCCGCCGAGGCGGGCATGGCCAAGCGCGTCACGGAGGCCTGCGCCAACCTGCGTTCCACCGGCACCCGGCTGAAGTAGGCACGGCCGGTACGACTGGTACCGAGCGTGGCCGCGGGCCCGGTATCCCCTCGGGGTACCGGGCCCGCGGTGTGTTTCCGAGAAGGTGGGTCCGGGGCTCCGGCGATCCCGGGGCCGTGTTTCCGAGAGAGTGTGTGAGGGAGTGCTGTGAGTTCCGGTGCGCGCCATGACCATGACTTCGACGCCGTCGTCGACCGCAGGGGCACCTGGTGCGTCCAGTGGGACGGGGTCGCGGACCGTTTCGGGGTGGACGGGCTGCTGCCCTTCACCATCTCCGACATGGACTTCGAGACCGCCCCGGAGGTGCTGGACGCGCTGCGGGCTCGCCTCGACCACGGGGTGTTCGGCTACACGGACTGGCGGCTGGGCGACTTCCGCTCGGCGATAGCCCACTGGTACGCGACGCGCCACGGGACGGAGGTGGACACCGGGCTGCTGGTGTACGGGCCCTCCGTGCTCAGTCAGCTTTCGCAGCTGCTCCAGATGTGGACGGCCGAGGGGGACGGCGTGGTCGTCCACACCCCCACGTACGACGGTTTCCGCAAGGCGGTCACCGGGCTCGGGCGGGAGCTGCGGGGCGTGCCGGTGGGGGACCGGGCCGCGCTGGAACGCGAACTGGCCCGCCCCGACAGCAAGGTCCTGGTCCTGTGCTCGCCGCACAACCCGACGGGCCGGGTGTGGACCGAGGCCGAGCTGGGCGAGACGGCGTCGCTCGCCGCGCGGTACGGGGTCGCGGTGATCAGCGACGAGATCCACGCGGACTTCGTGCACGAGGGGCATGTGCACGTGCCGTGGACGAGGGTCGCGGGCGAGGGCCGCTGGGCGCTGGTCACCTCCGCGTCGAAGGCGTTCAACTTCCCGGCGCTGACCGGTTCGTACGGGCTGATCGGCGATGCCGCCGACCGGGCGGAGTACCTGCGCCGGATGGAGACGGCCGAGGGGCTCGCCTCCCCGGCGGTGCTGTCGCTGACCGCGCACATCGCCGCGTACCGGGAGGGCGGGGCGTGGCTGGACGCGGCCCGCGCCTACACCGCCGGGAACCTGGCGATGATCGCGCGGCGGCTGAACGAGGCGTTCCCGGAGCTGGGCTGGGAGCCGCCGCAGGCCGGTTACCTGGCGTGGATCGATCTGCGACCCGCGGGCATCGACGGGGACGAGGCGTTGCAGCGGGTGCTGATCGAGCGGGAGAAGGTCGCGGTGATGCCGGGCGGGGTGTACGGGGCGGAGGGCTTCGTGCGGCTGAACGTGGGCTGCCCGCGGTCCAAGGCGGAGGCCGGGGTGGACGCGCTGATCCGCGGCATCCGACAGGTACGGGAGAGCGCGCCCGGGGCGGGGTGACGGCAGGGGCGGCCCCGGGAGCGGGGCGGCCCGATCCCGGGGCCCGTTGGGTGGCTGTCTCTCGGGTGCCTGGGGCGTCCGTGCCCCGAGCGCCCCGCGGATGCCGGTCTCCCGATGGCTCTCCCGGCGTGGAGCGGCGATGCTGCTCGTATGCCCGACGCAGCAGGGACAGGAGCCGTCCGGGTCGCCTCCGCCACCGGACGCCGGGTCGTCCTCACCACCGTTCTCGGGTCCAGCATGGCCATGCTGGACTCCACCGTCATCAACGTCGCCCTGCCCCGCATCGGCGAGGACCTCGGCACCGGCCTGGCAGCCCTCCAGTGGACCGTCAACGCCTACATGCTGACCCTCGCCGGGCTGATCCTCCTCGGCGGCGCCCTCGGCGACCGGTACGGAAGGCGGCGGGTGTTCGTCGTCGGGGTCGTCTGGTTCGCCACCGCGTCCGTGCTCTGCGGGATCGCGCCGAACGCCGCAGTCCTGATCGCGTCCCGCGCCCTCCAGGGCATCGGCGGAGCCCTGCTCACTCCCGGTTCGCTGGCCCTGATCCAGGCGACTTTCCACCCCGACGACCGGGCCCGCGCGGTCGGCCTGTGGTCGGGGTTCGGCGGGGTCGGGGCGGCCGTCGGACCGTTCGTCGGCGGCTGGCTCGTCGACGGACCCGGCTGGCGCTGGGTGTTCCTGCTCAACGTGCCGCTCGCCGTGGTCTGCGTGCCGGTGGCGCTGCGCCACGTACCGGAATCACGGGACCCGCACGCCCACGGGCGCTTCGACGTGCTCGGGGCGGTGCTCGGTGCGCTCGCCCTCGCCCTGGTGACGTACGCGCTGATCGAGGCGCCGGGGCAGGGGGCGTCCGGCGCGGTGGTCGGGGCGGCCGTCGGCGGGGTCCTGCTCGGGGTGGTGTTCGTGCGGGTGGAACGCGGGCGGGAGGCGCCGATGCTGCCGTTCTCGGTGTTCGCGTCCCGGCAGTTCACCACCGTCAACGTCATCACCCTCTGTGTGTACGCGGCACTGGGCGGGTTCTTCTTCCTCTCCGCGATCCAGCTCCAGGTGGCCGCCGGGTACTCGGCCCTCGGCGCGGGCACGGCGCTGCTGCCGACGACCGTGCTGATGTTGCTCTTCTCGGCCGCCTCGGGAGAGCTGGGCCGGCGCATCGGGCCCCGGCTCCCGCTCACCGTCGGCCCGCTGGTCGCCGCCGCCGGAATGCTGCTGATGACCCGGGTCGGGCCGGGGTCGGCCTCCGTGTTCGGCTACCTCACCGACGTGCTCCCCGCGGTCACCCTGCTCGGCGTCGGACTCGTCACCCTGGTCGCGCCGCTCACCGCGACGGTCCTGGCCTCCGTGGACACCGCACGGGCCGGTCTCGCCAGCGGGATCAACAACGCGGCGGCCCGCGCCGCCGGACTGCTCGCGGTGGCCGCGTTGCCGCTGCTCACCGGCATGGGCCCGGAGGCGTACCGGGACGCCGACGAGTTCGCCGCGACCTTCCGCCGGGCCATGCCGATGTGCGCCGGACTGCTCGTGCTGGGCGCGGTGATCGCCTGGACGACGGTGCGCGGGGCGCCGGCCCCGGCCGACGAGGAGGAGCACGCCCGGCCCGAGTGCGCGGTGCACTGCGGCGTCACCGCCCCGCCGCTGGAACCCGAGCAGGAGGGGCACGGGGAGCGCGAGGGGCACGAGGAGCGCAAGGGGCGGGACGGGGGGTGAACCGGCCGGTGCGTCCGAGCCGCGGCCTGTGTACCGTTTCCGCCCCGGCGCGGGGGCGCTCGGGCACGCCGCCCGGCTACCCCCGGTGCACCTGTGCCAGGCACACTTGAACCCATGTCGATCCACGAGAACCTGCTCGGGGGCCCGCCCCCGACCCACCTGCCCGACGACCCGGAGCCGCGCGAGCTGCTCGCGAACGGCACGGCCCCCGCCGACGTCGCCGCGAAGTACCCGACCTCCTCCCTGGCCTGGGCACAGCTCGCCGACGAGGCGTTCGAAGGCGGGCGCGTCATCGAGTCGTACGCCTACGCCCGCACCGGCTACCACCGCGGCCTCGACGCGCTGCGCAGGGCCGGCTGGAAGGGCCACGGCCCCGTGCCGTTCGAGCACGAGCCGAACCGCGGCTTCCTGCGCGCCCTGCACGCCCTGGCGCGGGCCGCCCGGGAGATCGGCGAGCAGGACGAGTACGAGCGCTGCTCGACGTTCCTGCGCGACTCCTCGCCGACCGCCGCCGAGACCCTCGGCTAGCCGAGCCCGCCCGGCCGGGACCGTACGGCCCTCCTCCACGGGTCTTCTCCGCGGACGGAGTGCTCGTGGTCCCGGCGTGCTCGTAGGCCCGACGTATCCGCAGGACGTACCAGTGCGTATGCGGACGGTCCGGACCCCGCGACGTGCCTCCCGGAGGCGGCGCGTCCGCGGGGTCCGCGCGTTCTTCGGGGGCCGTTTAGTATGCGGGCAGGGGACCGGAGCTCCACCACCTCACGGAAGGGGCGGACCGCTACCCGGAAGCTTGTGTCGAGGAGACAGAAATGTCGACGATTCACCCCGACCCCGAAGCCACCGGTGCGCAGACCCCGCACCTCGACTTCGCGGGAACGACCCCGTACGAGGACTACGTCCAGGCGGACGTCCTGACCCACCTCCAGCACCCTCGCTCCGACGATCCGGGCGAGATGGTCTTCCTGGTCACCACCCAGGTCATGGAGCTGTGGTTCACCGTCATCGTCCACGAGTGGGAGACCGCCGCACACGCCCTGCGTGAGGACCGGCTGACCGTCGCACGCGACGCGCTCAAGCGCTCGGTGCGCGAACTGGAGGCGCTCAACGCCTCCTGGATCCCGCTCGCCCAGCTCACCCCCGCCCAGTTCAACTCCTACCGGTCCGCCCTCGGCGAGGGTTCCGGCTTCCAGTCGGCGATGTACCGGCGGATGGAGTTCCTGCTCGGCGACAAGTCCGCGTCCATGCTCGTGCCGCACCGGGGCGCGCCCCGCGTCCACGCCGAGCTGGAGAAGGCGCTCGCCGAGCCGGGGCTGTACGACGAGACGCTCGCCCTGCTCGCCCGGCGCGGCTACGCCGTGCCGCAGTCCGTGCTCGGCCGGGACCTGACGCAGAAGTACGAGCCGTCCCCCGAGGTCGAGGCCGTCTGGGCGGAGATATACGCCGACCCCGACCGGCACGAGGACCTGGTCCGCCTCGGCGAGGCGCTCACCGACGTCGGCGAGCTGGTCTGGCGCTGGCGCAACGACCACCTCGTCGCCACCCGGCGCGCGATGGGCTCGAAGACCGGCACCGGTGGTTCCGCCGGGGTCGCCTGGCTGGAGAAGCGGGCCACGAAGAGCGTCTTCCCCGAGCTGTGGACGGCGCGCAGCCATGTCTGAGACCTTCACCGTCATGTCCGGGACCCTTGCCGCGCGCGCCGCGGCACTCGACGCCGCCGACCCGCTCGCCGGTCTGCGGAAACTGTTCGCCCTCGACGACACCGTCTACCTCGACGGCAACTCGCTCGGTGCGCTGCCCGCGCACGTGCCCGCCCGGATGCAGGAGGTCCTCGCCCGCGAGTGGGGCGAGCTGCGCATCCGGTCCTGGGACGAGAGCGGCTGGTGGACCGCGCCGGAACGGATCGGCGACCGGATCGCCCCGCTGGTCGGGGCCGCCGCCGGACAGGTCGTCGTCGGCGACTCCACCAGCGTGAACGTCTTCAAGGCCGTCGTCGCCGCGACCCGGCTGGCGCCGGAGGGGCGCGACGAGATCCTCGTCGACGCGACGACGTTCCCGACGGACGGGTACATCGCCGCGTCCGCGGCCCGGATGACCGGCCACCGGCTCGTCCCGGTCGTCCCCGCCGAGGTGCCCGGTGCGCTGGGCCCCCGTACCGCGGCCGTCCTGCTCAACCACGTCGACTACCGCACCGGCAGGCTCCACGACCTGCCCGGACTCACCGCCGCCGTGCACGCGGCGGGCGCCGTCGCCGTCTGGGACCTGTGCCACAGCGCGGGCGCGCTGCCGGTCGGCCTCGACGAGCACGGCGTGGACCTGGCGGTCGGCTGCACGTACAAGTACCTGAACGGCGGCCCGGGGGCGCCCGCCTACCTGTACGTCGCCGAACGCCACCAGCGGGCCTTCGACTCGCCGCTGCCCGGCTGGACGTCGCACGCCGACCCGTTCGGCATGACCCCCGGCTACACCCCCGCCGACGGCGCCGTACGGGGCCGGGTCGGCACCCCCGACATCCTGTCCATGCTGGCGCTCGAAGCGGCGCTGGACGTGTGGGACGGGGTGGCGATCGACGAGGTGCGGGCCAAGTCCCTGGCGCTGACGGACTTCTTCCTGGAGTGCGTCGCCGCGTACGTGCCCGGGGAGGACCGGGTCACCTCGGTCACCCCGGCCGCGCACGCCGAGCGCGGCAGCCAGGTCGCGCTGCGGTGCGCGGACGCGGAGCCGGTGATGAGCGAGCTCATCGCGCGCGGCGTCGTGGGTGACCTGCGGCGTCCGGACGTACTGCGCTTCGGGTTCACACCGCTGTACGTCGGGTTCGCGGACGCGGAGAAGGCGGCGCGAGTACTGGGCGAGGTACTGGCGGAACGGGGCTGAGGCCAGGGGGTCGGGGCCGGGACCGGGACCGGGGCGTTCGGGCCCCGGGGTCCGCTCGGGAGTGCCGTGCTCCCGGGCCCCGGCCCGGCCTCGACCTCACTCCGCCCCCGAGCCGGAACCGACCCGGCTTACGGCGCTGTTTTCGCCGTGACTCCTCGGCCGGGACGGGCCTCGGCCGTGCTGGTACCGTCCCCGCAGATCAGGCCAGTCGAGCTCAAGTTCGGGCTCAAGTACAGGACGGACGGTTGAAGCAGCATGTCGGATTCTGCCGCGCGTGATCGGGACGCAGCCGAGATCGAGTCGGCCTTCTCGCATCCACCCGTCGCCCCCGACTCCTCCGCCGCCTACGGGGACCACCCCGACCAGCTGATCGACTTCTACGCCCCGCGCGACGGCCGGGCCGGGGCGCCGGTCGTGGTCGTCCTGCACGGCGGGGCGTGGCGGGCGCCGTACGACCGGCAGCACGTGTCGCCGTTCGCGGACTTCCTGGCCCGGCGCGGGTTCGCCGTGGCCAGTGTCGAGTACCGGCGCGGCGGCGAACCCCCGCGGCAGCGGGAGGACGGCGGCCCGGTCGCGGGCCGCTGGCCGGAGACCTTCGACGACGTCGCCGCCGCGCTGGACGCGCTGCCCGAACTGCTGCCCCGGGAACTCCCGGAGGCCGACAGCAGGCGGATCGTCCTCACCGGGCACTCCGCCGGCGGGCAACTGGCCCTGTGGGCCGCCGCCCGCCACGTACTGCCCGAGGGTTCGCCGTGGCGGCTGCCCGAGCCGCCGCCGCTGCGGGGCGTCGTGGCCCTCGCGCCGATCGCCGACTTCGCCACCGCCGTGGAGCTGAACGTGTGCTCCGGGGCGGTCGGCCAGCTGCTGGGCCGCGAGGAGGACCACGGGGAGCGGGCGCCGCTCGCCGACCCGGCCGTGCTGCTGCCCACCGGCATCGCGACCACCGTGGTGCAGGGCACCACCGACCTGGAGGTGCCGCAGGCGGTCGCGGAGGCGTTCGTCGACGCGGCGGCGAAGGCGGGCGAGACGGTGGGACTGACCCTGCTCTCCGACATCGGCCACTTCCCCCTCATCGACCCGGCGGCGGACGCGTGCGCGGTCGTGGCGGAGGAGCTCGCACAACTGGCCTGGTGAGAAGACCGGGGCAGAAGACCGGGGCATGCCCACCGCTGGGCCGGGCCGTGCGGGTGGGCGTCGGTGAGGGCCTGGGCGGTGGGAGACGGTGGTGCGGAGGGGGGCCGTAGTACTTGCGACGGACGGCTCAGGATCCGTATCACTGCTGACGACCGGCTCCGGGCCCGCCCCCTACCGTGGAAGCGTGACCGAGACCAAGAGCAGAAGCCCGGAGTTCCGGATGGCCGCGGGGGCGATGAACGGCCTCCGGCAGGCCCTTTTCCACGATGCGTTCGCCTACCGCCCGCTGCCGCCGCTGCGGATCGACGGGCCGATGGTCCGCCTGCTTCCGGAGCGGATACGGCCGCGTGCCATATGGACGCTGCACGCGGTGGTGCTGCTGGCCGCGGTCCTCACCTTCCTGCTGGGGGTCGTCGAGTCGAGCTACCCCCTCGCCGAGGTGATCGCGGTGGTCCCGGCCATCTGCGTCGCGATGACGCTGGTCAGGCCGGTCGGCGCGTTCTGGTTGTCGCTCGCGACCACCCTGGTGACCGCGGTGCTCGGCGATCACGGGTGGCCGTGGGGGGCGAGCACGTTCTTCGCGCACCTGGTCGTGCTGGTCGTCGTCGCGGCCAGGACCCGGCCCCGCACCGCCGCTTGGATGTGGGTCCTCACCGTGCTCCTCGGCATGTTCATGGAGAACCTCTCCTGGCATGCCGCGACGAGCACCGTGGGCATGGCCGTGGTCTCCGCGCTCGCCCTGCTCGTGGTCGCCATGGTGCAGATCCGCCGCGACGCCGAACACGAGGTGACCGTGCAGCGCACCGTGACCGCCGTCGAACGCGACCGGCGCACGCTGCTGGAGGAGCGCACCACCATCGCCCGCGAGCTGCACGACGTGGTCGCGCACCACATGTCGGTCGTCGCGATCCAGGCCGAGGCCGCCCCCTACCGGGTGGAGAACCCGCCGCCCGAGCTGGAGCAGGCGTTCGTCACGATCCGGGAGAACGCCGTCGCCGCCCTCACCGAGCTGCGTCGGGTCCTCGGCGTCGTACGGGCCGAGGACCAGCAGGCCCCGGAGGCCCCGCAGCCCACCCTCGCCCAGCTCGACGGACTCCTCGCCAATGTGCGCGAGGCGGGCCTGGAGACGGAGAAGACGGTGACCGGTGCGGTACGGGAACTGCCGCAGGGCGTCGAGCTGTCGGCGTACCGGATCATTCAGGAAGCCCTCAGCAACACGCTGCGGCACGCACCGGGCGCCACCGCCGGGGTGGAGATCAGCTACGTGCTGGGCGGACTCGGCCTGCGGGTCGTCAACGGGCCGCCGACCGGTCCGGTGAAGCCCTCGCCGGGCGCCGGTCACGGCATCACGGGGATGCGGGAGCGAGTCGCGATGCTGGACGGTGCCATGACGGCCGAGGCCACGGCGGAGGGCGGTTACGAGATCACCGCGTTCATCCCCGTGCAGGCCGCCGACCCCGGGGAGCGGGAGCAGGACGGGACGCGCGGGGTCGATTTCGGGAAGCCCGGGAAGACGGAACCCATGGAACAGGCGGGACCAGCGGACCGGGTGGAACGACCGGAACAGGCGGGACCAGCGGACCGGGTGGAACGACCGGAACAGGCGGGACCGGAGGGGCAGACCGGACCGGAGGGGCAGGCCGGACACCCAGAAACGGCGGGTCAGGCGGGAACTGCGGACCGGGCGGAACGAGCATGAGCACTGCCATCACCTCCGCCACCAGTGCCTCCGCCGCCGCCCCGCCCATCCGGGTGCTGATCGTCGACGACCAGATGATGGTCCGCGAGGGCTTCTCGGTGCTGCTCAACGCCATGCCGGGGATCGAGGTCGTCGGCGAGGCCGTCGACGGCCGGCAGGCCATCGCGCAGGTCGCGGCCCTGCGCCCCGACGTGGTCCTGATGGACATCCGCATGCCGGAACTCAACGGCATCGAGGCCACCCGCGAGATCGTGGCCGCCGACGCGGACGCCAAGGTGCTGGTGCTGACCACCTTCGACCTCGACGAGTACGTGTACCAGGCACTGCGCGCCGGGGCGTCCGGCTTCCTCCTCAAGGACGCCTCCGCCCGCCAGCTCGCCGACGGGGTACGGGTGGTGGCCGCGGGCGAGGCGCTGCTCGCCCCGACCGTCACCAAGCGGCTGATCAACGAGTTCTCGAAGATCGCGGAGAGCCCGCGCCCGCCTGCCCTCGCCCGGATCGGCGACCTCACCGAGCGCGAGACGGAAGTACTGGTGCTCATCGCGCAGGGCCGGTCCAACGCCGAGATCGCCTCGCACCTGGTGGTCGCCGAGTCCACCATCAAGACGCACGTCAGCCGCATCCTGGTGAAACTGGGCCTGCGTGACCGCACCCAGGCGGCCGTCTTCGCGTACGAGGCCCGCCTGGTCACACCCTCCTGAAACCGGAACAGGGCGTTCATCCTGGTTTCAACCGGTACGGGTGGGTGGTCGGCAGGCGCCGGGGCCGGTTAGCGTCCGACCATGCACCCGTCTTTCCCTTCTGCGGCCGATGCCCGCTTCGACCCCTGGTCCCCGGCCTTCGTGGCCGACCCGTACCCCGCCTACGCCGCGCTGCGGGCCGCCGGCCGGGTGCACTATTTCGAGCCGACCGACCAGTGGCTCGTACCGCACTACGCCGATGTGTCCGCGCTGCTGCGCGATCGTCGGCTGGGCCGCACGTATCTGCACCGCTTCACCCACGAGGAGTTCGGCCGCACCCCGCCGCCCGCCGAGCACGAGCCGTTCCACACCCTCAACGGGCAGGGGATCCTCGACCTGGAGGCCCCCGACCACACCCGTATCCGGCGCCTGGTCTCCAAGGCGTTCACCCCGCGCACGGTCGAGCAGCTCGTCCCGACCGTGCGGCGACTGGCCGCCGAACTGGTCGACTCCTTCGTCGAGGCGGGCGGGGGCGACCTGCTCGCGGCCGTCGCCGAACCGCTGCCCGTGGCCGTCATCGCCGAGATGCTCGGCATCCCGGAGTCCGACCGGGCCCCGCTGCGGCCCTGGTCCGCGGCGATCTGCGGCATGTTCGAACTGAACCCCTCCGAGGAGACCGCACGGGCCGCCGTCCGCGCCTCGCTCGACTTCTCCGCGTATCTGCGCGAACTGATCGAGGAACGGCGCAAGAACCCCGGTACGGACCTGATCTCCGCACTCATCGCCGCCCACGACGAGGGGGAGCGGCTGAGCGAGCAGGAGATGATCTCCACCTGCGTGCTCCTGCTGAACGCCGGCCACGAGGCGACCGTCAACACCACGGTGAACGGCTGGTGGACGCTGCTGCGCCACCCCGAGCAGCTGGCCGCCCTGCGCGCCGACCACGGGCTGCTGCCGACGGCGATCGAGGAGCTGATGCGGTACGACACCCCTCTGCAGATGTTCGAACGCTGGGTCCTCGACGACATCGAGATCGACGGCACGGTCATTCCGCGCGGCTCGGAGGTCGCCCTGCTCTTCGGTTCCGCGAACCGCGACCCGGCCCGCTTCACCGACCCGGACACCCTGGACCTGGCCCGGGGGGAGAACCCGCACATCACCTTCGGCGCGGGCATCCACTTCTGTCTGGGAGCCCCGCTGGCCCGCGTCGAACTCGCCGCCTCCTTCGGAGAGCTGCTGCGCCGCGCCCCGAACATGCGGCTGGTGGCCGAACCGGAGTGGAACCCGGGCTACGTGATCAGGGGCCTGAAGGAACTCCGCGTGGAGCTGTGACGGGGGAGGGGCGAACGCCGTGAAGCCGTGAGGGACCCGCCTTCCCCCGGGCCCCTCCGGCCCCTCCGGACCCCGCTCCCCCTCGGGCCTCAGCTCAGCACATCGCGTCGGCGCAGTGCCCCCAGACCGGCCCCGGCCAGCACCACCGCGACGGCCGTGAGCGCGAGCACCGGGCCCCACTCCATTCCCGTGCCCCCCGGCAGCTTCGGCAGGTGCGTGAACGGCGATACGTTCATCACCGCCTGCGGAACATCGATGGCGGGGCCGAGCCATCCCAGCGCCAGGCAGATCCCGGCCACGCCCCAGGCCGCCGTCGCGGCCTTCGGGAACGCCCCGTACAGCAGGACCGTCACCCCGCCCAGCAACCAGATCGCCGGGAGCTGGACCAGCGCCGCACCCAGCACGGCCGGCAGCTCGTGTCCGTAACCGGCGGCCAGGCCGAGGCCACCGGCCGCCATGAGCAGGGTCGCGCCGCCGAACGCGATGACCAGATGCCCGGCCGCCCACCGGATCCGGCTCACCCCGGCCGCCAGCACCGGTTCGGCGCGGCCCGCGGTCTCCTCGCCGTGCGCTCTCAGCGCCGACGCGACGATGTACAGCGCCGCGACCACCCCCAGCACCGAGACCATCGCGGCGAGGAACGCGTCGGTCAGACCGGCCTGCCCGCCCATCCGCTCGAAGATCTCTCTCGTCTTCTCGTTGTCCCCGACGAGATCGGCCGCCCCGCCGGTCAGCCCGCCGAAGACGACCCCGACCGCGGCGAAGGACAGCGTCCACCCGATCAGCGCACCGCGCTGGAGCCGCAGCGCGAGACCGAACGCCGTGGAGATCCGCCCCTGCGCGGGGCCCGGCCGGGTCGCCAGGAAGCTCATGCCGACATCGCGCCGCCCGGCCAGGGCGTACGCGGCGGCGGCCTGGACCGCGACCGCCGCCGCGACGACGAGCAGCACCCACCAGCGCTCGTCCGCGTAGGCGCGCACGTTCTCCGCCCAGCCGATGGGGGAGAGCCAGGTCAGCACGGACGAGCCGTCGTCCGTCGCCGAGTCGCCCGCCGCCTTCAGTACGAACGCGGCACCGATCACCGCCGCCGTGAGTCCCTTGGCGAGCCGCGCGCTCTCGGTGAACTGCGCGGCGATCGCGGCGGTGCAGGCGAACAGCACCCCCACCCCGGCGACCGCCAGGGCCAGCGCCACCGCCCCCGCGCCGCCCGCACCGGACCCGGCCATGCCCGCCACGATCACCAGGGCTAGCGCCGTGTTGGCGATCACCGCGGCGAGGAGCGCGGCGGTCAGCGGGGCGCGGCGCCCCACCATCGCGGAGGAGAGCATCTCCTGGCGGCCGGTCTCCTCTTCCTCCCGGGTGTGCCGGACGACGACGATCAGGCTCATCACGGCCGCCAACGCGGCACCGAAGGCGACCATTCGCCAGCTGACGAGCCCGCCCACGGAGTCGTCGAAGACCGGCCCGTACATCGCCCGCAGCGAGCTGTTGCCGTTCATCGACGCGGCGAGCTCGGCGCGTCGGTCGGCGGTGTCGTACAGCGAGGCGAGGGACTTCCCGACGGACGAGAAGGAACCGCCGAGCACGAGCACCCAGATCGGCATGATGATCCGGTCGCGGCGCAGGGCGAGCCGCAGCAGCGCCCCCGTGCCGGCGAGCTGCCCGGTCCCGGCCCGGGACCGGCGCCGGGTGCCGGCCGGGGCGGTTGTCGTCACGGCAGTCATCGCGCCCCCACCCCCGCACCTTCGTCGCTGCGGGCCGGGTCCGTCGCGTAGTGGCGGAGGAAAAGCTCCTCCAGGGTGGGCGGGGTGCTGGTCAGCGTCCGCACCCCCGAGGCGGAGAGCGATCTGAGGACGGCGTCCAGCTTGTCCGTGTCGACCTGGAGCGTGACCCGCAGGCCCTGGACTTCGAGGTCGTGGACACCGGGCAGCTGCGCGAGCCCGTCCGGCGCACCGGCCAGCTCGGCGCTGATGTTCGTACGCGTCAGGTGGCGCATGTCCGCCAGCGAACCCGACTCCACCGTCCGCCCCTGCCGGATGATGCTCACCCGGTCGCAGAGCGACTCGACCTCGCTGAGGATGTGACTGGACAACAGGATCGTCCGCCCGCGCGCCCGCTCCTCGGCGACGCAGTCCTGGAAGACCTCTTCCATCAGGGGATCGAGGCCGCTGGTCGGCTCGTCCAGGATCAGCAGGTCCACGTCGGAGGCGAACGCGGCGACGAGGGCGACCTTCTGCCGGTTTCCCTTGGAGTACGTCCGCCCCTTCTTGGTCGGGTCCAGCTCGAACCGGTCGACGAGGTCGGCGCGCCGGGCCCGGTCGAGGCCGCCGCGCAGCCGCCCGTACAGATCGATGACCTCGCCGCCGGAGAGGTTGCGCCACAGCGTGACGTCACCCGGGACGTACGCCACTCTCCGGTGCAGCTCGACCGCGTCGGCCCACGGGTCGCGGCCGAGGAGCCGGGCGCTGCCGGAGTCGGCCCGCAGCAGGCCCAGCAGCACCCGGATGGTGGTGGACTTCCCCGATCCGTTGGGTCCGAGGAAGCCGTGGACCTCGCCGGTCCCGACCGTGAGGTCGAGGCCGTCCAGCGCGTGTGTCCGACCGAACGACTTGTGCAGCCCGGCCACCGTGATTGCCTTCGTCATGTTTTGAACGTACGCTACTTTCACAAATTTGTGAAGTTAAGGAAGCGTATAAAGTTGGAGACACGGGGGAGGCCGGGAAACCAGGGGAGACGATCGGACCATGACCAGCGAAACCGAGCAGGACGTGCGCTCCGGGCGTGACGCGGAGGCCGTGTCGCGGTTCGTGGAGCGGTTCGCGTCCGAGATGACCGAGGCCGGGATGCAGCGGATGGCGTCCCGGGTGTTCGCCGCCCTCCTCGCGGACGACGACGGTTCCATGACCTCCGCCGAGCTCGCCGTGGCGCTGCAGATCAGCCCGGCGGCCGTGTCCGGCGCGATCAACTACCTCACGCAGGTCAGCATGGTCGGCCGCGAGCGCGAGCCGGGCTCGCGCCGCGACCGTTACCGCCTGCACGACGAGGTCTGGTACACCACCTTCGCTCACCGCGACCGGGTGCTGACCCGCTGGGAGAGCACCCTCAAGGAAGGCGTCCGCATCCTGGGCGAGGACACCCCGGCCGGTGCCCGCCTCGCCGAGACGGTGGCGTTCTTCGAGTTCATACAGGCGGAGCTGAGCGAGATGATGGGCCGCTGGCACGAGCACCGCAAGACGCTCCGCCTCCCGGCCCGCGACGGACACGCCCACGCCTGACCGCGCGGGCGGCGAGCGCCGTCAGGAGGCGGCCCGGGGCGACCGGTGGCCGGCGGAAGGGCCCGCGCCACCGGGAGCGGCGCCCCGTGTCCACGCCGCCGGTTCCCCCGTGACGGCGCCGCCCCTCGGGGACTGCGGCGGATGCGGGGCCGGGCGGGTGCGGAGGGCGTCGACCTGCGGACGGGTCACCACGGAACGGGCCCGAGGGCCGCGTACCGGACCCGCCCAGACCAGTTCCGTGCCGCCCGGTGGGGCCAGCACTCCTCCGGTGCGCGCGTCGCCGCACCACCACAGCACCCCGGCGGGGTCGTTGAGCAGGGCGAACCGTGATGGTGTGGTGAACGGCGTCAGCGGCAGCAGTTCACCCGGTGCGGGGCCGCCCAGCACCACGACGGCACCGGTCGTCCCGCGCGGCAGGACGACCGAGGCGCGGGCCGTCCACGGCCGCGTGCCCAGCAGACGGCGCATCCGTCGGGCCCGGAGCCGCACCACGCCCCCGGCCAGCAGCGAAACCGCACCGAGTGGGCCGATCGTCGGAAGCGAGGACAGGAAGAACCCGCCGGCGAACCCGGCGAGGAGCGGCCACAGCAACAGCCCCGCCGCCCCGGCCACCGCCCAGCGCCGGGCCGATTTCCGGTACCGCTCCAGCGCGTGCGCCGTCCCCGGCAGATCCAGTGCTGTCGGCGCCGCCGGCCCCGTCCCCGGCAACTCCGGCGCGACCGGCGCCGCCCGAACCGTCCCCGGCCCGGATACCGCCCCGCCCGGCCCGGATACCGCCCCGCCCGAGCCGGATACCGCGCCCGAGTCCGGGACGACCTCCGCAGCCGAATCCGCTCCAACAGCAGAATCCGGGCCGGGCCTCTCGTCCGATCCCGCCCCAACAGGCGAATCCGGACCAGTCCCCTCGTCCGATCCCGCCCCAACGGCCGAACCCGGGTCGGTCCTCTCGTCGGAACCTGCCCCAACGGCCGAATCCGGACCCGGACCCGGTCCCGCGCCAGTGCCCGCCCCGGGTCTCCCCGTGTCGCTCGAATCGTCCGGCATCCCCGGCCCCGCCCTTCGGTCCCGTCCCGTGCCCGGAGGCTATCCCTCGGCCGTGGCCGGCAGCATCAGGCCCCAGGCCCCCGGCCGTACCGTCCAGGTCCTCGTCCGGACCGGGCCGCCGATCTGTGTGTCCGCCCGGTAGCGGAAGTCCACGCCCGAGACCGTGACCGCCTTCGCCTCCGTCGTCACCGGGGCGGCGGCCGGAGGGCGGATCACCACCTCGGCGAGGCCGCCCGCACAGCCCCGCGAGGTCACGGTCACCGATTCCACCGGACGGTCCAGATCGTTCAGCAGGACGCCGTCGGCCTCGATCCGCAGCCGGTGCGTGGGCGGTGGCGGCCCGGCGGGTGCCGGTGGGGCGGGGCGCACCAGGGTGCGGACCAGGGAACGGCAGGTGTCCCAGACCGCCGTGGCTCCCGTACGGGCCACCACCGCGCCGGGCAACGCGCCCAGGGCCGGGATGTGCAGTGCGCCCAGGACCACGCCGTCGCTGTCGTCGACCAGCAGGTCGAGCCTGCGCACGGCACCGTCCAGCGCGGTGCGCGCCGCCGCCACCGCGCCCCGGGGCACGCCGAGCGAATGGGCGAGTTCCAGCGCGGTCGCGGCGCCGACCGGGATCAGCGAGAGGGCGTTCCCGGCCGGTTCCCGCTCCCGGTGCAGCAGGGCCACCGCCCGCCGCAGCGCCCGGTCGTCGCCGACCACCACCGGCCGCCGACTGCCCCGGCGGGACAGGGCCCGCGCGAATTCCTCGGGCCCGTCCGGCAGGCAGATCTTGGCGTGCGAACCGGCGCTCAGCACGTCCTTCGCGATACGGACGGACTCGCCGTCGGTCCGGCGGGCGACCGGGTCGATGACCACCAGCAGCTGGTGCGCACCGTCGCCGGGGGGCTGGGCAGCCGACACCTCGGTCCTTCCTCGGGTAGCATCTTGGTGCAAGAGCCCCTTGCGCTATTGCGCCAGGGGCTTCGTCTATTCCGGGGCACCCGGTTCGACGGTTCAGGCCTTGTCGTACATCGTCGTACGGCATGTACGGCGTTTACGTACGCCCCCTGACCTTGGACATGCCCCGCCCGGAAGGGGTGTACGCCTGTGCCCGCACTTGTGCTGCTCGGTGCTCAGTGGGGTGACGAGGGCAAGGGAAAGGCCACCGACCTCCTCGGTGGATCCGTGGACTATGTGGTGCGTTACCAGGGCGGCAACAACGCCGGCCACACGGTGGTCGTCGGCGACCAGAAGTACGCACTGCATCTCCTCCCCTCCGGAATCCTTTCGCCGGGATGTACCCCGGTCATCGGAAACGGTGTCGTCGTCGACCCGGCCGTCCTGCTCTCCGAGCTGAGTGGGCTGAACGAGCGCGGCGTGGACACGTCCAAGCTGCTGATCAGCGGTAACGCCCATTTGATCACCCCGTACAACGTCACCGTCGACAAGGTGACGGAACGGTTCCTCGGGAAGCGCAAGATCGGTACGACCGGTCGTGGCATCGGTCCGACGTACGCCGACAAGATCAACCGCGTGGGCATCCGCGTCCAGGACCTCTACGACGAGTCGATCCTGGCGCAGAAGGTCGAGGCGGCCCTGGAGCAGAAGAACCAGCTCCTGGCCAAGGCCTTCAACCGGCGGGCGATCGAGCCCGGCAAGATCGTCGAGGAGATGCTCCAGTACGCGGAGCAGATCAAGCCGTACGTCGCCGACACGACGCTCGTCCTGAACAACGCCATCGATGAGGGCAAGGTCGTCCTCTTCGAGGGCGGACAGGGCACGCTGCTCGACGTGGACCACGGCACGTACCCCTTCGTCACCTCCTCGAACCCGACCGCGGGCGGTGCCTGCACCGGTGCCGGTGTGGGTCCGACGAAGATCACCCGGGTCATCGGCATCCTCAAGGCGTACACCACCCGCGTCGGCGCCGGTCCGTTCCCGACGGAGCTGTTCGACGAGGACGGCGAGGCGCTGCGCCGGATCGGCGGCGAGCGCGGTGTCACCACCGGCCGCGACCGCCGCTGCGGCTGGTTCGACGCGGTGATCGCGCGGTACGCGACCCGGGTCAACGGTCTCACCGACTTCTTCCTCACCAAGCTGGACGTGCTGACCGGCTGGGAGCAGATCCCGGTGTGCGTCGCGTACGAGATCGACGGCAAGCGCGTCGAGGAACTCCCGTACAGCCAGACCGACTTCCACCACGCGAAGCCGGTCTACGAGATGCTGCCGGGCTGGTCCGAGGACATCACGAAGGCCAAGACCTTCGGTGACCTGCCGAAGAACGCGCAGGCGTACGTGAAGGCGCTGGAGGACATGTCCGGCGCCCCGATCTCGGCGATCGGCGTCGGCCCCGGCCGCACCGAGACCATCGAGATCAACTCCTTCCTCTAGGGACTCCCGCCGGGAGCTGCGCGGCGGTGGCCGACCGGACGCCACGTGTCGACCGCCGCCGCGCACCCGCATACGCGGGCCGGATGGTGTGACTAGTCTGTCCGCCATGAAGGAGCCAGGATGCTGCTGAGATTCCGGGTGGCGAACGTTCGGTCCCTGCGCGACGAGCAGGAGCTGTCATTCGTAGCACCCGAGGACAGCGAGAGAGAGCGGGCCGCGGCGCGTGAACTGGCCCTTTCGGACGGCAGTCGGCTTCCTGTCCACACCGTCGTCGCTGTCTTCGGAGCCAACGCCTCTGGCAAGTCCAATGTGATTGCCGCGCTCAAGAACATGCGCCATGCGGTCCTGAGGTCCTACGCCGACTGGACGTCCTACGACGGGATTCCCCGTGACGAGTTCGCCCTGGATCCCAAGGCCGCGTCGGAGACGTCCCTGTACGAGGCGGACTTCGTCCTCGCTGACGGTGTCCGCTGGACGTACGGGTTCGAACTGGGTGCACGGCGGGTCGAGGCGGAATGGCTCTATGCCTATCCCAAGGGCCGTCGGCAGGTGTGGTTCGACCGGGACGCCGGACGTGACAAGGTCTTCGACTTCCCCGGGGACCGGCTCCATGACCGCACACGACTGGCCCGTACCACCAGGCAGGACGCCCTTCTCCTGACGCGTGCCGCGAATGACGGTCATGAGCAGCTCACCCCGGTCTTCGACTGGTTCAAGAACAACCTCTGGGACGTCACTCCCGAGACCGAGCGCACCCAGCGCGAGGACTACACGGCCATGAAGCTCCTGCGGAGCGAGGACTTCCGACGGCGGGCCGAGGAACTGCTGCGGGTCGCCGACCTCGGCATCGTGGGGGTGGAGGTCGAGCAGTCGTCATCCGGGCGCCCTCTGGTACAGCTGATCCATGCGGGCGGTGGCGAGCGGACGGCGATGGACTGGTCTTCCGAGTCCTGGGGCACCCGCTCCTGGTTCGCGTTGATCGGTCCGCTCCTGCTCGCCCTGGACACGGGTGCGGTCCTCCTCATCGACGAACTGGACGCCAGCCTGCACTCGCGCTTCGCAGCAGAGGTCGTACGCCTCTTCCAGGCTCCGTGGGTGAATCCCAAGGGGGCCCAGCTGGTCTTCACCGGTCACGATCCCTCCCTGCTGCGGACACCGGGAGGCGGCCGGCTCCTGGAACCGGGGCAGCTGTGGCTCACCGAGAAGGACGAGCGCGGTGCGACGGAGCTGTCGTCGGTCGCGGACTGGGATCCCACGGATGAGGAAGACCTGATGGCCTCGTACCTCGCGGGGTCCTTCGGCGCGGTGCCCAAGGTCTCCGAGGGACAGATCGGGCGACGGCTGGTGCGGACGGACGACTTGGCGCGGATGGAGGCGGAAGAGGTCTGATGGCGAGGCCAAGGGGAGGGGACAGCGTTTCCCGCAAGAAGGGTGGCGCCAAGGGCCGCACGAACCGCGCACGCCAGGTGTACATCTTCACCGAGGGCGAGGTGACCGAGCCCGAGTACATCGACATCATTGTGAAAAAGGGCACCCCGGCCACGCCGGGCCGCAGCGTCGATCACCACTTCGAGAACGAGAACGCCGTAGGCAAGCACCGTAAGCCGTACGCGATGGTCAAGGACGCCGTCCGCACGTTGCGCAAGGTCGAGCGGGAGGCCAGGGACGCCGGGCTGAAGACCGGAGACTGGAACTATCCTCAGGTGTGGGTGCTCTTCGACCGCGACGATCACCTGAACATCCGCGAGGCCAGGCAGCTCGCGGACAAGGAAGGCGTCAAGGTCGCCTATTCGCATCCCTGCTTCGAACTCTGGCGGCTTCTGCACTACACGAACTACACGAGCAGCTTCGGTGGTGTCTGCGGCGATGCCAACAGTCGGCTGCGTTCCCGCCCCGGCTTCGCGGCGACGTACGGACGTCAGGTCCGCACCGTCTCCGAGCAGCAGTCGAAGCACATGCGTGAGGAACAGGTGCTCAGCAAGGACGGGCAGCGATACGCCGACGCCAAGAAGTACGCAAAGGCGATCAACAATCGCGTCGAAGCGACCAACCCGGAGAAGTGGGATCCGTACACCGACGTCTGGAACTTCGTCGAGGAGGGACTTCTCCTCAGCGGCTACTAGGCTGCGTCGGCGTACGTCCGCGATCGGCCGGGTCCGCCACCTGCCACCCGTCGCCGTCATTCCGTCATCACCAGCACCACACCACCAGGGAGTCCGTCCGTGGCCAAGCTCACGCTCGATCAACTGGAGCGCCACCTCTTCGCCGCGGCGGACATCCTGCGCGGCACCATGGACGCCGCCGAGTACCGAGACTTCCTGCTGGTGCTGCTGTTCCTGAAGCGGGCGAACGACGAGTTCGACGCCGCCCGCGACCGGATCATCGCCCAGGAGATGGCGCAGGGCGCGTCCAGGGAAGAGGCCGAGGAGGAGGCGGACGAGCCCTCCCACTACACGCGCGACCGGATCATCTATGTCCCGGAGCAGGCCCGCTGGTCCCGGCTGGCCGGCGCGGTGGACGACGTGGCCACGAGCTATCTCCAGCCCGCGCTCGACGCCCTGGAGGGCCATCAGGGCAACGAGCGGCTCCGCGGCTTGTTCGGCCATGTCAACTTCAACCGGATCGGCGGGGGCGGCGGTACCGGAACATCGGCGGCCAAGCTCGCGGACAAGCGGCTCGCCGCACTCATCGGCCACTTCGGGAGCCTGCGGCTGCGGGGCGAGGACTTCGAGTTCCCGGACGTCATCGGCGCCGCGTACGAATACCTGCTGAAGGACTTCGCGGACTCGGCGGGCGCCAAGGGCGGCGAGTTCTACACCCCGCGTGCGGTCGTGCGGATGATGGTCGAACTGGCCCGGCCGCAGGCCAACCAGCATGTCTACGACCCGTGCGTCGGCTCCGGCGGAATGCTCATCCACACCAAGGAGTACATCGAGGAGCACGGCGGCGACACCGAGGACCTGGCTCTGGCCGGGCAGGACGCCAACAACGGTTCGTGGGTGATGGCCACGATGAACATGCTGTTCCACGGCGCCAGCGACTTCGACCTGAGGACCGGGGACACGCTCACCAACCCGTTGCACATCGACAAGTCCTACGACGTGGTGCTCAGCAACCCGCCGTTCTCCATGGACTACAAGGCGGAGGATCTGCCCGACCTCGACGGCCGTATGAAGTACGGCTACACGTCGGAGAAGGGCAAGGCGGACCTGATGTTCCTCCAGCACATGCTGTACATGGTGGAGGGGCGGGGCGGCTCCGTCTTCACCGTGATGCCGCACGGCGTGCTGTTCCGCAGTGGTGCGGAGGGCGACATCCGGACCCGGCTCATCGAGGACGACCTGCTGGAGGCCGTGATCGGCCTGCCGTCCAACATCTTCTACGGCACCGGCATCCCCGCCTGCGTGTTGGTGCTGCGGGCGAGAGGGAAGAAGCACCCGGACCGGCAGGGCAAGGTCCTGTTCATCAACGCCGACCGTGAGTTCCACTCCGAGCGGGCGCAGAACGTGCTGCTGCCGGAGCACGTGGAGAAGATCGTCTCCACGTTCCACGACGAGGTGGGCGACGGTTCGGGCGTACCGCGGTTCGCCCGCTGGGTGGAGCGGGCCGAGCTGAAGAAGAACGCGTACAACCTCAACATCCGTCGTTACGTCGACAACACTCCGCCGCCCGAGCCGCAGGACGTCCGCGCGCACCTGTCGGGCGGGGTGCCGAAGTCGGAGATCGCGGCGGAGGAGAAGGCGAAGCTGCTGGCGGCGTACCAGGTCCGGGTCACCGATCTGTTCGCCGATCGGGGTCCCGATTCCGCGTACGTCGACTTCCTGCCCGAGGACCGGCGACCGGACGCCGAGCGGCTGACCGCCCTGGCCGAGGGCCGGGAGCGGGAGCTGTGGGACGCGTTCGACAAGTGGTGGGCCGTGGAGACGGAGCAGATCGCGTCCCTGGCGCCCTACGAGGACGACGACCGTACGGAGTTCGAGAAGCGGTCCCAGCTCGCCCGGCTGCGCGCCGACCTGATCGACTCGTTCCGCAAGCTGCTGCTCAACGTGGATCTGCTGGACCGGTACGCGCTCGCGGGAGCGGTCGCCGGATGGTGGCAGGACGCCAGGAACGAGCTGAAGGCCCTGGCCGGCAACGGCTTCAAGGGCGTCGTCGAGGGCTGGGTCGACACGGTCGAGGCGATGCTGGAACCGGAGCCGAACCCCTGGACCGGCGGCGCGCGCAAGCGCTCGGGCGCGGAGCGGCGCCAGGCGTACGGCCACAAGGTCGTGGCCCGGATCGCCCCGGACTTCCTGCGTGAACTGGCCGAGGCGGACGCGCTCAAGGCCGGACTGGACGCGAAGGTCAAGGCGGCCGAGGAAGCGGAGGCCGCGCGAGCCGCCGCCGCGGCGGGCGTGGCGGAGAACGACGGCGAGGCGTCCGGGGACACAGAGCCCGGGGCCCTTGATCCGGCGGTGGCGGAGGCGCTGCTCAGCGAAGCGGATCTGAAGAAGCTGAAGAAGGAACGGACTGCGGCCGGCAAGGCGGTGAAGGCGCTGGAGGAGGCGTTCTACCCGCTGGACGGGATGGGGGGCGCCGCGAAGGCCGGTGCACGTGCCGCTGCCGCGAAGAAGAAGGGCACGGGGAAGGCGGCGCAGCCTGCGGCTGTCGCTGCGGCCGGGCAGACGGCGCTGGACGTGACGGTGACGGCGGCTGTTGCCGACGCCGAGGTGGACGCCGGTGCGGATTCCGGTGCGGAAGAGGAGCGGCCCACGCCCCGTCTGCACGAGGTGCGGGACGCGCTGGACGAGGCGGGCGCGCGCGAGATCGTGCTCGGCATCCTCCGGGAGGACCTGGCGGCGAAACTGGAGGGCCATGTGGTGCGGCGTCGGCGGGAGTTGATCGACGCGTACGCGGGGTGGGAGCGGAAGTACCTGGTGTCGCTGCGGGACATCGAGGCGCGGCGTGAGGCTGCGTCGAAGCGGCTGGAAGGGTTTCTGAAGGAGCTGGGCTATGTCGACTGAACCGGACGAGATCCGCTGGGTTCCCGTGGGGGAGGTTGGTGAGGTGCGGATGGGGAAGCAGCTTTCGCCGGCCAGCAGCCAGGCGGACGGCATGCATGCTCCGTACCTTCGTGTTGCCAACGTGCTTGACGGTTGGATCGACTACTCCGATGTGAAGACGATGAGCTTCAACCCTTTGGAGTGGCAGAAATATGGACTGGAGCCTGGCGATATTTTGCTTAATGAAGGGCAGAGTCTGGAGCTGGTTGGCCGTAGCGCAATTTACGAGGGGCGTCCGGGTAGATATTGCTTTCAGAACACGCTGATCCGATTTCGCTCAGGGTCGAGCGTGATTCCGGAATATGCGATTGAGGTCTTCAGGGCCTGGTTGAGTGACGGGACTTTTGCGTCGATCGCGAAAAAGACTACAAGTATCGCACATCTTGGTGGGGACAGGTTTGCGAACCTGTTGTTTCCGTTGCCTCCGATGGAGGATCAGCGTCGTATCGTTGAAATTATGAATGCGGTGCGTGAGTCTGAGCGGGTTACTGAAGCGGGCATTTCCAAGCTTCGTACGCTCAAATCTTCTTTCGTGGAAGAGAGCGTCGCGGCGATTGGTTGCTGGGCTCCACTAGGTGACCGACTGGACAGGATCGATGCGGGGCATAGTCCTAACCTTCCTGGCACTCCGGCTTCTCCCGGGGAGTGGGGGGTTCTGAAGGTGAGTGCGATTAATCAAATGGGGTTTCGTGCTTCGGAGAATAAGCGAATTATTGATTCAGCCTTGATTGATGAAAGATGTGAAGTTTTTGCGGGGGATTTGATTATTGCTCGCGCGAGCACGGCTGATTTGGTTGGTCGGACGTGTGTAGTGACGGATTCTCCGTTCAGGTTGCTGCTCAGTGATAAGACGCTCCGAATTGTCGAGAATCGAAATCTTGCCAATCGTCGATATGTTGACATCTGTTTTGGGTTGTCTCAGGTGCGCCGGCAGATTGAAGGGTTGTCATCCGGGATTAGTCAAGGTATGCAGAACATCACCCAGGGTGCAATCGAAAGAATCCTCCTTCCTTGGGTTCCGCTTGTTGCGCAGGGCGAGCTTGTTGCTCAGGTGGATGCCATTGAAGACCGAATCCGTGTTGAAGTTTCTGCACTTGAGGGGATCCGTAGCCTTCGAGCGGGATTGATCGGTGCCCTGCTGGGCGGCGTAAGTAAGGCGACCAGTTGAGGCACCTGGCCTGTCACGGGAAGGAGGCATGAGGGAGTGTCCGTCAGGAAGCCATCCACCGAACGTCAGCGGCGTCTTGGTGCTGAGCTCCGCAGGATGCGTGAGCACATCGGGATGACGATCAATGAGGCCGCCGCCCTGCATCGCACCGATCGCACCACGGTCAGCAACACCGAGTCCGCGCGTTCTGGTGTCAGCAGCGACCGTGTGCGGGTGTGGGCGAACAACTACCGTTGCCCGGACGCCCGATACGTCGACGCGCTTGAGGCGATGGCTCGGGAACGCGGGTCCAACTGGTGGGATGAGTACCGAGGTTCGCTGCCCGCAAGTCTCCTGGACATTGCCGAGATGGAGCATCACGCGACGATGCTTCGGTCGGCCCAGATCATGCACATTCCGGGCATGCTTCAGCTGCCCGACTACATGCGTGGAATCTTTGCGGAAGCACTGCCCGTCATGACCCCCGCGGATCTGGAGCGCCACGTTGAGTTTCGAGTGCGGCGCTCCGCGCTCCTCGACCGCGCTGATCCTCCGTCGTGTGAGTTCCTCATTCACGAGTCCGCGTTGAGGATGCGGTTCGGTGACCGCAACGTACTGCGCAGGCAGCTTGAGTACTTGCTGGAGCAGTCCGACCGGCCCAACATCACCATCCGCGTCGTACCGTTCGATGCGGGAGGGTTCGCGAACGCGGGGAGTTCGACGCTGTACGCGTGTGGTCCAGTGCCCGCGCTGGACACGGTTCAGATCGATGTCCCCACTGGCGTGACCTTCCTGCATGCGGAGACCTACCTCGTGAACTACCGGGCGGTTCTTGACCGCATGCAAGAACGTGCTGTCGAGCCGGAGGCTTCCGTCGGATTCATCCGGCAGGTGGTGAAAGGGATCTGAAGATTGGAAGCGGTGGAACTTCACTGGCGTAAGGCGTCCTTCTCGGCAGACACGGGAAGCTGCGTCGAGCTGGCTGAGCAGGACGGAGACATCCTCTTGCGCGAAAGCGATGATCCCGAGGTGATCGTCCGGACAACTCGGGCCAAGCTGCGGGCGTTTCTGGCGGGAGCCAAGGCGGGAGAGTTCGACGACTTTGCGTAGGTGATACGGCCGCCGACTTGGCATATGCCACCCCGATCCCGTACGCACAACATGTTGTCTCGCGCTGCATGTGGGGCGTACTGTGGGTGTCGCGTCGCTGACACGGTGTGATGATTGCCGGTTGGTTGACGCAAAGTGCCCCGGCGGTGTGCGACCACCCCGGGGCATGGCCAACGCCTCAGAGGAGCGTCAGCATGTTCCACCGTATCCGCACCCGCCTGCCACGAACACTCGTGCAGGTGGCTCTGCCCGTCTTGGTGCGCGTCCGGCGCGCCCCCGTTTCCGTGATGCCCGTACCGGCACCGGCCTTCATGCCCCGCGTCGGTCTCGCCACCCCTCCCCAACGTCCTGACGAGTGCGGCCCGTTGGGCCTCGCGCCCCGCACCATCGACCACGAACGCCGCGCCCGACGCACCGCCATGCGGCTCGCCCTCGACGGGCTGGTGGTCGTGGCAGGGGTGGGCCAGGCGCACAGCGTCGGCGGCCTGGTGCTCACGACGGCGAGGGGGGTGGCCTGATGGGTGTGGAGCAGGTACACGTGAGCCGAGTGCCCAGCAAGCCCGTGCGGCGGGAGGCGGACGGGGCGCTCGCCATCGACCTCTGGCTGCGCCGTGACGGGGCCTTCGAGGCCGACGCCGCACTCCGTCTCACCCCCGCCGAGGCCGAGGTTCTGCACGCTCAGCTCTGTTACGCGCTGGACGACGAGACGGCCGCCCTCATCAACCCCGTTTCGGCCAGGCCGGACTGCCGCAAGGGCATCCTCACCACGCGCTGTCAGACCTGAGCGGCTCGCCATCACCTGCCAGGCCCCGCAACGGGTTGCGGGGCCTGGCCGCATGCCCGCCCCTCCTGGCGCACAATGGACCCTTCGCACGGGTTCGCCGGTACGTGGGGAGGGGCACAAGGCATGGCTGCCGAAGTGGTCGAGGGGACGACCGAGCAGGTCGAGGCGGAGTGGCCGCTGCTGGCGCATCTCAAGGCGATGGGATGGCAGCACATCGAGGGCGCCCGGCTGAAGGCCGCGGGCGAGCGCGACGACTTCCGGGACATCCTGCTGGAGCGGCGACTGCGGGCCGCCGTGCGCCGGAACTCCCCGTGGATGACGGGCGACAAGCAGACCGATCCGGCCTTCCTCGCGCTGCGCGCCGCCGCACGGCACGTGTCCGCGCAGTCGCTGCCACAGGCCAACCGTGACGCGACCCAGCTTCTCCTGGACGGCGTCCTGCACTCAGGCCCGGACGAGCGGGACGTGAAGACACGGTTCGTCGACTGGTCGTACGAGGCGCTGGAGGGCACCCGGGAGGAGGTTCTGGCCCGCAACGACTATCTCGTCGTCGATCAGTTGAGGGTCTGTGACGCGGACGGCAAGGCGGCCGTGCTGGACCTCGTGCTCTTCGTGAACGGCATTCCCCTCGTCGTCATCGAGTGCAAGTCCCCGGACGTACGTGACCCATTGGGCAAGGCCATCCGTGACCTGCGCGCCTACACCGGGCGCCCGGTGGACGACGACACCCGCAGCGGAACGGGCGCGCCACGGGGTGTGCCGCACTTGTTCGCACCGGTCCAGTTGCTGGTCGCCGCCGACGGAACGGAAGCCGCTCTCGGCACGTACTCCTCCTCCGAAGAGCACTACGCCCTGTGGCGCAGCATCAGTTCGGACTACGAGAAACCGGAGCATCTCCGGCAGGAACTGCGTGGCTGGGGGCTCCTCGACGCCACGGCCCGCCCAACCCTCCAGCAGCAGCTGACCGCGATCGTCCTCAAGCCGGGCAATCTGCTCAACATCGTCCGGCACTACGTCTTCGAGAAGCCGCTCGGCGACGACAGCGGCACCGGGACGAAGCGGCGGGGCCGGACGGTGGAGCCCCGAACGGCGAAGGTGGTCTGCCGGCACCAGCAGTACCGCGCGACGGAGAAGATCGTCCAGCGGCTGCGTACGCGCCGCAGCCGCGCCTTCACCGGCGGGGACCTCGATATGCGCGGCGGTGTCGTCTGGCACACCCAGGGGGCGGGCAAGAGCTTCACCATGCAGTTCCTCGCCCGGCGGCTGCACGCGAGCCCGGACCCCGCGCTGAACGGCATCACGATCGTCGCGGTCACGGACCGCATCGACCTTCAGCTCCAGCTGCGCAAGGCCGTCGCGCTGAGCGATTCCGAGGTGCGCGAGGCGAAGTCCCGGACGGATCTGGAGAGCCTGTTGGGCCGGGCCGGACGCCCCGGCGGGCGCGCGGTGATCTTCGCGACCATCCAGAAGTTCCTCGGCGATCTGGTCCGCGTCGACGACGGGACGAGTGACACGGCGGGGGGCGAGGAGCGTTCCCTCGACGGGGAGTTCGAAGCCGGCCGGGCGAAGGCCGCGGCGGGTGTGAGCGCACAGGAGGTCGCCGATCCCGTACCGGACGAGGAGACCCTGCGGAAGGCCGCGCGGATCTTCCCCGAGTGCAGCGACTCGGACCGGGTCCTCGTCCTGGTCGACGAGGCCCACCGTTCCCACACCTCCGTTCTCCACGCCTGCCTGCGCAAGGCCCTCCCCAACGCGGCGAGGGTCGGGTTCACCGGCACCCCGCTCATGGAGGGCAGGATCACCGACACCGGGCGCATCTTCGGCCTGGAGCCGAGCAGCACACCGGGTGGGGAACCGGAGTTCCTCGACACGTACCGCATGACCGAGGCGGAACGCGACAAGGTCGTCGTGCCCGTGCGGTACACGGGTCGGGCGACCACCGCCGAGGTGCGGGACAAGGAGCGGCTGGACGAGTGCTTCGAGGACCTGATCGAACCCTTGGAGGAGGCCGAGAGGGCGCGCGTGCGCGCGAAGTACAGCACCCCGTCCAAGCGGGCCGTGGCCGAGTCGCCGCCGCTGATCCGGCGCAAGGCCGCCGACATGCTGGAGCACTACGTCACCGGCCCGCTGACCGGTGGGTTCAAGGCGCAGGTGGCCGTGGTCAGCAGGAAGGCCGCCGTCGTTTACCGCAACGCCTTCCGGGAGGCGCGCACCGCCCTGCTGTTGCGCGTCGCGGAGTTCGACCGGAGCGGGCGGCGGGAGTCGCTCAGGGGAAGGGATCCGGAGACCTACACCCGAGAGGAATCGCTTCTCCTGCGTGCCTGGCAGTTCCAGGAACTGCTGCGGCGCATCGACTTCGTGCCCGTGATCTCGGCAGGCTCGGAACAGAAGTCCGGGAGGTGGAGTGAATGGACCGACGAGAAGAAGCGGCGCGAGCACATCGCCCGATTCCTCCAGCCGTTTCCGCAACTGCCCCCGGACAACCCCTGGGCGTTCACTCCGCCCGCCGAACCGGACCCGGTTCCCGCCGGTTCCGTCGGTGGCATGAACCCCTGGAGCGACCTGGTCTGGGGCGACGAGGCGGCCGATCCGCCGCCCATCGCCGTCCTCATCGTGAAATCCATGCTGCTCACCGGGTTCGACGCCCCCATCGAGCAGGCGCTCTACCTGGACCGGCCGATTCGCGACGCGGAGCTGCTCCAGGCCATCGCCCGCGTCAACCGGCCCGCCCGTCGTAAGACGGAGGGCCTGGTCGTCGACTACTACGGCGTACTGAACGATCTCGCCGTGACCCTGGCCGCCTACCAGGGCAACCCGCGCGCTCTCGACTCGTTGCGCGACATGTCCGACGAACTGCCCGAGCTCGGGAGGACAGCCGCGGAATTCCGCGCGTTCCTGGCGGCGGTGGGCATCGACGCGGACGGCCTCAGGACCAGAGCGGGACTGGCGCAGGCGGTGTTCGAGCTCGGGGACTCCGTACGGCGGGCGGAATTCGACCAGAGGCTCGGAGAGTTCCTGGGCGCGGTGGACCGGACCCTGCCGCATGAGGACGCTCTCGGCTTCCTTCCCGAGGCACGGGAATGGAGTGTGCTCCAGATGCGTGTGCGCCGCCGCTACCGCGACGACACCGGCGGCGGCTTCGTGATGCGCGGATACGGACGCAAGGTACGCGCACTGATCGCCGACCACCTGGAGGCGCAGGAGGTGAACCAGGCCGTTCCGCCCGTGTCGATCCTCGCTCCGGACTTCGACGAGGTCGTGGGCAGGCTTCCGGTGCGTGAGGCGGCGGCCGAACAGATCCAGGGCCTGCGCTACCACCTGGAGGAACGGCAGGCAGTGGAGGACCGGGCGGTGTACCGGCAGCTGTCGGCGGAGCTGGAGCGGGTGCTGGAGGAGTTCGCCGGACGCTGGGACGACATCGTCCGTGAGCTGGGCCCGCTGGTCGAGCGGGCCCGGAAGGCGGAGGAGACCGACCCGGCCGTCGCCGGCCTCACACCCATGGAGCAGCGGCTCCATGTACTGCTCGGGGAGAAGCTGGCGGAGAGCGAGCTGCTCGACGATCCGGAACCGCAGGAACTGCGCAAGGTCGTGGCCGAGGTCTACGGGGAGATCACCGACCGGGTGAGCCTGGCCTCCTTCGGCGGTGAAGCGGCCCACGTGGCGTGGCTGGAGGCCTGCCTGTACACGCGGCTGCGTGAGATCGGATATCGCTACAAAGGCGAGGGGCGCGAGGAGGTGAAGCGGCTCGCCTCGACGCTCGCGGGGTATGCCACGCAGCACCTGGAAGCGTTCCGCTCCGAGGTGCGGAGAGAATAGCCATATGTCCCAGCTTTCCGGTCCGGCGTCCCCTCTCGGCGAGCCCGTGCTCACCGAGGACGGAACGCTGGTCGTCGACGGGCGGGAGCTGAGGGTACGGATCAGCGCCCGTCGTCGGCGTCTGGGCCTGACGGTGGAGCGGGACAGGTCGCTCACCCTGCATGTGCCCAAGGGGTGCGGGGTCCGGCGGGTCGAAGACTTCGTACGCGCCAGCGTCGGCTGGATCGAGGCCAAGGCGCGGCTCAGTGAGGAGCGGCGCCAGCTCCATCCCACGCGCTCCCTAAGCGATGGTGAGATCCACCGGTACCTGGGGCGGGACCACCGGCTTCTCGTCGTCGACACGATGCAGGACGGAGCCCCGGTCCCCGCCGTTCGTCTTGTCGCCGGAAGGCTGCGGCTGGACAGCGCGGTCGCCGCCGATCCGGTTCTCGCACGCAAAGCGATCGCGGACTGGTACAGCCGGGCGGGGCAGCGTTGGGTGCGAGGCCGTCTGCAACCCTGGGCCGCTCGGATGGACGTTCCCGAGCCGAGGGTACGCGTACGGGACCTGGGCCACAGGTGGGGGAGTTACCGGGCCGGCGTGGACGACAACGGTGTGATCTCCCTGCACTGGGCGGTCTTCCAGTTGCCGATACATCTCGTGGATTACGTGGTGGCACACGAACTGGCCCACGTCCGGGTGGCCGGGCACGGCCCCGAGTACTGGCGCCTTCTGGGCAGGGCGCTGCCGGAGTGCCGTCGGCTGAAGACCGAGTTGGACGAACTGGGCCGTCGGGTGTGGATGGGAGACCTCGCCTGAACGGTCCGGCGGCCGACCCGTGTCTTGACAGGTCCAGACCAATACGGCTTGAGTGGCGGGACGTTCCGACGGCCCGCTGAGGTGTTCGGCGTGCCCTTCCGAAGGAGTGAGCAGCGCTGAAACGCATCAAGGGCCTTCTGTCCGTGCTGGGTGCCGTCCTCGCGACGGCCGTGTTCCTCCCCGCCCCCGCCGCGTCCGCCGCGGCCCCGGCCGCCTCCGGGACCGTCCGGTGCGCACCCCTCTGGAACCCCTCCACGGCATACTCGGCGGGCGGCACCGTCTCGCACCACGGCCGCAACTGGACGGCCAGGTGGTGGACCCTGAACGAGAATCCGGGCGCCACGGGCGCCTGGGACGACCGGGGCGCCTGCGCGGGCGGGGTCTCCGACTTCGTCGTCGGCGAGGCGCAGTTCGACGAAATCTTCCCGGACCGCGACCCCTTCTACACGTACCAGGGCCTGATCGACGCCCTGAACGCCTACCCGGGCTTCGCGAACACCGGAACGCCGGCCACGCGGGCCCGGGAGGCGGCGGCCTTCCTGACCCACGCCGACTTCGAGTCGGTCGGGCTGCGGTACGTGAAGGAGATCAACGAGGCCAACTACTGGCGCAAGTGCGACTACGGCCGGCCGTACGGCTGCCCGGCCGGGCGGACCGCGTACTACGGGCGCGGCCCGATCATGTTCAGCTGGAACTTCAACTACAAGACCGCCGGTGACGCCCTCGGCCTCGACCTCCTCCACAACCCCTGGCTGGTCGAGCAGGATCCGTCCGTCGCCTGGCGGACGGCGCTCTGGTACTGGAACACCCAGAACGGCCCCGGCACGATGACCTCGCACGAGGCGATGGTCGGCGGTGCGGGCTTCGGCGAGACGATCCGTTCGCTCAACGGCGCCCTGGAGTGCGACGGCGGCAATCCCGAATCGGTCGCGGCCCGGGTCGCCAAGTACGAGCGGATCACCGGCGTCCTCGGTGTGGCGCCGGGTTCCCGGCTGGGCTGCTGACCTGCTGACTCCTCCTCAGCGGGCGGTGTTGGAAGGGGAGTTCGCGAACCCGTTCCGTCGCCCGGGGCGCGGCGTGCGGCGGTTTCGGAAGAATATTCGGGGCTGGTCTAGACCTTGACAGGTCCAGACCATCGACGCTTGAGTGACGGTCAACCACCCCCCCATGGCGGCGCACCGCCCAGCCCGGTGCGCCGCACCGAAGGAGTGATCACATGGTCAGGCGTGTCATGGGTCTGCTGGCCGCGCTCGGTGCGCTCGTCGCGATGCTCGTCGTCCTTCCCGCCTCCACCGCCGCCGCGGCGGAGTGCGCGGCCCCCTGGAACTCCTCGTCCGTCTACACGGGCGGCAAGTCGGCCTCCCACAACGGCCACAACTGGACCGCCAAGTGGTGGACCCAGAACGAGACCCCCGGCAGCTCCGACGTCTGGGCGGACCAGGGCAGTTGCGGTGGCGGCGGTACGGACCCGGGCGAGCCGAACCCGTCCGGCTTCGTCGTCAGCGAGGCCCAGTTCAACCAGATGTTCCCGAACCGGAATTCCTTCTACACGTACCAGGGCCTGACCGATGCCCTGAGCGCCTACCCGGGCTTCGCGAACACCGGCAGCGACACCGTCAAGCGCCAGGAGGCGGCGGCGTTCCTCGCCAACGTCAGCCACGAGACGGGCGGCCTGGTGTACGTGGTCGAGCAGAACACGTCCAACTACCCGCACTACTGCGACAGCAGCCAGCCGTACGGCTGCCCGGCCGGTCAGGCCGCGTACTACGGGCGCGGTCCGATCCAGCTCAGCTGGAACTTCAACTACAAGGCCGCCGGTGACGCGCTCGGCATCGACCTGCTGGGCAACCCGTACCTGGTCGAGCAGAACGCCTCGATCGCCTGGCAGACCGGCCTCTGGTACTGGAACACGCAGAACGGCCCCGGCACCATGACGGCCCACCAGGCCATGGTGAACGGCGCCGGCTTCGGCGAGACCATCCGCTCGATCAACGGCACCCTGGAGTGCAACGGCGGCAACCCCGCCCAGGTCCAGAGCCGCATCGACCGCTACAAGGCGTTCACCGCCATCCTCGGCACCACCCCCGGCTCCAACCTGAGCTGCTGACCGACCCCTGCCGGACTCGGCCGATCCCGCCGATCCCGCCCGAGCCGCTGACCCGGCTGACCCGCACCGGCCGTCCCGACGCACGTCGTCGGGGCGGCCGGTGCGGTTTGCCGGGCCGTTCACCCGTCCGTTCCGGCCTCCTCCGCCAGGTCCAGGGCGCGGAAGGCCAGCCACAGGTCGTAGCGGGCGCTCGGCGCCTGGAGCAGGGAGCGCCCGAGCGCCGATTCGAGCCGGGTGAGCCGCTTGCGGACCCCCGGTACGGAGATGCCCAGCGCGTCTGCGGTCGCGGGCGTCCGGGCCTCGCACTCCAGCCAGGTGCGGAGCGTCTCGCGCGGATCGGCGGTGCCCTTGGAACCGTCGGGACCGGTCAGCGGACGCAGCTGCCGGTCCGCCCATTCCCGCATGGCCGTGGTGCGCAGGATGTCGTCCAGGCGATGGGGCGCCGGGGGTTCCGGCCCGTCGGCGGAGGCCGCCGGGGGAGCGGTGGGAGTGGCGTGGACGCGCAGGGCCAGGTCGAGGGCGGCCTGGTCGCCGACCCGGTTCAGATCGAGGCCGAGCAGTTCGCCGATCAGCCGGAGCCGGGCGGCCAGGGTGTTGCGGTGGATCTTCAGGTGCTGGGTCGCGTGCGAGGAGAACGCGAGCCAGGAGGCGAGGGTCGCCGCGAGTTCCTGGCTGCCTGGGTCGTGGCTGCGCCGCGGTACGTGGGTGAGCAACGGGTTCAGCAGGGCCTTCGCCCAACGGGCCCCGGCCTCTCCGACGACCAGGGCGGGCTCCTGCGCCGAGCCGAAGCGGGCGTGCCGGGCGGGCAGCCCGCGGGCCACGGCCAGTGCGTGGAACGCCTGCCGGTACCCGGTCGCGGTGTCGGACAGCGGTACGTCCTCGCTGGCCCCGACCACGCACTCGGCCACCGCGTCGGCGATCCGGGTGCCCAGCCACTGTTCGGCCCCGGCCCCCTTCCCGCCCGTGCCACCGTCCGTGCCCGTGCCACCGCCCGTGTCCGCGTCCGCCGGTACGACGAGGATCACGTGGCGCGAGTACACCGGGCACCGCACGATCCAGGACCGGCCGCCGGACAGCTTCGTGCAGATCCGTGTCACCTCGTCCCGGTCGCCGACCCGGCACTCCACGACGTACACCCGGACGGGGTCGGGCAGCGTGGGCTTCAGTGCCCCGGCCACCTGGCGCGCGATGGACAGCTGACCGGTCATCAGCAGGTGCAGTACCGCCTCCCGGCCCCGGGACTCCGCGAGGTCGATGCGCCGCCGTTTGCGTTCCACCGACTCCGCCGCCCAGGACATGGTCAGCGGCATCGCCACGTCGGAGAGCAGTGTGGGGAGCCCTTCGGGCAGTGGGCGCGGCGCGACCACGACCAGGGTCGGAGCGGTGGAGTCCGGTGGTGCTTCGAGCGGGAACAGCAGCGCGGTGTGCTCCCCCCGGTCGAACGAGAAGGAGTGCGCGTCGAGCCCCGCCACCTCCCGCACGCACTCGCCCGCCAGCACGGCGGCCTCGGCGCCCGTGCCGTCCGTACTCCGGGCCGCGCCGTGCAGGACGGCGCCGTCGTCGTCGAGCAGCCCGGCCCAGCCCGCGGCCCGGCCGGACACCCAGCGCAGGAGCTCCCGGCACCCGCCCGACCGGGCCAGCCGGTACATCCGCAGTACGTCGTCGGCCCGTTCCCGCGTGCCCACGCATCCTCCGCTTCCACCGAAGAACCGGAGTGCAGAGTACCGGTTTGACTGTGCGGGTTGTTACCCAAGACGGCTTACGCAGTGCGAACTGAAGCTTTTGGGGTTCTGGGCCAGCGCCTAGAGTTTCGAACACGGTTGCGGGAAGCCCCTGGGGGAGGAAGTTACGGGGGCAGGGGGGCGACGGCAGCAGTTCACGGGGGTGGCTGCTGCCGTCGGCGGCGACCGTGGTCACCACCCCTCGTTGTCAGTGGCGGCCTCTAGGGTCGGTTCCGATCGCGACCACGATCGGAACCGACTGGGGGAAGAGGCCGCCACATGGACTTCCGCATCGAGCGCAGTGTGCTGACCGACGCAGTGGCGTGGGCGGCCCGGGTGCTGCCCACGCGTTCGCCCGTTCCCGTGCTGGGCGGCCTGTTGCTGGAGACGGCCGACGGCAGACTGCGCATCTCGGGTCTCGACTACGAGGCGTCCGCGTGCATCGAGGTCGGGGCGGAGACGGTACGGGCCGGGAAAGTGCTGGTCATGGGCCGTCGGCTGCTCGATGTGTGCCGGGTGCTGCCCGAGGGGGCCGTGGAGTGCGCGGTCGAGGGTTCGCGGTTCTCGCTGACGGGCGGAGGGGCCCGGTTCGGCCTCTCGGTGCTGCCGTTCGACGACTACCCAGCACTGCCGACGCTGCCGGAAGTGCTGGGTTCCGTGGACGCGGAGGAGTTCGCCGCGGCCGTCTCCCACGTGACGGTGGCGGCGGGCCGGGACGACACGCTGCCGACCCTCACCGGTGTCCGGCTGGCGCTGGACGGCGACACGATGACGCTCGCCGCGACGGACCGCTACCGGTTCGCGGTGCGCACCCTGTCGTGGAAGCCGGACGGGGCCGGGGCCGACGGTGGGGCCGACGTGGTGGTCTCGGCCCGTCGACTGACCGAGATCGCCCGTTCGTTCGGCGGGGGCGGCATGGTCCGGCTGGCGCTGGACGGTGGTTCGGCCGGTTTCGAACTGGCCGGGATGCGGACCACGGTGCGGCTGTTCGACGGCCGACTCCCGCGGCACGACAAGCTGTTCACGATGACCGACGCGGTCACGGCGGTGACGGACCGCGCGCCCCTGGTCGACGCCGTCAAACGCGTCGCCGTGGTCGCGGAGGGCGGCAGTCCGCTCCAACTGTCCTTCTCCGAGGGGTCGGTGCTGCTCCAGGCGGGTTACGAGGACGACGTGGCCTTCCAGCGGCTGCCCGCCGTCCTCGACGGCACCGACGAGCTGACGGTCGCCTTCAACCCCGCGTACCTGATGGACGCCCTGGCCTCGTTCGACGATCCCGTGATCCGGTTCGAGCTGATGGGCCCCGGCCAGCGCGCGATGGTCACCGGCTGGGCCTCCGCGGAGGAAGCGGCGAGGGAGCGGGCGGGGGATGCCGGGGGAGAGGTGTCGCGCCCGTCCCACCGCCATCTGCTGATGTCGGCCAGACCGCTGGTCTGACACGGCTGCCGCCGAGTCGAGCGGCGGCAGCCGTCGGAACGGCTGTGTCAGTCGTCCTTCGTGTACGTGAGCCGCTCGCCGCTGTCGGGGTTCTCGCGGCGCAGGGTGCCGTCCGGAAGCAGGGTCAGCGTGGTGGCCTTTCCCGCGGTGCAGGACGTCATGGGTTCGCCCACCGTGACCGTGGAGGGGCCGACCTCGACGGGGCCGCCCGGAGCCGGTTCGGAGACCAACTCGGCCTGGAAGACGCAGTGGTAGGAGCCGCCGGTGTCGAGCGGGCCGTCCGCGGTGAGGCTGAGGACGGTGTCGCCGACCGCGCCCTGCTGGATGACGAGCTTGCGGGTGGAGTGCCCCGCGGCGTTGTCGATGGAGCCCGACCAGGAACCGAGGTAACCGGACGGAACGGGACCGGCGCCGTTCTTCCCGCCGTCGGTGGGGGTGGGGACCGCGGTGGACGGGCCGTTGGAGCCGGGAGAGCCTGACGAGGTGTCGGTGGGGGACGGGGACTCGGTGGGGGACACCGTGTTCTTCTTCCCCTTCTCGTTCATGAGGGCGTAGACGGAACCACCCGCGCCCATGGCGACGAGCACGGCCACGAGAACGAGCGCCACGGTCGAGCCCCGGCCGCGACGCTCCGGCTCGGGGACGGGCTGCGGGGCGGTGGGGTACTGCGGACCGTACGGGGGCGTCCCGTTCGGGGGCACGGCGCCGAAACCGTACTGCTGCTGCGGCGACGGGGGCTGCGGTTGCGGCTGCGGCTGCGGGTGGCCGTACCCGGGGCTGCCCTGCCGGGGGGCGAAGTCCTGGCCGGGGTGCGGCTGGGCGGGCTGCTGCGGGTAGCCGTACGCGGGGGAGTGGGTCGGTGCGGGCCCGGGAGGCGGGGCCGAGGCCCCGATCACCGTGGGAAGCGTGTGGACGGGGCGGTCCGCAGGAGGCACGGGGGTGGCCGGAGGCGTCGGGGACGCGGCTGCCGCCGCTGCGGCAGCGGCAGCCGGGGGTTCCCGGTCCGGTACGGGCTCGGGCCCGGCCGTGTCCTTGAGGTCCTTGAGGCCCTTGAGATCCTCGGGGCCGTCGGGAGCCTCGGGGTCCTGCGGGTCCTCGGAGTCCAGCAACTCCACGGCATGACGGCCGAGTTGGGCGATGAGTGCGCCGGGGAGCCAGGGCTCGGCGGTGTCGCCGTCGGCCAGGCGCTCCAGGATCGCGTCCGTCGTGGGGCGGGCGCCCGGGTCCTTTCGCAGGCAGTCCCCGATCAGTTCGACGAGGTCCACGGGAACGCCGGTCAGGTCCGGGTCCTCCTGCGCGATCCGGAACAGCTGGGCGTGCACACCGCTGTCGGAGGTGCCGAAGGGGAGTCGGCCGGTCGAGGCGTACGCCAGCACCGAGCCGAGGCAGAAGACGTCGCACGCCGGGGTGACCCGCTCGCCCCGCACCTGCTCGGGCGCCATGAAGCCGGGCGAGCCGATCAGGGCCCCGGTGCGGGTGGCGCCGCCGTCGGTGACGGTGTGCAGGGCCCTGGCTATGCCGAAGTCGATGACGCGCGGCCCGTCGATCGTCAGCAGGACGTTGGAGGGCTTGAGGTCCCGGTGGATGAGCCCGGCGGCGTGGATGTCCTGGAGGGCGTGCGCGAGGCCCGCGCCCAGGATGTGGACCGAGCGTCCGGGCAGGGGGCCGTACGCGCCGGACGGGGTGCCCGGCGCGGGGCGGGACCGGCCGGTTACGGTGGCGTGGAGGGAGGGCCCGGCGACGTAGCCGGTCGCGACCCAGGGCACGTCCGCCTCCGTGTCCGCGTCCAGCACGGGGGCGGTCCAGGCGGAGCCGACCTGGCGGGCGGCCCGCACCTCGTGGCGGAACCGGTCGCGGAACTCCTGCTGGGCGGCCAGCTCGGGGCGGACGAGTTTCACCGCGACCGTGCGGCCGTTCGCCGACCTGGCGAGGAACACCTGGCCCATGCCGCCTTCGCCGAGCCGGGCGAGCAACCGGTACGCGCCGATGGCGCGCGGATCCTGTGGCGTCAGGCTCTGCATGGCGCTGGACGTCCTTCCCCCGGGGTTGAGCTGAAGCGGTGCGCTCGATCATAGGGATCCACGCACGACGCGGGCAGGACGGTTGCGGCTTCGGCCGCCGCTTCGGCCGGGAACGCGAAGGCCGCCGCTTCGGCCGGGAACGCGGACAAGGCCCGTCCCGGGCAGGGCGTGACTTTGCCCGGGGCCTCTCCCGAACCTGTCGGGAACGTCTCCGGCACCTGTCCGGCACGTCTCCGGACCTGTCCCGGACAGGTCCGGGACAACTTCTGCTGTTCTGGGCCGAGTTGTTCCGCCCTATGGTCCGTCGACATGGACACCACACGGAGAACGATTCTGCGAGGGATGGCGGCGGCTCCGGTCGTCGCGGCGACGAGCGGGCTGCTGGTGCCGGGGGAGGCCGCGGCGGCGTCGGACGCGGTGGCGGCGACCCCCGCCGAGCGGCCCATGGGCCTCACGTACGACGCGGCGCACTCCGCGCTGCTGGAGGAGTCGATCAGGGGGCTCCGCAGCAAGGAGGGGCTGGGCCGGATCGACGTGGCCGGCGTGCTGAGGGGGAAGGCGCAGTACGAGGGGCGGAACAGCCCTCCGAAGAAGCGGGCCACGCCTCCCGGGAACTGGTGGCCGGGCTCGACGCGGCGGCCCGACCGGGCGTTCTGGTGGAGCGAGAAGGACAGCCACGCCCTGCAGGACACCTGGTGGCCCCAGGGCATCTCCACCGTCTACGACGCCACCGGCCGGCGGGGCAGGGACATCCTGCTGGTCTCCTGGTACGACAGGACGGAGGAGCATGCGGAGAACCGGGGCGGCCGCATCGCGATCATCGACCTGACCGGCCGCACGCCGAAGTACTGGTACGCCCTGCTGGTGCTGCCGACCCGCAGTTCGGGCGGCTACGGCTTCGAGCCGCTGTACGGCCTGCACGCCGGGGGACTGGCCTGGTACGGGAACAAGCTGTACGTCACCGAGAGCCGCACGGGCGCGCTCTTCGTGTTCGACATCGACGACATGTTCCCGGTCGGGGGCAGGCTGGACCGCTGCGGCAAGGACTCCCGCGGGGTCTTCCACGCGTTCGGGGAGCCGTACGCGTTGCCGCTCAGCCGCGTCTACCGGGTGGAGGCGCAGGGACAGGAGCGGCTCAAGTTCTCCCAGGTGTCGGTCGACCGGGACCCGGCCCGCCCGTACCGGTCGCTCGTCGTGAACGAGTGGGAGCCCGGCAAGGACCACGCGATCGTGGCCCGCTGGGACATCGGCCACAACAGCCCGTACCCGCGCATGCTGCCGGGGGCGGCGAGCGCGGTCTCGTCGGCCGTGTACCGCGTCGAGCGCGGGTCGGGGCTGCCGCGGGGGCGCGGCATGCAGGGCGCGGTGAGCATCAGGGGCAGGCTCTACCTGTCGGTCAGCAGGGGCGGCGGAAACGGGTACTACAGCGGTGTGCGGCTCGATTCCCGCGGGGTCGGCACGGCCCGGAAACTGTGGGAGCTGCCGACGGGACCCGAGGACCTGAGCTACCAGGGGATCACCCGGAACACCGGACGGGTGTGGGGCCTCACCGAGGCCGTGGGCAAGCGCTTCGTGTTCGGGATGCGGGTCTCCCGGTAGTTCCCGGGGCGCGGCGGGGCGGGGTGGCCGGGGGCGACGCGCCGGCGTGCCGGGAGGTGCATCGGGCGGTGAACCGGTCGGCTCACCGCCCGGGACCCCCGACACCCTGCCGACCCGGAAGGGCCCCACGCCATACAAGGTGGCCATGTCCGGCCGCTCCCGGCACGACCTACGCTCACCGCATGACCCCTCATGTCGACCCCGCCGCCGGTGCGGCCGTGAAGGCCGCCGACCGTGCGCACGTGTTCCATTCCTGGTCCGCCCAGGGCCTGATCGACCCGCTCGCCGTCGCCGGCGCCGAGGGGGCGTACTTCTGGGACTACGACGGCAACCGCTACCTGGACTTCACCAGCGGCCTCGTCTACACCAACATCGGCTACCAGCACCCCACCGTCGTCGCCGCGATCCAGGAGCAGGCGGGCAGGCTCGCCACCTTCGCCCCCGCGTTCGCGATCGAGGCGCGTTCCGAGGCCGCACGCCTCATCGCCGAGCGCACCCCCGGTGACCTGGACAAGATCTTCTTCACCAACGGCGGTGCCGAGGCCGTCGAGAACGCCGTCCGCATGGCCCGGCTGCACACCGGCCGTACGAAGGTGCTCTCCGCCTACCGCTCGTACCACGGCGCCACCTCCACCGCGATCAACCTGACCGGCGACCCGCGCCGCTGGCCGTCCGACAACGGCTCGGCGGGCGTCGTCCGCTTCTGGGCGCCGTTCCTCTACCGCTCGCCGTTCCACGCCGAGACCGAGGCCGAGGAGTGCGCCCGCGCGCTCCAGCACCTGGAGGACACCCTCGCCTTCGAGGGCGTCGCCAACGTCGCCGCGATCATCCTGGAGACGATCCCCGGCACGGCGGGCATCATGACGCCGCCGCCCGGTTACCTCGCGGGTGTGCGCGAGATCTGCGACCGGTACGGCATCGTCTTCGTCCTCGACGAGGTGATGGCCGGATTCGGCCGTACCGGCAAGTGGTTCGCCGCCGACCACTTCGACGTGGTGCCGGACCTGATGACCTTCGCCAAGGGCGTCAACTCCGGTTACGTGCCGCTCGGCGGCGTCGCCATCTCGGCCGAGATCGCCGCGACGTTCGACACCCGCCCCTACCCGGGCGGACTGACCTACTCCGGCCACCCGCTGGCCTGTGCGGCGGCCGTCGCCACCATCCACGTGATGGAGGACGAGAAGGTCATCGAGAACGCCGCCCGCATCGGCGAGACGGTCCTCGGCCCCGGCCTGCGCGAACTGGCCGAGAATCACCCGTCGGTCGGCGAGGTGCGCGGCCTCGGCGCGTTCTGGGCGCTGGACCTGGTGCGCAACAAGGAGACCCGCGAACCGCTCGTTCCGTACAACGCCTCGGGCGAGGCCAACACCCCGATGGCGGCCTTCGGGGCGGCGGCGAAGAAGAACGGCCTGTGGCCGTTCGTCAACATGAACCGCACGCACGCGGTTCCGGCCTGCAACATCACCGAGGCCGAGGCCAGGGAAGGGCTCGCGGCCCTCGACGCGGCGCTGTCGGTGGCCGACGAACACACGGTGTGACCGGGGTGCGCGCGGTCCAGTAGCGCGGCGCCCCTCCCCTGCCCGGATCCGGGCACGACGAGCCTGGCTTAAGGTGACCGGAGCCGAGGAACGGGGAGGGGCGCCATGGGCGCGAGCGGAGCTGTGACCCGCAGTACGCTGCGGCAACAGATCGCGGACGCGCTGAGTGACGAGGTGCTCGCCGGGCGTCTGCGACAGGGACGGGAATTCACCGTCAAGCAGATCGCCGAGCAGTACGGCGTCTCGGCGACCCCGGTGCGAGAGGCGCTCTTCGACCTCTCCGCGCAGGGGCTGCTGGAGTCGGACCAGCACCGGGGCTTCCGGGTGCGCGAGTTCGGCATCGCCGACTACCGGTCGATGGTCGAGGCCCGCACCCTGGTCATCAACGGCGTCATCCGCGACATCTTCTTCACCCCCAGGCCCTCGATGGCGCAGGTGGCGGCGTACCGGGACTGCATCGTCTCCCTGCGCCGCAGGGCCCAGGAGGCGGCGCGGGCGGCGCTGGGCGGCGACCTCGACATCCTCATCGGCTACGACCTGCGGTTCTGGCGCGAACTGGGCGCGCTCGCGGGCAACCCGTACATCAACGACTTCCTGCACCGACTGCGCGTCCAGTCCTGGGTGTTCGCGGTGCCGTACCTGCGCCACGACGCACGGGCCAGGGCCTGGCTCTGGAACCGGCACCCGGACCTGGTCGCGGCGATCACCGCCGGCGACCGCGACGGGGTGCGCGCGGTGCTGGACGACTACAACACGCACGCGCTGACCTGGGCGGACCGGCTCGCGGCCGGTGAGCTCGAACACCCCGACCACGCCGCGCGCCCGGCCGTACGGGACCCGGGCGGTGGCCCGGCGGCCCCGTGACCCGGCCGACGGGGCGTCACGGCGCCGCGACCCCGGGGCACCGCGACCCCGCCGCCGTGCCCGGTCGCGCGCCCCTGTCACGCCGGTCGGGCCCCCGACGAGGGGCCGGTCGCACCCCCCTGGACGACGGGCCACTGTGCGCAACGCGCCCGTCGCATTACGCTGTTCCGACCATTCCGAACATTCCGATGCGCACCCGTGGGAGAGCGAGACTTCGTGGCTTGTGACCTGTGGCTGGTCCCCCTCGTCGACGTGCTGTGCCACAGCCCCGACAACCCGTTCGCCGAAGAGATAGCCGTCTACGACAAGGCGTTGGGCGAGGCGGGCCTGCCGCCCGTCCCCGTCTACGCCTACATGCCGGGGCTGACGGGTGACGTGGCCCCGGTCGCGGGATTCGACTACGAGGCCCTGCACTTCCTGCGCCGCGCCTACCTGCTCCAGCTCAGCGGTCTCGAGGTCACGCCGGTCGACGAACTGGGCGGGGACTACGAGCAGTTGCTGGAGATGTTCGAGCCGACGGCCCAACAGTCCCACCTGGTCTGGCACTACGACCACGCCGGGGCGTACGTCCCGCTCGACTTCGCCGTTCCGCTCTCCAACGACGACCTGCTGCAGGGCGGCGGCCCGCTCGGCTCCTCGCACGGACTGCTGCGGGAGCTGCAGTACATGGCCCCGTCCATCGGCATCGACCCGGCGAACCCGCCGGCCGCCCCGTTGGCGCCCGTCGCCCCGACCGCCCTGGAGGAACGGGCGGACCCGGCCCCGTACGACCCCAGCCCGTTCGCCCGCGAGCGGCACGTCTGGCTGGGACTGCACGCGGCGGCCACCCGCAGTCTCGCCCAGGGCTCAATGATCATCTTCAGCTAGGGCATGTTTCGTAAGCGGCGTCGTCCGCCCGGAGGGCGTTCCCGGCCGGGCGGGACTTTCGAAACACGCCCCAGGACAGGCCCGGCCCGGCGCCGGAAGTGTGCTGCGCGGGTCACCGGCCCGGGAACGAGCCGGTGGCCCGGGGGCGGCCGCAACGCCTCCGGGGCCACCCCTCTCGCGGGGAGGCCCGCACGTCGACCCGGCCGGGTCAGCGGGGGGACTCCGGGGGCCGCTGGCGCGGCATGTTCGGCCGGGTCATCGTCTGCAACGGGAACCGCCCCGGCAGCGCGCCCTGATCCGTGCGCCCGCCGTTCCCGCCGGCCGAGGTGAGTGTCTGCATCCCCATCGGGGCGGGCCCGGCGCGGAACTCCACCATCCAGTCCGCGGTCTCGGTGCGCACCAGCTCCGTGATGTCCTCCGAGAACCGCCGCAGCACCCCGAGGCACCGTTCGGCCGCCTCGCTGGCCGTCCCCTCGGTCGGGCCGAGCATCTCCCGCACGCACTCCGACGCCCAGTCGAACTGCAGCACCTGGAGGCGCCGTTGCACGGCCTGGGCGGTGGCGAGGTTCCTTATCCAGCCCGAGGTCAGGCCGAAGTACCGGTCGCACGCCATGCACGCCGCGCCCAGCAGCAGCGACAGATAGCCCCAGCCCGCCGCCCCCTGCAGCGCCCCGGTCAGGTCGAGCAGCGGCAGCGCGGCGCCCGCGACCGCCCCGAGCGCGGTGCCGACCCGCAGCGCCCTGGCCCCGCGCCGCTTCCACACCCGGTCGTTCAGGTACCAGTCGGCGGTGCGCAGCGCGTCGGTCTCGACCCAGCGGTACAGCTCGTCGAGCCGGTCGGCGGGTTCGCCCCAGTCGCCGAGCGGAAACGGCGTACCGGTCAGATCCCGGACCCGGGCGTCCCGGCCGTGCCCGCCGGAGCCCGAGCCGGCCGGACCGGGCTCGTTGCGGGGCGACCCCTCGGGCTGCATCTCCGGCTGGCTCACCGGGTACTCCTCTGTGTTCTGCGTGGCGGTGCCTGATGTACGGCGTGCGTGCCGGCGGTGGTCGTTCCGACGGCGGCGCGTTCCGACGGTGGGGCTCGTGCGGTGGGGCTCGTGGGTGCTGCGGGTGGTGCGGGGGCTGCCGTGCGGCACACTCACCGCTCTGCGGCGTGGTCGAACGCCCCGAGTAGGTAACCTTGCGTGACGGCCTGTGTACTCGTGCATACCGATGCGCATGCCCTTCCTACCGCCGAATGGTGGGCCATGGGGTAGAAATCGCGGTATTCCCGGGTGCGCGGGGCCTGTGATCAGGTATAGGAGGCTTCCTGGCGTTGCCTGAAACTCACTCGAAAGAGTTGCCCGCCAGTGGGTAGGGCGCACTGCCCGGGGACCACGTAGGCTCGGCGTACCGAAACATTTTGTCGTCGAATTGCCAGGAGCAACCGTGATTCCCGGTGGTGGTCAGCCCAACATGCAGCAGCTGCTGCAGCAGGCCCAGAAGATGCAGCAGGACCTCGCCGCGGCCCAGGAGGAACTGGCCAGGACCGAGGTCGAGGGCCAGGCGGGCGGTGGTCTCGTGAAGGCGACCGTGACCGGTTCCGGCGAGCTCCGCAACCTGGTGATCGACCCGAAGGCCGTCGATCCGGAGGACACCGAGACGCTCGCGGACCTCGTCGTCGCCGCGGTCCAGGCGGCGAACGAGAACGCGCAGCAGCTCCAGCAGCAGAAGCTGGGCCCGCTCGCCCAGGGCCTGGGCGGCATGCCCGGCCTCCCCTTCTGAGGCCCGGCCTCCCGCACCCGTCGAGCACGAGACGGCCGGACCCGGCTCACCGGACGACCCGTCCGGGCGGCGGTCCGGTACAGGACAGAACAGGAAAGGAAGGCGTTCCCGTTGTACGAAGGCGTGGTTCAGGACCTCATCGACGAGTTGGGCAGGCTGCCCGGCGTCGGTCCCAAGAGCGCCCAGCGGATCGCCTTCCACGTCCTGCAGGCCGAACCGACCGATGTGCGCCGCCTCGCCCATGCCCTCCTGGAGGTCAAGGACAAGGTGCGGTTCTGCACGGTCTGCGGCAACGTCGCCCAGCAGGAGCAGTGCAACATCTGCCGCGACGCCCGCCGGGACCCGGCGGTGATCTGTGTGGTCGAGGAGCCGAAGGACGTCGTCGCGATCGAGCGGACCCGTGAGTTCCGCGGCCGGTACCACGTGCTCGGCGGCGCGATCAGCCCGATCGAGGGCGTCGGCCCGGACGATCTGCGCATCCGTGAACTGCTCGCCCGTCTCGCCGACGGTTCGATCACGGAGCTGATCCTGGCGACCGACCCCAATCTGGAGGGCGAGGCCACCGCGACGTACCTGGCGCGGATGGTCAAGCCGATGGGCCTCCGCGTCACCAGGCTGGCCAGCGGCCTGCCGGTGGGCGGCGACCTGGAGTACGCGGACGAGGTGACCCTGGGCCGCGCCTTCGAGGGGAGGCGGCTGCTCGATGTGTGAGGTGCGCCTGATGTGTGACGCCTTTATGTCGTCAGGTGTTCGGTTGATGACCGTTCCCGCGACTCACGACGGCCTTACGTTCAGCGAGGCTATGTTCTACTCACCGTTCGCGACCGTGCCCACGGGAGGTCCCCTCGATGTCTGACGCCACGCTGAACTCCGTCACGCAGGACCCGGACGACTTCGCCGTCCAGATCGCCGACCAGATCAAGACGTTCATCGTCGCGGTCACCGAGGTGTCCAAGGTCGAGGAGCCCGAGGAGGCCGTCCCCGTCCTGCTGCTCCAGATCTCCCAGCTCCTGCTGGCGGGCGGCCGGCTGGGCGCGTACGAGGACATCGTCCCCGACGAGCGCTACGAACCGGACCTCGGTGCGGAGCCGGACGCGGACGGGCTGCGCGAGCGGTTCGCCGCCCTGCTGGAACCCATCGACGTCTACTCCGAGGTCTTCGACCCGTACGAGCCCCGCAAGGCGCCCGTACCGGCCCGGATCTCCGACGACCTGGCCGACCTGGTCACCGACCTGCGCCACGGGCTGGCCCACTACGAGGAGGACCGCGCGACCGAGGCCCTGTGGTGGTGGCAGTTCTCCTACTTCTCCAACTGGGGCTCCACCGCCTCCGCCGCCCTGCGCGCCCTCCAGTCCCTGATCGCCCACATCCGCCTCAACCAGCCCCTCCAGGAGCTGGACGGCCTGGACACGGACTCGGAGACCATCGACGACGACCTCGCCGAGGAGGCGGGCCGCGTGATGGCCGAGGAGATCGCGGGCCCGCTGGGGCTGCGCCCGGTGCAGTAGACGACGAACGGGGCCCGAGGGGGCCGGGGAAGCCGGCTGGATCCGGCTTCCGGAACGGCCCCCTCCGGCATGTCCCGGGCCGGGAACACGGGGAGCGCGCGGAGCGGATTGCGCATGGTGGGGGCTTCCGAGGGGCGGATCACGGGATTCCGGTCCACGCTGGAGGTGAAGCACCGCCGGCTCGGGACCTGGGCGTTCCCGGCCGGGCGGGACTTTCGAAACGCGCCCCGGGCCCGCCGGGCGTGTGGGCTGGACCACATACGGGAGTGCGGGTCCGATCGGCGGGCAGCAGACCCTGTGCGAGCAGCTCGGAACGACATGCCGAAGATCACGTGCTGAGCGGGACATCTCACCATGTGGTATGGGCAGGGCGTTTTCGGGCTGCTCGTTAAACTGAGCCGACCGCAGTAATGGACTGAGCGAGGAGCGCACGTGGGCCTTGTCGTGCAGAAGTACGGAGGCTCCTCCGTAGCCGATGCCGAGGGCATCAAGCGCGTCGCCAAGCGAATCGTCGATGCCAAGAAGAGCGGCAACCAGGTGGTTGTCGTGGTGTCCGCGATGGGCGACACGACGGACGAGTTGATCGATCTCGCCGAGCAGGTATCGCCGATACCGGCGGGGCGTGAGTTCGACATGCTGCTGACCGCCGGAGAGCGGATCTCCATGGCCCTGCTGGCGATGGCGATCAAGAACCTGGGCCACGAGGCCCAGTCGTTCACCGGCAGCCAGGCGGGCGTCATCACCGACTCGGTCCACAACAAGGCGCGCATCATCGATGTGACGCCGGGCCGTATCCGTACGGCGCTGGACGAGGGGAACATCGCGATCGTCGCGGGGTTCCAGGGCGTGTCCCAGGACAAGAAGGACATCACCACCCTCGGCCGGGGCGGATCCGACACCACCGCGGTCGCGCTCGCCGCCGCGCTGGACGCCGAGGTCTGCGAGATCTACACCGATGTGGACGGGGTCTTCACCGCCGACCCGCGGGTCGTGAAGAAGGCACGGAAGATCGACTGGATCTCCTTCGAGGACATGCTGGAGCTGGCCGCGTCCGGCTCCAAGGTGCTGCTGCACCGGTGCGTGGAGTACGCACGCCGCTACAACATCCCGATCCACGTCCGCTCCTCCTTCTCCGGACTGCGCGGAACCTGGGTCAGCAACGAGCCGCAAGGGGACCAGAAGGTGGAGCACGCGATCATCTCCGGAGTCGCCCATGACGTCTCCGAGGCCAAGATCACCGTCGTCGGCGTGCCCGACAAGCCGGGCGAGGCCGCCGCGATCTTCCGCACGATCGCGAACGCGGAGATCAACATCGACATGGTGGTGCAGAACGTCTCCGCCGCGGCGACCGGCCTGACCGACATCTCGTTCACGCTGCCCAAGGCCGAGGGCCGCAAGGCCATCGACGCCCTGGAGCGCAACCGCGGCGGCATCGGCTTCGAGTCGCTGCGCTACGACGACCAGATCGCGAAGATCTCCCTGGTCGGCGCCGGTATGAAGACCAACCCCGGGGTCACGGCGGGCTTCTTCGAGGCGCTGTCGGACGCCGGCGTGAACATCGAGCTGATCTCGACGTCCGAGATCCGCATCTCGGTGGTCACCCGTGCCGACGACGTCACCGAGGCCGTGCGCGCCGTGCACACAGCCTTCGGCCTGGACAGCGACTCCGACGAGGCCGTCGTCTACGGGGGCACCGGCCGATGACCGCGCGCCGCCCTTCGCTCGCGGTCGTCGGGGCGACCGGGGCGCTCGGCGGCGTCATGCTCCAGATCATTTCGCAGCACGCGGACGTCTGGGGCGACGTGAAGCTGATCGCCTCGCCGCGCTCGGCCGGCCGCAAGCTGGTCGTGCGCGGCGAGGAGAGCGAGGTCCTCGCGCTCTCCGAGGACGTCTTCAACGGCGTGGACGTGGCGCTGTTCCTGGTGCCGGAGGACATCGCCGCGCAGTGGGCGCCGGTCGCCGCCGCCAAGGGCGCGGTCGTCGTCGACGACTCCGCCGCCTTCCGGCTGGCCTCCGACGTCCCGCTGGTCGTGCCGGAGATCAACCCGCACTCCGCACGGATCAGACCGCGCGGCATCGTCGCGAGCCCGAACTGCACCACGCTCTCGCTGATCGTCGCGGTCGGCGCGCTGCACGCCGAATACGGGGTGCGGGAACTGATCGTCTCCTCGTACCAGGCGGTGAGCGCGGCGGGGCGCGACGGCGTCGCGGCGTTGCGCGAACAGCTGGCGATGGTCGCCGGTACGGAACTGGGCACGCGGCCCGGGGACGTGCGCCGGGCCCTGGGCGACGCGGGAAGCGGCCCCTTCGCCGCCCCGGTGGCCCTCAACGTGGTGCCCTGGGCGGGCACCGAGGCCGGGGACGGCTGGTCGTCGGAGGAGCTGGCGATCCGCGAGGAGTGCCGAAAGATCCTGGACCTGCCGACCCTCCGGGTGGCCGCCACCTGCGTGTACGTACCCGTCGTCGCGACGCACTCGATGTCCGTCCACGCGAGGTTCGAGAACGAGGTCGAGGTCGACCGGGCGCACGAGATCCTGGCGACGGCGCCCGGCGTGGTGCTGTACGACAGCCCGGCGGCGGGGGACTTCCCGACGCCGTCCGACGTCGTCGGCACCGATCCGACCTGGGTCGGGCGGGTGCGCAGGTCGATGGACGATCCCCGCTGCCTGGAGCTGTTCGTCTGCGGCGACAACCTCCGCAAGGGAGCCGCGCTGAACGTGGCGCAGATCGCCGAGTCGGTGGCCGCCGAGTTCCCCCATGTCTGAATCGAACCCGATTCGCACGTTCTGTGGATGCCCTGTGAGTAAGTTGAAGTCCTGAACATCTTGAGGTGGGGTGCCGGGGTGTCCGACGATGACGGTCCGGCCCGCTGCAACCGCAGGCCGGGGAGTATGCGTCTATGCGGTCACCTTTGACGCGGCGGGGCGCGTATTCGGGGCACTTGGGGAAGAGCAGGTACGTATGAGGGCATGTCGCACAGCGCCGAACGAGGTGCCGCGCGCGTACAACCCTGACGGGGGGAAACGTGTCCAACTGGCGTGGCAGAGGTTCTCGATATCACAGTGGTGGGTCCCTTGCGAGGCGCTTCGGTGCGCCCGCTCCGGCGGCCCCGCGCGCCCGGCGGCATGCCGGTGATCGCGCCCATGCCCGCCGCACGCCCCGCACGGCTGCCGTCGCAGCGCGAGGGCGCTGAGGAGAGCGTGGCTGCCGGAACCACGGTCGACCACCTCACCGAGACCTATCGCGCCCACTACCGATCGCTGCTCGGGCTCGCGGCGTTGCTCCTGGACGACACGGCCTCGTGCGAGGACGTGGTGCAGGAGGCGTTCATCCGGGTCCACTCGGCGCGCAATCGGGTGCGGGACCCCGAGAAGACGCTCGCCTACCTGCGTCAGACGGTGGTCAACCTCTCGCGTTCCGCGCTGCGCCGCCGCATCCTCGGGCTGAAGCTGCTCTCCAAGCCGATGCCGGACATGGCGAGCGCGGAGGAGGGCGCGTACGACCAGCTGGAGCGGGACGCGCTGATCAAGGCGATGCGGGGGCTCCAGCGGCGGCAGCGGGAAGTGCTGGTGCTGCGTTACTTCGCGGACATGACGGAGGTACAGGTGGCCGAGACGCTGGGGATATCCCTGGGCTCGGTCAAGGCCTACGGCTCCCGGGGGATCGCGGCGCTGCGCGTCGTGATGGAGGCGCAGGGATGAGCCGGCGCGACCGCACCTACGAGAACGGCCCGGAGCGTGAGCCGCGCGACGGCGCCGGACGTGAGCATCGGATTGACCGGACTGGAAAAGGGATTGTGAACCACGACGGGGCGGAGAACGCCCTGCCTGAGAACCGGGACGCGGACCCGACCGGCTCGGCCGGGTCGGCCGAGCCGGCGGAGGCTGCCGATACGGCCGGTGTGTCCGGTACGGCCGATGCCGCCGACGCCACCGAGACGGTCGGCTTCGGCAGTCTGAGCAACCTCTTCGGCTCGGACTTCGGCCCGGGTCCGGGCTCGCGGGACGGCGCGCGCCCGGACAACAAGCTGAACGGCGACGGGCTGAGCGGCGTCGGGCTGAGCGGTGGTGACGCGGAGCTCGACGAGGTCGCGCTGCGCCGCATGCTGCACGGCGCCGTCCAGAACATCGAGCCCCGCGACGGCACGCTCGACCGGTTGCAGCGCGCGGTGCCCGTCCGGCGCGCCAAGCGGCGGCAGGCCGTCGTCGGGCTGGCCGCGGCGGCGCTGCTCATCGGCACCGCGGTGCCCGCCTTCGTCCACGTCGCGAACTCCGACGGTTCGAGCACGGCCGACCCCGCGATAGCCGGGCACGGCGAGCAGGCGCAGGGCGGCAACGGCACCGAGGCCGGTTCGGAGCGCGACGGGAAGGACAGCGGCGGTCACACCGACGGGCGGACCGACGGCGATCCGAACCACCCCGAGAGCACCGTCAGTCCCTCCGGCAGCCGAGGCCAGGGCAACGACGGCAACCTGGCGGGCGGGGCCGCCGACCCGGCCCGTACCGAGGTGACCGCCATGGTGGCCTGCGGACCGGGCCAGCTCGGGGTCGCCTCGGCCGAGACCGGCGCGCCCGGTGCCGACGGCACGGTCTACGGCACCTTCCGCATCGCCAACGTCTCCGGCGCGGAGTGCGCGGTGAACAGCGGCGGCAGCGTGGGCTTCCAGACGATGGGCGCGGCCGACGAGACCAGGATCATGGTCGTCCGCCACACCGCGGGCGACGGGGCCCCCGGCCTGCCCGACCCCTCGCAGGAGCAGCAGACGGTGCTGCTGAAGCCGTCCATGGCGTACGAGGTGAAGTTCGCCTGGGTGCCGAAGGACACCTGCCCGACCGCCGGGGGCTCACCGACCCCGACACCGACGGACGGCGAGGGCGGTGCGGGCGGTGCCGCGGTGGCCGGTACCGGCAGTGGCGACGGGACGACGGACACGGGCACGCAGTTCCTCGGTGAGGACGGCGGCATCCAGGACGGCAGCGTCTCCGTGATGCACACGCCGGAGGCGGGGGCACCGGTCGCGACGGCGACGATCCCCAACGCCTGCTCGGGCACGATCTACCGGACCGGGGTGCTGGCCGCCGCGACGTGACACGTGACGCCTGCATGGGGTGAGGGCCCGCCAAATCGATTCGGCGGGCCCTCACCCCATGCGCGTGCATGTCGCCCGGAGCGTCCGTGTCCCGGAGCCTTCGTGTCTCAGACGGCTCCGGTGCCCACGGCGGAACCGGCACCCCTGCCCGAGTCGGCGCCGGCGTCGGCCGTCTTTGTCTCTGTCGGCGGCGCCTGCGCTTCCCGTGCCTCCTGGGCCTCCGTCTCCGTGACGAGGCCCAGGCGCAGGTCGCGTGCCGCTTCGGCCTCGCGGCGGACCAGGCGGAACCACATGAAGAGCACGAAGCCGGCGAAGACGAACCACTCACCGGTGTAGCCGAGGTTCTGGAACGCCTTCAGGTCGAGCCCGGTGCCCTGCGCGGCGGCGGCCGGTACGGGGCGCAGCGCGCCCGTCGTCCCGTGGCCCGCCCCGGCGCCCGTGTCCTGGAGCGTCACCCAGGCGTCGTAGACGTCGTACGGGACGAGGTTGACCAGCGACGCGGCGCTGATGATGCCCAGCTGTCCGTCGGGGAGCCCGCCCCGCGCGTCGGCCCCCGCCGTGCCGGCGTTCTCGGACGCCTGGAGGTCGCCGGTCACAGTGACCCTGCCGGTCGGCGCGGCGGGGACGGGGGTGGTCCCGGGCCTGCCGGGCAGCCACCCCCGTACCACCGGCAGGGCCTTGCCGGTGTCCGTACGGAGCATGTTCAGGACGTAGAAGCCGCTCTTGTCGTCCAGCTCCCGTCCGGGGACCAGGAACTGGTCGGCGTACCGGCCGGTGGCGGTGGCGGGGCGGCCGGAGGTCACCTTGTCGACGGGCAGGAGGTCGTCGAGCGGCTCGGCGGCCCTCGTGCCGGGGGCGGGCTGCTTCGTGGCGGCGTCGTGCGTCTGCACGCGGTCCTCGAAGCGGCCGAGCTGCCAGGTGCCCATGAACACGCAGAACGGGATGGCCAGCACGACGAAGAGGTTGATCCCCCACCATCGCGGGGTCAGCAGGAACCGGTACACCCCTCCACGGTACGGTCCCCGTTCCGGATCACCCGGCGCGGGGGCCGCCCGGCGGGCCGCCCGCGCCGCACGGGTCCCCCTACTCGCCGGACGGGGCCGGTTCCGGGTTCAGGTGGCGGCGGGCGAAGTCCAGCTCCAGTCGGACCTGCTTGATGCGCTCCTCCACGACGAGCGAACCGTGCCCCGCGTCGTACCGGTACACCTCGTGCACCGCGTTCCGGTCCTTCAGCCGGTCCACGTAGTTCTCGATCTGGCGGATCGGGCAGCGCGGGTCGTTGACGCCCGCCGAGATGTAGACGGGGGCCCGGACGTCGTCGACGTATGTCAGCGGGGACGAGGCCGCGAAGCGCTCGGGCACCTCCTCCGGCGTGCCGCCCAGCAGCGTCCGGTCCATCGCCTTCAGGTCCTCCATCTCGTCGTGGTACGCCGTGACGTAGTCGGCGACCGGGACCGCGGCCAGGCCCAGCGCCCAGTCGTCCGGCTGCGTACCGAGGCCGAGCAGGGTCAGGTAGCCGCCCCAGGAGCCACCGGCCAGGACCAGCTTCTCCGGGTCGGCGAGGCCGGACTTCACCGCCCACTCCCGGACCGCAGCGATGTCCTCCAGCTCGATCAGGCCCACCCGGTGCTTGAGGGCGTCCGTCCAGGCGCGGCCGTATCCGGTGGAGCCGCGGTAGTTGACCCGGACGACCGCGTAGCCGTGGTCCACCCAGGCGGCGGGGCCGGAGGCGAAGGCGTCGCTGTCGTGCCAGGTCGGGCCGCCGTGGATCTCGAAGACGGTCGGGAACGGGCCCTCGGCCGGGGCGGCGGGCCGCTGGACGAGCGCGTGGACGCGGCCACCGGGCCCGTCCACCCACACGTCCTCCACCGGCACCGACGCCGGAGCCTTCGGGCCGGGCGGATCGAGCACCACGGCGCCCGAGGTGGACCTGATGACGGGCGGCTGCGCGGCCGAGGACCAGAGGTACTCCACCGTGCCGTCGGGCCGGGCCGTGGCCCCCGACACCGAACCCGCCGGGGTCTCCACCCGGACGGGGGCGCCCGCGCCCGGCTCGTACCGCCACAGGTCGCTGCGGGCCTCGAAGCTGTGCGCGATCAGCAGCGCGGAGGCGTCCGGATACCACTCGGCGCTCACATCGCCGGGCAGATCGAGCGCGAGGTCCGTCTCCTCGCCCGTCGTCGGGTCCCAGACCATCGGCTCCCAGCGGCCCCGCCGCTGATGCCCGACCAGCAGTCTGGTGTCCCCGGCCACGGGGGCGAAGCCCAGCACGGACAGGCCCAGCTCCTTGGTGCCGCCCTCGGTGTCGTCCAGCTCGGCGACCGTCGTGCCGTCCGGCCGCACCACGCGCAGCGCGGAGTGCATCGCGTCGCCGTGCTCGGTGTGCTCCAGGGCGATCAGCGTCCCGTCGTGGCTGAGGTCGCCGACGCCCGCCGACTCGCGGTGGCGGTAGATCTCCACGGGAGCGGCCCCGGGGCGCACGACGTGGACCGTCGTCCCCTCCTCGTCCGTCGAGCGGCCGACCACCGCCGTGCCGTCCCGGCCGATCGCGAGCCCCGCCGGGTAGGAGGGGGCGAGGCCGGGCACTGCCGGTTCGTCGCCCGACCCGGCCTCCCCGCCGTGGAACGGCCGGCGCATCCACACCCCGAACTCGTCCCCGTCGGTGTCGTCGAACCACCAGATCGACTCCCCGTCAGGGGGCAGCACCCCGTCCGTCGTGCCGTTCGGCCGGTCCGTCACCCGGCGCTGCTCGCCGGTGGTGCGGTCCCACGCGTACAGCTCGTACGTGCCCGTGGCGTTGGAGACGAACAGCGCGCGGTCCGGCGCGTCCTCCGCCCAGTCGGGCAGCGACACCCGCGACGCCCGGAAACGCTGCTCCCACTCCGGCACGGAGACGCTCTCCGGGGCGGCGGCGATCCCCGGTGCGGAGGCGGTCGCTGTCGCGGGGGCGGCATCCGGGGCGGAAGAGGCCGTCGTCGAACCAGTGATCTCAGTCATGCCCCCCATTCTGCGTCGGACGCCGATAATTCGTTCGCTTCGTCCTCAGCCTGTGGATAACCTCCCCGGCATGCATGCACCGACCCCTGACGACTGGCACGAGGCGAACCGCGCGTTCTGGGACGAGCGGGTGCCGATCCACGTCGGCAGCGATTACTACGACCTCGCGGCCTTCCGCGCCGGGAAGGACGGCCTGCGCGACTTCGAACCCGTCGAGGTCGGGGACGTCGCGGGGAAGTCGCTGCTGCACCTCCAGTGCCACATCGGGGTCGACACCCTCTCCTGGGCGCGGCACGGTGCCGGGCCCGTCGTCGGCCTGGACCTCTCCGAACCGGCTGTCGAAGCGGCGCGCGTCCTGGCCCGCGAGCTCGGGTTCGACCAGGACCGGGCGGCGTTCGTCGCCGCGGACGTCCACGACGCCGCCGCGGCCGTGCCCGACACCTCGTACGACATCGTCTACACCGGGATCGGCGCGCTGAACTGGCTGCCCGACATCCGGCGTTGGGCCGAGGTCGCCGCGTCGCTCGTGGCGCCCGGGGGCTTCCTCTACCTCGTGGAGTTCCACCCGCTGGCGGACTGCCTCGACGACGCCACGGGCGCGAAGGTCGAGTACGACTACTTCACCCGCGACGCGTGGGTGGACGACACGCCGGGCACGTACGCGGACCTGGGCGCGCCCACCGTCCACAACCGCACCGTCGAGTGGCAGCACCCGATCGGCGAGGTGGTGTCGGCACTGGCCGCCAACGGACTGCGGATCGACTTCCTGAACGAGCACGACGTCTCGCTCGTCTCCCGCTTCGAGGCGCTGGAGCGGCAGGACGACGGCTACTACCGGTTCCCCGCCGGACGGCCGCGCATCCCGCTGATGTACTCGCTCAAGGCGTCGAAGCCGGCCGGTTCCTGAGGAAACGCCAGGTCGGGGCGATTGTCAGTGGTGGGGTGCAGACTCGAACCATGACTACGACTGCCGAGCTGCGTGTCGCCGTGGAGACGTACTGGAGTGCGGCCGACTCCCGGGACTGGGACGCCTTCGCCGCCACGCTGGCCGACGACGTGCTGTACGACCTGCCGCAGACCCGGGAACGGATTCGCGGCAAGGAGCGGTACCTGCGGTTCAACCGCGAGTACCCGGGGGACTGGCGGGTCAGTGTCGAGCGGATCGTGGCCGACCACGAGGGGCACCAGGCCGCCGCCCGGACGCTCGTGACGACCGGCGCCGAGGAGTCGCACGCGATCCACTTCTTCACGTTCGACGGGGCGGGGCGGATCAACGGGATAACGGACTTCTGGCCCGAGGCGTACGAGCCTCCGTCGGGCCGGGAGCATCTGGTGGAGCGGTACTGAGTCCGGGGGCGGAGCGGTACCGGCTCCGGCACCGACGCGTCCGGGGGCGGTCGGGGGGCGGTCGGGTTCGGCCGGGGGAGCCGCGGTGTGGTGCGGCCGGTCGGTTGGTCGGCCGGAACGCGCATGAGTGCGGCGGGCCTTCGGAAGTGATCCGCCGGCCCGCCGCGCCCTGCACCCTCGTCGTCCGCGTCCTACGCGGCCGATCGGAAGGCCGGCAGGTAACCGCCGGACTGTCCGGCGGCCTTGGGGTGGTACGAGTTGTAGACCGGGAGGGTCACGCTGTGGAGCCACGCGTCACCGGAGCACAGCTCGTGCCCGCTGAACTCGTCCACCACGCTGGAGAACGTGAACCCGGCGTTGGCCGCCTGCTTGGCGATGACACCGTTCAGCACGTCGGACGCGTTGTTTATCGCCGAGCGCTCCTTCTCGGAGAGACCGGCTATGCAGCTGCCGCTCAGCTGGTAGAAGCGCGGGTAGCCCAACACCACGACACGGGCCTGGGGTGCCCGCGACCGGATGGAGGTGTAGAGCGAACTCAGCTTGCCGGGAAGCACGTTCTGCACCTGCGACACGGCCGAGTTGACGCTGCTGAGGCAGGCGGCCTCGCCGGAGAGCACGCAGTCCTGCATGACGTTGGCGAAGCCGACGTCGTTGCCGCCCGCGGTGACGCTGACCAGACCGGTGGAGGAGTTCAGCGCCCCCAGCTGGGTGCTGGCCACCGAACTGGTGGTGGCGCCCGAACAGGCCACGAAGGCAAAGGAGGAAGGCGAGTTCGCAGCCGCCCAGAGGTAGGGGTAGGACTTGGTGCTGCGACGGCAGTCGCCGCTGTCGGACAGGTAGCTCCCCGCCCCGACACCGGACGAGTACGAGTCACCGAGAGCGACGTACCCGCCCGCGGCCGTTGAGTTCGCAAAGGCCGGCTGGGCAACGCCCAGAGCGGCCACGGCGGCGAGCGCCAGGGTGGTTGCAGACGCCCAGAATCTCCGTACCGACATGGCTGTCAGCCCTCCGAAGTGTGGGGGGTGGATGGGGGGTTGGGTTGAGCGCCATGTTTCTAGCAGCTGTCGGTACCAGCCGGTAATAGCTGCGGAAAAACTGGTCTGATATGCCCGAATGGCCGTTCGGTGGCTGAGCTCCGCGCGTAGATAAACCTCTGAGGGCGGCCTGAATGGACGTTATTCGGCCATGCGTTGGAGCCGCGCGGGAGCGGTGCGCGGGAGGCTCGCGAGCGATGCGCGGACGGTGCGACGGAGGTGCGCACCGTCGGGCGGAGGCAGTTTGCGGGGCGTTCGCGAAGGGCTCGTCGAGGAGCCGGAGAGGCCGCGGGGGGCGCGGCGGGCGTCGCACCGGAATGGTGAGAAACGGTACGAGGCGGTGCGGAGGGCAGAGCGGGGAAGCGCGGGCGGTTACGCGTGGTGATGTGCGGCAGGGGCAGGGGCAGGGGCAGGGGCAGGCGCGGGGGCGGGGGCGGGGCGCGGGGCCCCCTCAACGGAAAACGCCCTCTGCGGTGGCGTTCCCCTTGGGAGTGCCACCGCAGAGGGCGGTTGTCGTGCTGCCGGGAGGGTCAGTTGTGACCGAACCTCCGCTGCTTCCGGTGGGAGACCTGTTCTGAGATCGAGCGCACCGGGTCCGGGGTGGTGGTCGGCTGCGTCTGCTCCTTCGGCTCCGGAGCGGTGCTGCGTTCGTGGCCGCCGGTGCGGGCGCCGCGGTTCTGCCGACTCTGTTTCTTGCCCACGATCGTGCCTCCTGTTGCGGATCTCGGACGATGGGCCATGACCAGACTCGCACGCAGGTGGAAAAGGTGCATTTCGTGCCGCGGTCGCCAAGTGCGGCTACCTCCGGCCCTGTGGATGCCGCGCCGTGTGGTCCCTTCTGTGCACGAGTCGGCCCCTTCGGCTCGCGAAGTGGGGCCTGCGGTTCACGAGGTGGGTCTTCGGTTCAAGAGGTGGGGCCGGCCGCAGCGTAGTTCGCGAGCGCCGGTTCGAGCAGGTCGAAGGCTCGGGTCCCCTCCGCCGCGACGATTCCGGCGATCTCCTCGTTGGTGCGGCCGGTGAGGGTGAGTTCCTGGATGCGCTGGAACAGGGTGCGCTGCACCGCGCCGAGCAGGGCCGCCGCCGTGCGCACGGCGATGTCGTCGGGGGTGGAGCCGGTGGCCTCGGCGAGGGCGCCGGCCAGTGCTTCCTCGCGCTGGTCGTGCAGGCCGCGCAGGCAGGCCGAGAGGGTGGGGCTGTCGGCGATCATGCGCGAGAACTCCGGCCCCGCGAAGCCGTGGACCGGGTCCTGCGCCGCCACGGCGGTCTCGAAGTCCCGGCGCAGCGCGGACAGGGCGGACTCGCCTTCCTTCCGGGAGGCCACGACGCGGGCCGACGTGCCGATGAACGCCTCCTGGTGATCGAGGGCCAAGTCCTCCTTGCGCGGGAAGTAGTTGGTCACCGTCTTCTTGGCCACGCGTGCCGCGACGGCGATCTCCGCGATGGTCGTCCGCTCGAAGCCCTGCTCGATGAAGAGCCTGGTCGCATGGTCGGAGATCAGCTGCCTGGTCTCCCGCTTCTTGGTCTCCCGCAGGCCCGGTGCGGCCGGTGAATCCGGTGTGCCCGGTGCGGCCGGCGTGTTTGGCGTTTTGGGGGGTGCCGCGGCGTGTGCCCCCGGTTCCTTGTCGATACCCATGAGGAAATCTTACCCCCGTGGCATTTTTATGTTGACACCCCGACGGGGCTCGTTCTAAATTTACCTCCGACGCAAATTTCTCCCGATGGAAAGGAGTGGCCGTGCGAAAGGCCGACCTCGTCACGTTCCTCGCGAACCGGACGGCCGGACAGGCCAACCGCCCCGACGGCAAGGGGAATCGGCGGTCCCGGTCCGCCGCTCCGCCTCCCTTCGGCCGCGTCCCGGGCAATGCCCGCCCCATGCGCAACATCCCGCGCCGCCGCTCCTGCTGACGGACGCCGCTCCCACTGGCACACCCGGCCGGCACCGGAGTCGGCCACAGGACGTTCGGCGGTCGCCGAAACCGACCACCGGACGTACCGGCAGTCCATTCGTACGGACAGTTCGCCCTGTACGGGCAGAGCTCACCCCGTACGGGCAATTCATCTCCTCACGGACAGGGAACCGCCTTGCAGATCACCGCCACCACCGTCTCGCTCACCGTCGACGACGTCCCCGCGTCCCAGGACTTCTTCACCACGCACCTCGCCTACCAGGTGCAGGCCGCCGCCGACGGATTCGCCTCGCTCACCCGTCAGGACGCCGCCGCCGACATCGTCCTGCTGCGGCGCGGCATCGAGGTCCTGCCCGCCGACCAGCGCGACCGGCACGCCTCGGGCCTGATCCTCGCCTTCACCCTCGCCGGCATCGAGGCGGAGGAGAAGCGGCTGCGTGCCGAGGGCGTCGAGATCACCATGCCGCTGCGCGAAGAGCCCTGGGGCGAGCGCCTGTTCCAGGTCAAGGACCCCAACGGGGTCGTCGTCCAGTTCGTCGAGTGGGCCGGCACCGAGGCCGCCGCGCCGGACGGGGCATGAGGACCGTCGAGGAGCGATTCCCGCTGCCGTACGGAGCCCGGCCCGCGGTACCGGACCGGGCCCCGGCATCCGGCACCGGACCCCGGCCCCAGGTCCCGGCCCCCGGCACCCGGAGCGGCATGTTCCGGTGGCGTCGGCGGAGGTCACCTGGCCGGTGCGCGATCGGGGCCGGACAGTAGAGTTCGGCTGCGTCAGCCCCCGAGCACCGAGGTACCGGCCGTGACCCTCGCCCCACCCGAACAGCCCGCCCCGCCTGCGGTGACCGTCGTAGGGATCGGCGCCGACGGCTGGCCGGGACTGTCCGGGCCGGCCCGCGAGGCGCTCGCCGCCGCGCAGGTGCTGATCGGTGGCGGGCGGCAGCTCGACCTGCTCCCGCCGTCGTGCGCGGGGCGCCGGGTGCCGTGGCCGTCGCCGCTGCGGCCCGCCGTCCCCGGCCTGCTCGCCGCACACGCGGGCAGCAGGATCGCCGTCCTGGCCAGCGGCGACCCCATGTTCTACGGCATCGGCCGGGCCCTGACCGAAGTACTGGGCGCCACCGCGCTGAGCGTCCTGCCGCACCCCTCCTCCGTCTCCTACGCCTGCGCCCGCGTCGGCTGGCCGCTGGAGGACACCGAGGTCGTCACCCTGGTCGGCCGCCCCACCGCCCGGCTGGCCGCCGCCCTCCACGACGGCCGACGGCTGCTGGTCCTCAGCGCCGACGCCACCACCCCCGCCGAGGTGGCCGGGCTGCTGCGCGAGCGGGGCTTCGGCCCGAGCCGGCTGCGCGTGCTCGAACAGCTCGGCGGCATGGACGAGGCCTGCACGGAGGGCACCGCGGACCACTGGCCGCACCCGCCGGGCGACCCGTTGAACATCGTCGCGGTCGAATGCCGCCGCGCCCCCGACGCCCTGCGCCTGGGCGCCGTCCCCGGCCTGCCCGACGAGGCGTACGAGCACGACGGGCAGCTCACCAAGCGCCATGTGCGGGCCGCCACCCTCGGGGTGCTCGCGCCCGCCCCCGGCGAACTCCTGTGGGACATCGGCGGAGGCTCGGGCTCCATCGCGATCGAATGGATGCGGACCCACCCGTCCTGCCGCGCGATCTCCGTGGAACGCGACCCGGCACGGGCGGAACGCATCATGCGCAACGCCGACCGCCTCGGGGTGCCCGCGCTGCGCGTCGTCACCGGCCGGGCCCCGGACGGCCTGGCCGCACTGCCCGCGCCCGACGCCGTGTTCATCGGCGGCGGACTGACCGCGCCCGGCCTCCTCGACGCCTGCTGGGAGGCACTGTCCGTCGGCGGCCGACTGGTCGCCAACACGGTCACGCTGGAGTCCGAGGCCCTGCTCGCCGGGGCGCACCGGCGGTACGGCGGCGAACTGGTCCGGCTCGCCGTCGCGCACGCCGTGCCGGTCGGCGGCTTCACCGGCTGGCGGCAGGCCATGCCGGTCACCCAGTGGTCCGTGCGCAAGAGCTCGACCAGTCCCGTCGCGGAACGCCCCGCACGGGTGTCCGCGGAAGATCCAGGAGACAACAGATGACCGTGTACTTCATCGGCGCGGGCCCGGGTGCGGCCGACCTGATCACCGTGCGCGGTGCCCGCACGCTCGCCGCCTGCGGGGTGTGCCTGTACGCGGGCAGCCTGGTGCCCCGCGAACTGCTCGCCGAATGCCCGCCGGACGCCCGCCTGGTGGACACCGCGCAGCTCGACATCGACCAGATCACCGCCGAACTGCTGGCCGCGCACGAGGCGGGCCACGACGTGGCCCGGCTGCACTCGGGCGACCCGTCGGTTTTCAGCGCGGTCAACGAGCAGATGCGGCGGCTCGACGAGGCCGGGGTGCCCTACGAGGTGGTGCCGGGAGTCCCCGCGTTCGCGGCCGCCGCCGCGGCGCTCAAGCGGGAACTGACCGTGCCGACCGTCGGCCAGACCGTCATCCTCACCCGGATCGCCCACCGCGCCACCGCCATGCCGGAGGGCGAGGACCTGGCCACGCTGGGCCGCAGCGGGGCCCTGATCGTGCTGCACCTCGCCGCCCGGTACGTGGACCGCGTCGTGGCGGAACTGCTGCCGCACTACGGGGCCGACTGCCCGGCCGCCGTCGTGGCGCTGGCCTCCCGCCCCGACGAGCTGATCCTGCGCGGGACCCTCGACGACATCGCGGAGCAGGTGAAGGCGGCGGGAGTGATCCGTACCGCCGTCATCATGGTCGGCCGCACGCTCGGTGCCGAGCAGTTCCGCGACAGCCACCTCTACTCGCCGGAACGGGAACGGCACGTCTGCTGACGTACGTCGGCAGACAGCAGGAGGGACAGAGGCCACCGGCCGGGCAGAGCCCGGGAGTTCGGCCGGCCCCGCTTTGGACGGCCCGACTTGCTTCGGACGGGCGGGCCCGCTTCGGACCTGCGGGCCAGCTCGGGACGGGCGGTCCCGCTCCGGACGGCCGTACGCGCTTCGGGTCGCCGGACCCGTTTCGGACCGGCGGCCCCGGAAGCCGTCAGCGCACGTCGCTGCGTCCGACGACCGTTCCCGCCCGGTCGATGCAGATGACATCGACGGCCACCGGGGCGCCCCGCAGCACCGACAGCGCCTGGTCCCGGGCCGCCACGGCCACCAGGTCCCCGAGCGGAACGCCCCGCTCCTGGCACGAACGGAGCGCGGCCAGACCCGTGTTCGCGGTCGCCACCTCGGCCGCCAGCTCCTCGTCCGCGCCCCCGAGCCGGGCCAGCCCGGCCAGGAACGGCTTGTCGACCTGGGACCGGGCCGAGTGCAGATCGAGGTGCCCGGCGGCCAGCTTCGACAGCTTGGCGAACCCGCCGCAGACGGTGAGCCGGTCCACCGGATGACGGCGTACGTACTTGAGCACCGCGCCCGCGAAGTCCCCCATGTCGAGCAGCGCGATCTCCGGCAGGCCGTACTCGTCCACCACGGTCCGCTCCGAGGTGGAGCCCGTGCACCCGGCCACGTGGGTGTGCCCGGCGGCACGGGCCACGTCCACGCCGCGCCGGATCGAGTCGATCCACGCCGAGCAGGAGTACGGCACCACCACCCCCGTCGTGCCCAGGATCGACAGGCCGCCCAGGATGCCGAGGCGCGGGTTCCAGGTGGAGCGGGCGAGCTCCTCGCCGTCGTCCACGGAGACGGTGACCTCGACGTCCCCCGAACCCCGGTGCTCCGCCGCGACCCGGGCGATGTGGTCGCGGATCATCTGCCGCGGCACGGGGTTGACCGCGGGCTCCCCGACGTCGAGCGGCAGGCCGGGCAGGGTGACGGTGCCCACGCCGGGCCCGGCCCGGAACACCACGCCCGCGCCCGGCGCCAGCCGCCGCACGGTGACCCGTACGAGGGCGCCGTGCGTCACGTCGGGATCGTCGCCCGCGTCCTTCACCACCCCGGCCGTGGCCCGGTCCGCCGCCAGTTCCTCCACGGCGAGCGCGAAGGCGGGCGTCTGCCCCTTGGGCAGGGTGATCGTCACCGGGTCGGGGAAGTCGCCGGTCAGCAGGGCCGTGTACGCGGCGGTGGCCGCCGCGGTCGCACAGGCCCCGGTGGTCCAGCCGGGCCGCAGACCGGTGTGTTTCAGTTGGGCGCTGCGCCCGCCCTTCGCCTCACTCATGGATGGATCCGATGCACGTACTCGTTCTCGGCGGGACCACGGAGGCCCGCCGCCTCGCCGAACTGCTGGTGGAGGTGGCCCCGGACGGGGGCCGGGTGACCAGTTCGCTCGCCGGTCGCGTGGCCGGGCCGAGGCTTCCGCCGGGCGAGGTCCGCATCGGCGGTTTCGGCGGCGTCGACGGGCTCGCCGCGTGGCTGCGCACGCACCGGGTGGACGCGCTCATCGATGCCACCCATCCTTTCGCCGGGACGATCAGTTTCAACGCGGCCGCTGCCGCCGCCGCGACCCATGTTCCCCTGCTGGCGCTGCGCCGCCCCGGCTGGGTGCCCGGTGACGGCGACGACTGGCATCCGGTCGATTCCCTGGCCGGGGCCGCGGCGGCCCTGCCCGCGCTGGGGCGGCGGGTCTTCCTCACGACCGGGCGGATGGGGATCGCCGCCTTCGCCGGACTGGAACCGCTGTGGTTCCTGATGCGCTCGGTGGACGCCCCCGACCCCGGCGTACCGCATCCCGCGCGGATGGAGGTCCTGCTCGACCGGGGCCCGTTCACGCTCGAAGGGGAACGCCGGCTGATCGACCGTCACCGCATCGACGTCCTCGTCACCAAGGACAGCGGGGGCGACGCCACGGCCCCCAAGCTCACCGCGGCCCGCGAGGCGGGCATCCCCGTGGTGGTGGTGCGAAGGCCGCCCGTGCCGCCGGGCGTGCCCGTCGTCGGGGCGCCGGAACCGGCCGTCGCCTGGCTGCGCGAACAGCCGACGACGCACTGGACCTGACCTGACCGGTCAGACCTGACTGGACCGGACCAAACCCGACTGGATCGGATCAGGCTGGACCGGACCAGGCCAGACCTGATCCGACCGGCCGCCGAACGGGTCCCGGCGGGCGGGCCGGGACCCGTCCACGCCCAGAGGCCGCCCGACAGGCGCTCAGCCCTCCGGGTAGCGGCGGGGCGTCCAGACGATCTGGTCGCCGTCCCCGTCGCCACGCCGTACCCACCGGGTCTGCGAGGAACCGACGAGCAGGATCGTCCGCATGTCCACCTCGGCGGGGTCGAGGTCGGCCAGGCGCACCGTCCGTACGCTCTCGGCCGGCCCGCCCACGTCCCGGCCCAGGACCACGGGGGTGTCCGGCGAGCGGTGTTCCAGCAGCAGGTCGCGGGCCTTGCCGACCTGCCAGGTCCGGCTGCGCGAGCCGGGGTTGTACAGCGCGAGCACCAGGTCCGCCGAGGCCGCCGCGCGCAGCCGCTCCGCGATCACCTCCCACGGCTTGAGCCGGTCGGAGAGCGATATCGTCGCGTAGTCGTGGCCCAGCGGCGCGCCCGCCCGCGCGGCGGCGGCGTTGGCCGCCGTCACCCCCGGCAGCACCCGCACCGGCACCTGGGCGTACTCGTCCTGCGACGCCACTTCGAGGACGGCCGTCGCCATGGCGAAGACCCCCGGGTCGCCGCCGGACACCACGGCCACCCGCCGTCCGCGCCGGGCCAGGTCGAGGGCGAACTCGGCCCGCTCCGACTCGACCTTGTTGTCCGAGCCGTGGCGCACCTGCCCCGGCCGGACCGGCACCCGGTCCAGGTAGGTGGTGTAGCCGACCAGGTCGTCGGCGGCGGCCAGCGCCCCGCGCGTCTCGGGCGTCAGCCACAGCGGGCCGGCGGGCCCGGTGCCGACGACGGTCACCTCGCCGCCGTCCGAGGCGTTCCCCGGCCGCGGCGCGTCGACGCGGCTGGGCAGGACCGCGACCGCGAAGTACGGCACCGACTCGGGGTCGACCCCGGCCAGTTCGGCCCGGCGCTCCCCGGCCATCGTGGCGCGCTCGACGTAGCGTGCCTCGGGCAGTCGCCCGGACGCCTCGAAGGCCCGGCGCACGGCGGGGAAGGTGCGCCCCAGCTTCATGACCACGGCCGCGTCGGTGGCGGCGAGCCGGGCGGTCAGCTCCTCCTCCGGCAGCGTGCCGGGCAGGATCGTCAGCACCTCCTCGCCCTCGACGAGCGGGGTGCCGAGCCGGGCCGCGGCGGCGCTGACCGAGGTCACCCCCGGGATCACCTCGGTCGGGTAGCGGTCGGCGAGCCGCTTGTGCATGTGCATGTACGAGCCGTAGAAGAGCGGGTCGCCCTCGGCAAGCACCGCGACCGTGCGGCCGGCGTCGAGGTGCTCCGCCAGGCGCGCCGCCGCCTCCGTGTAGAACTCCTCCATCGCGCCCCGGTAGCCGCCCGGGTGGTCCGTGGTCTCCGTCGTGACGGGGTAGACCAGCGGTTCCTCGATGTGGTCGGCGCGGATGTGCTTCGCCGCGATGGACCGGGCGATGGACCGCCCGTGCCGGGCGCTGTGGTACGCGACGACATCGGCCTCGGCGATGATCTCCACCGCGCGCACGGTCATCAGGGCCGGGTCGCCGGGGCCGAGCCCGACCCCGTACAGCCGGCCCGTCTTCTGCTCGCTCACGGTCACTCTTCCTCGCTGGCGATGGCGTTGAGGGCGGCCGCCGCCATGGCGCTGCCACCGCGTCGGCCGCGCACGATCAGGTGGTCCAGTGCGGACGGGTGCGCGGCCAGGGCGTCCTTGGACTCGGCCGCGCCGATGAAGCCGACGGGCACCCCGATGACGGCCGCTGGGCGGGGTGCGCCCTCCTCGATCATTTCGAGCAGCCGGAACAGGGCGGTCGGCGCGTTCCCGACGGCGACGACCGAACCCTCCAGCCGGTCGCGCCACAGCTCCAGGGCGGCGGCGCTGCGGGTGGTGCCCAGCTCGGCCGCGAGACCGGGCACCGCCGGGTCGGACAGGGTGCACACCACTTCGTTCGCCGCGGGCAGCCGCTTGCGGGTGACACCGCTGGCGACCATGGCCACGTCGCACAGGATGGGCGCGCCGGCCCGCAGCGCCGCACGGGCACGGGACACCACGTCCGGGCTGAAAGCGAGATCGCGTACGAGGTCGACCATGCCGCAGGCGTGGATCATGCGGACCGCGACCTGGCTCACATCGGCGGGCAGACCGGACAGGTCCGCCTCTGCGCGGATCGTGGCGAAGGACTGGCGGTAGATCGCCGGTCCGTCCTTCTCGTACTCGTGCACGGCTTTTTCGCTCTCTTCAGGGGGACATGGGTCACGCGGTCATCGAGGTCACGGGGTCATGGGGGCATGGAACGGTCGGGTCCGGATGCGGTGGTGTCGTCGGTCAGATGGGCAGACCGCGCGTGCCCCGGGCCGCCGCCACCGCGGCGGCGAGCCCGCCCGAGCCGCTGAGGCCGTCCGAGCCGCCTGAGCTGCCGGAGTCGCCCGAGCTGTTGGGAACGTCGTACGGGACCTGCTGCCGCCCCACCTCCCGCACGAGGTTTTGGGCGGTGTCCCGCACGAGGGAGATCCGGTATTCGTCGGGGCCTGCGACGACGTCGACCCACTCGCCCCGGGGGTGCCCGCACCGGCGCTCGCAGCCGGACCAGTACACGGGCAGAGCCCCCACGGGCCCCAGTACGGCCGCCGCGTCGGCCCGCACGTCGGCCAGCGACTTCGCACAGCCAGGCCGCCCGATGCAGGCGCCCACCCCGGTCCAGGGGGAGTCGGGGCCGGTGACGAGGCCGACGGCAGCCAGTCCGTCCAGCAGTTGGGGGGCCCGTCGCCGGTCCGCCCCGGGGACGACGATCCCGCGCCACGGGGTCAGGCGCAGTTCGTCACCGCTGCGGTGGGCCGCGTCCGTCAGCGCCCGCCACTGCTCGGCGGTGATGCGCCCCAGGGGCGCGCCCACGGACAACGCGGCCGTGCCGTACGGGGAGTTCACGATGCCCACCGCGGGGCCGGTGCGGCCGGTGGGTACTTGAGGGGTGCTGGGGGCACGGGAGCCGAGAGTGTCCCGGGTGGCGTCGAGCCCTGCCCGCCGCAGACGTTCGGCGATCTCGGCGTGGAGGTCATCGGCGCCGCCGGGCAGCTCCGCCACCCGCCATGCGCCGTGGGCGCGCGCCCGTTCCAGGAACGCCCCGGCGGCGACGAGGGCGGCCTGCGGCGCCCGTTCGCCGGGGACCCGGATGGTGGCCCGTGCCGTGCCGATCCGCAGCAGCGCGGTCCCGTCCCCCTGTGCGATCAGTGTCACATCGGCGCCGAGCGCCGCCACGTCGCCGCGGCCGTCGTCGAGGGCGAAGAGGAACCGGCCGGACAGGCCCGCCGTTTCGTCGTCGGCGCACAGCAGCGCGTCCAGCCCGGACAGCCAGGGACGGACGTCCCCCGCCCCCGAGTCGTCGAGGCCCGACAACGGCGAGGCCACCACGTTGCGTATCCGCTCGTGGCGGGCGGAGGGCAACAGCCCCGCACCGCCCAGCCGACGGGCCAACTCGGCCCCGCAGTCCGGGCCCAGGCCGCGCAGCTGCACGTTGCCGCGCGAAGTGAGATGCAACTCACCGTCGCCAAGCTCCTCGGCCGCCCTTCCCAGCGCGTCCGCCTGAGCCGCGCTCAGCACACCGCCGGGGACGCGGACCCGGGCCAGCGCGCCGTCGTCCGCGCCGTGCAGCCGCAGAGTGCCGGGGCAGGCGTCGTCGCGGCCCCGGGGAGAAGGGTCTCCCGGGGGCGGGGACGGAGCGACCGGCGAAGACATGGCGGCGAGCATACCGACCGCCCCATCGGAACCGTATGTCCCCATGTCCCCCGATGACCGACCGCCCCGGCCCAGCGCTCCGGCCCCCCGCCCCCGGTCACCGCCCCGGACCCCACCCCCCGGTCACCGGTCGGCCGTACTATGCCCCGGGGGTGTTCGTGGTGCCCCGCCCCGGCGGCGGGGCACCACGAACACCCCCACCGACGGGCCATCCGGCACGTCGACAGGGGAGGAAGCCCGGTGAGAATCCGGCGCGGTCCCGCCACTGTGAGTCCGGCCCACCGGCCGGGCGAGTCAGGAACTCCCTTCCCCGAGCGCTCGGCCCGTGCCGAGCGCAGGGGAGACCCATTCCGACACCGCCCGGGGCGTGGACACCCCGAGGAAGGCCAGACGCCGCATGATCCTGCTCCTGTCGACGTCCGACACCGACCTGCTCAGCGCCCGCGCCTCGGACGGGCCGGTCGCCTACCGCTTCGCCAATCCCTCCCGGCTCCCGCTCCAGGACCTGCCGGAACTCCTGGAGGGCGCCGAACTGGTCGTCGTCCGTCTTCTCGGCGGGGTACGCGCCTGGCAGGACGGTCTCGACCAGGTACTCGCCACCGGCCGCCCCGTGGTCGTCCTCACCGGTGAACAGGCCCCCGACGCCCAGCTGATGGCCGCCTCGACGGTGCCCATCGGCATCGCCGCCGAGGCCCACGCGTACCTGGCTCACGGCGGCCCGGCCAACCTGGACCAGCTCGCCCGCTTCCTCTCCGACACCGTCCTGCTCACCGGCCACGGCTTCGAGCCGCCCGCCCCGGCACCCTCCTGGGGGCCGCTGGAGCGCACGCCCCGGCGCACGGACGGCCCGACGGTCGCGGTCCTCTACTACCGCGCCCACCACATGAGCGGCAACACCGCGTTCGTCGACACCCTGTGCCGCGCCGTCGAGGACGCGGGCGGCCGGCCCCTGCCGCTGTACGTCGCCTCGCTGCGCACCCCCGAACCCGAACTCGTCGAGGCGCTGCGCGACGCCGACGCGATCGTGACCACCGTTCTCGCCGCGGGCGGCACCCGGCCCGCCGAGGCGTCGGCGGGCGGCGACGACGAGTCCTGGGACGCGGGCGCCCTCACCGGCCTCGACGTACCCGTCCTCCAGGCGCTCTGCCTCACCGGCTCGCGCACCGACTGGGAGGACAACGACGAGGGCGTCTCCCCGCTGGACGCCGCGAGCCAGATCGCCGTCCCCGAGTTCGACGGCCGCCTGATCACGGTGCCGTTCTCGTTCAAGGAGATCGACGCGGACGGCCTGCCCGTGTACGTCGCCGACCCCGAGCGCGCCGCCCGCGTCGCCGGGATCGCCGTGCGGCACGCCCGGCTGCGCCACATCCCGGCCGCCGAGAAGCGGATCGCGCTCGTCCTGTCCGCGTACCCGACCAAGCACTCCCGGATCGGCAACGCCGTCGGCCTCGACACCCCCGCCAGCGCCGTCGCCCTGCTGCGCCGCCTCCGGGAGGAGGGGTACGACTTCGGTCCGGAGGAGGTCCCCGGCCTCGCCTCGGGCGACGGCGACGAGCTGATCCGCGCGCTGATCGAGGCGGGCGGCCACGACCAGGAGTGGCTCACCGAGGAGCAGTTGGCCCGCAACCCGGTCCGCATCCCGGCCGCCGACTACCGGCGCTGGTACGCGACCCTGCCGGCCGAACTCCGCGAGGCCGTCGAACGGCACTGGGGGCCCGCCCCCGGCGAGATGTTCCTCGACCGCTCCCGCAACCCGGAGGGCGACATCGTCCTCGCCGCCCTGCGCCGCGGCAATCTGCTGATCCTCATCCAGCCGCCGCGCGGCTTCGGCGAGAACCCGATCGCGATCTACCACGACCCGGACCTGCCGCCCTCGCACCACTACCTGGCCGCCTACCGCTGGATCGCCGCCCCGGCCGACGACAACGGCTTCGGCGCCGACGCGATGATCCACCTCGGCAAGCACGGCAACCTGGAATGGCTGCCCGGCAAGAACGCCGGCCTCTCCGCCGCCTGCGGCCCCGACGCCGCGCTCGGCGACCTCCCGCTGATCTACCCGTTCCTGGTCAACGACCCGGGCGAGGGGACCCAGGCCAAGCGCCGCGTGCACGCCACACTCGTGGACCACCTCGTACCGCCGATGGCACGCGCCGACAGCTACGGGGACATCGCCCGCCTCGAACAACTCCTGGACGAACACGCCCAGATCGCCGCGATGGACCCGGCGAAGCTCCCGGCGATCCGCGCCCAGATCTGGACCCTGATCCAGGCCGCCAAGCTCGACCACGACCTGGGCATCGAGGACCGTCCCGAGGACGAGGGCTTCGACGACTTCATCATGCATCTCGACGGCTGGCTCTGCGAGATCAAGGACGTCCAGATCCGCGACGGCCTGCACGTCCTGGGCGGCGCCCCCGCCGGCGCCGACCGGGTCAACCTGGTGCTCGCGATCCTGCGGGCCCGTCAGATCTGGGGCGGTACGGCCGCGTTGCCGGGGCTGCGCGAGGCCCTCGGGCTCGACGAGTCCGCCGCGACCCGCGTCACCGCCGACGAGACCGAGGAACGGGCCCGCGCACTGGTCCAGGCGATGGAGGACGCCGACTGGTCCCCGGACGCCGTCGAGGGGGTGGCGGCCGGGCACCCGCGGGCCGTCGCCGACATCCTCGCCTTCGCCGCCCGCGAGGTCGTACCGAGACTGGCCGCCACGACCGACGAACTCGACCACGCCCTCCACGCGCTGGACGGCGGATTCGTCCCCGCCGGCCCCTCGGGCTCCCCGCTGCGCGGCCTGGTCAATGTGCTGCCGACCGGGCGCAACTTCTACTCCGTCGACCCCAAGGCGGTGCCCTCCCGGCTCGCCTGGGAGACCGGCCAGGCCCTCGCGGACTCGCTCCTGGAGCGCTACCGCGCCGACAACGGCGACTGGCCCACCTCGGTGGGGCTGTCGCTGTGGGGCACCAGCGCGATGCGCACCGCGGGCGACGACGTAGCGGAGGCCCTCGCGCTCCTCGGCGTCCGTCCGGTGTGGGACGACGCCTCGCGACGCGTCACCGGCCTGGAGGCGATCCCGCCGGCCGAACTGGGCCGTCCGCGCATCGACGTCACCCTCCGCATCAGCGGTTTCTTCCGTGACGCCTTCCCGCACACCATCGGCCTCCTCGACGACGCGGTCCGCCTCGTCGCCGCCCTGGACGAGCCGGACGAGCAGAACCACGTACGCGCCCACACCCGGGCCGACCTGGCGGCCCACGGCGACGAACGTCGCGCCACCACCCGCATCTTCGGCTCCCGCCCCGGCACGTACGGCGCCGGCCTGCTCCAGCTCATCGACTCCCGGGACTGGCGCACCGACGCGGACCTCGCCGAGGTCTACACGGTCTGGGGCGGCTACGCCTACGGGCGCGAACTGGACGGCCGCCCGGCCCGCGAGGAGATGGAGACGGCGTACAAGCGGATCGCGGTCGCGGCCAAGAACACCGACACCCGCGAGCACGACATCGCCGACTCGGACGACTACTTCCAGTACCACGGCGGCATGGTCGCCACCGTCCGTGCGCTGCGCGGCACCGCCCCGGAGGCGTACATCGGCGACTCCACCCGCCCCGAGACGGTCCGCACCCGCACCCTGGTCGAGGAGACGTCCCGGGTCTTCCGCGCCCGGGTGGTGAACCCCAAGTGGATCGAGGCGATGCGGCGGCACGGCTACAAGGGCGCCTTCGAACTCGCCGCCACCGTCGACTACCTCTTCGGCTACGACGCGACGACGGGCGTGGTCGCCGACTGGATGTACGACAAGCTCACCGAGACGTACGTCCTGGACCCGACCAACCGCGAGTTCCTCCGGCAGGCCAACCCCTGGGCCCTGCACGGCATCGCGGAACGCCTCCTGGAAGCGGAGTCCCGGGGCATGTGGGCCGAGCCCGACCCGAAGACCCTCGCCGCCCTGCGCGAGGTGTACCTGGAGACGGAGGGCAATCTGGAGGGCGAGGACTGACCTCCTCGTACGCGCCCGGGGCCGCCCGTTCCCCCGGGCGGCCCCGCCGGCGGGCACACGTCGCCTGCTCAGCCGACGTTCCGGGCGCAGGCCGCGACCGCCGTGATCAGCCGGTGGTTCTCGGGCGCGCCTCCGCCTCCGCCGAACGAGAACCGCCGACGGGTGCAGCTGTAGGCGATCTTGCTGTCGGGATCGGCGAAGGCCTGCGCGCCGACCGCCCCGCTGTGCCCGAACGCGCGGGCACCCAGCACCGGGTAGCGCACGCTCTGCGCCTCGAAGCCGAGCAGAAAGTGTCCCTCGGATCGCCGCCGAGGCAGGCGTCTCCAAGGTGACCGTGTACAACCACTTCGGCAGCAAGGAGGGCCTGTTCGCCGAGGTGATCGGCGACGCCCTGGAACAGGCACTGGGGGAGACCGCCCAGGCGATGGGCCGCCGGCTCCAGGGGGACGAGGGCATCCGGGAGGTCCTGGTCGCCACCGCCCGCGGGTGGGTGCAGGGCGTCGCCCAGGAGGAGGTGCTGGCGCTGCGCGCCCTGATCGCCGCCGAGGCCCGCCGCTTCCCCCGGCTGGGCCGCGCCTGGCGGGAACAGGGCCCGGAGCGCTTCGCGGAACCGCTCGGCGCCGCCCTGCGCGCCTGCCCGGAGCTGGAGATCCCCGACATGGAGGTGGCGATCATCCAGTTCTACGCCCTCGTGCTGTACCCCCACGTCGTCCACAGCACCTACGGCGACCGCCTGTCGCCGACGCTGACGGAGCAGCTGATCGAGCGGGGCGTGGACATGTTCCTGGGGTACTACCGGGCCGGATAGAAAGGAAGCGCCGCCCGCTCGGCATGCAGGTCCGGAACCGATCCGTATGCCGCCCGGCTTCTCCCGCGAAAAGAGGAACACGGCCGAGATCTTCCCGGACGGCTCCCGAAATGACCCCGGAAACCACTCAAGGGCCCGACCCGCTCTCGCGGATCAGGCCCCTGACCTGGTATTTCAGCTGTCGGGGTGGCGGGATTTGAACCCACGACCTCTTCGTCCCGAACGAAGCGCGCTGCCAAGCTGCGCTACACCCCGATCGCCGCCGGTTTCCCGGCGACATCGATTACTTTAGCCCACCCGCGCCCACAGACGAAATCCGGTTTTCGCACCGCTGACCGGGGACGGGGCCGGGGCGCTCAGTCCCGGGCCGTCAGGGTCAGCAGGGTCGCCTCGGGCGGGCAGGCGAAGCGGACCGGGGTGTAGCGGTTGGTGCCGCAGCCTGCGGAGACGTGGAGGTAGGCGCGGTTGTCCCCGGCGGAGTGGGTGGACAGGCCCTTGACCCGGTCCGTGTCCAGGTCGCAGTTGGTGACCAGGGCGCCGTAGAAGGGGATGCAGAGCTGACCGCCGTGGGTGTGGCCGGCCAGGATCAGGGGGTAGCCGTCCCTGGTGAAGGCGTCCAGGGAGCGCAGGTAGGGGGCGTGGACCACGCCGATGGAGAGGTCGGCGCCCGTCTCGGGGCCGCCGGCCACCTCCGCGTAGCGGTCGCGCTTGATGTGCGGGTCGTCCAGGCCGGTGAAGGCGAGCTCCAGGCCGTCGACCTTGAGGTGGCCCCGGGCGTTGGACAGGCCCAGCCAGCCCGCCTCGTCGAAGGCGTCGCGCATCGGCTCCCACGGGTTGTGGACGACACCGACCGCGGGCGCGTTCCCGTTGAGGCCGTGCTTGCCCCGGGCCTTCTCCACCAGGTAGCGGGCGGGGTTGCGGAGCTTGGGGCCGTAGTAGTCGTTGGAGCCGAAGACGTACACGCCCGGGAACTCCATCAGCGGACCGAGCGCGTCGAGCAGCTCGGGCACCGCCTCGGGGTCGGAGAGGTTGTCGCCGGTGTTCACGACGAAGTCCGGACGCAGGCCGGCCAGCGACTGCAGCCAGGCGCGCTTCTTGCGCTGTCCGCTCACCATGTGGATGTCGGAGACCTGGAGCACGCGCAACGGCCGTGCCCCGTGCGGGAGTACGGGGACGGCGATCCGTCGCAGACGGAACGAGCGGGCCTCGAACCCGGCCGCGTAGGCGAGGCCGGCCGCGCCGATCGCCGCACCGACTGCCGTGACTTTCAGAGGTACTCCGTAGCGTGCGCGCATGTGCCCATCGTCGCAGACACCGCACGGCGAGCAGAAAACCGGCGGGCGCGGGCTGCCCCGTACCTGCCACAATCAGCACATGACCACGCTCAAGTCCAGGCTCAAGGAAGACCTCACCTCCGCCATGAAGGCGCGTGACGAGCTGACCTCGTCCACGCTCCGGCTGACCCTCACCGCCATCACGAAGGAGGAGGTCAGCGGCAAGTCGGCGCGTGAGCTCTCCGACGACGAGGTGCAGAAGGTGATCGCCAGGGAGGCGAAGAAGCGCCGCGAGGCGGCCGAAGCCTTCGCCCAGGGCGGCCGGGCCGAGCAGGCCGAGCGCGAGAAGGCGGAGGGTGCGATTCTCGACGCGTACCTGCCCAAGCAGCTGAGCGACGACGAGCTGGGCGCGATCGTGGCCGCCGCCGTCGAGGAGGCCAGGGCCGCCGGGGCCGAGGGGCCGCGCGCGATGGGTGCCGTCATGAAGATCGTGAACCCGAAGGTCGCGGGGCGCGCGGACGGCGGCCGGGTGGCCGCCGCGGTGAAGAAGAACCTCGCGGGCTGACCCCGCCCCGGCCCGCGCACGGCCGGACGATACGAGGGTGGGCCCCGGACCGATGCCGGTCCGGGGCCCACCCTCGTTCGTGCCGTGTACGTACGGCCGTACGGCCGTACGGCCGTACGGCTCAGGGACCCTGCGTGCCGCCGTTGGTCCGGCCGCGGTGGCCGCCGCCGTTGTTGCCGCCGATCAGGTCCGGCGAGATGGTGATGCCGGGGAACGGGGTCTTGCCGCCGGGCTTCTTGCCACCCGGACCCGGCCTTCCCCGGTCGTCGCCCCGGTCCCGGTCACCCCGGTCCTCGTCCCCTTCCTCGTCCTTCGCCGGGTCGGGGATGTCCACCGTGGTGAAGGGGGGAGCGGCCACACCGGCGAGGGCGCCCGTCATCGCGTCGCGCCAGATGGGACCGGGGACCTGTCCGCCGTACACCTTGTCCTGGTACACGCCACCGATCGTGATGCGTTCCATCTCGACGCTCTGGGACGGGCTGCCGACCCAGACCGCGCCGGACATGTTCGGCGTGTACCCGACGAACCAGGCGTTCTTGCGGGCGTCGGTCGTACCGGTCTTGCCCGCGTTGTCGCGGCTCTGGAGACCCGCCTCCTGACCGGTACCGGAGTCGACCACTCCGCGCAGCAGGGTGTTGATCGTGTCGGCCGTGGTCTGGGCCATGGCCTGCGAGCAGGAGGTCCGGGGGACGGGGAGCGAGCTGCCGTCCGCCTTCTTGACCGACAGGACGGCGATCGGCGTGCAGTACGTGCCGCGGTTGGCGAAGGCGGCGTACGCGCTCGCCATCGTCAGCGGCGACAGACCGTTGGAGCCGAGGGTCAGCGTGGACGGGTTCTGCGGCAGCTTGGTGCCGTCGCCCTGCACCACGCCCAGCTTGTCGGTCATCTTCGAGACCGGGCACATGCCGATGTCCTGGAGCATCTGGACGAAGTAGGTGTTGACCGACTTCTCCATCGCTTCCCGCAGCGCGTACGGGCCCTTCTCGGACTCGCTCTCGTTCTCCACGTGATACTTCGGCACGCCGTCGTTGACCCACGGCTTCCCGCAGGACTGCACCGTGTCCGGGTAGTCCATGTCGTACGGCGACGAGTAGACCTGGGTGGCCGGCTTGCCGCCCTCTATGGCGGCGGCGGCGAGGAACGGCTTGAACGTCGAACCGGTCGGGAAGCCGTAGTTCGAGCCGCCCATGCTCTTGTTGACCGAGTAGTTGTACTGCGTCTCGTTGGGCCCGAAGCCGTACGGCTTGGACTGGCCCATTCCCATGATCCGGCCGGTGCCCGGCTGGACCAGGGTGACGGCCGTCGCGACCTTGTCCGTCTTGTAGACGTGGTTCTTGATCGAGTCCTGCACCGACTGCTGGGACTGCGGGTCGAGCGTCGTCCGGATCGTCAGGCCGCCCTGGTTCCAGATCTTGGCCCGGTCCTCCTTGGTCTTGCCGAAGACCGGGTCGTTGAGGAAGACCTGGCGCACGTAGTCGCAGAAGAAGCCGGCGCCGTTGACGGCGGTGATGCAGCCGTTCTGCGGCTTCTTGACCTTCAGCTTGATCGGGTTCGCCTTCGCCTTGTCGGCCTCGGCCTGCGAGATGTCCCCGACGTCCGCCATGCGCTGGAGGACGGTGTTGCGGCGCTTGGTCGCCTCGGCCGCGTCATTGACCGGGTCGTAGCGGCTCGGCGACTGCACGACGCCGGCCAGCAGCGCGGACTCCTCCAGGGTCAGGTCCTTCGCCGACTTGGAGAAGTAGCGCCGGGAGGCGGCCTCGATGCCGTACGCCTGCTGGCCGAAGAAGGTGATGTTGAGGTAGTTCTCCAGGATCTTCTTCTTGCCGAGTTCCTCCTCGACCTGGATCGCGTACTTCAACTCCTGGATCTTGCGGCCCATGGTCTGCTGGGTGGCCTGCGCGACCTTGTCCGGGTCGTCGCCCGCCTCCTCGACGAAGACGTTCTTCACGTACTGCTGGGTGAGGGTCGAGGCGCCCTGCGCGGTCCCGCCCGCCTGCACGTTGCGGTTCAGCGCGCGCAGGATGCCCTTGAGGTCGATCGCCCCGTGCTTGTAGAAGCGGGCGTCCTCGATGGCCACGATCGCCTTCTGCATGTACGGCGAGATGTCCTTCAGGGGCACCACCGTGCGGTCGCGCGAGTACACCGAGGCGATCATGCCGCCCTTGCTGTCCAGGATCGTGGTGCGCTGACTCAGCGGCGGGGTCTTGAGGTTGGCCGGGATCTCGTCGAACCCCTCGACCGTCCCCTTGGTGGCGAGCCCCAGTGCTCCGGCGGCCGGCAGCGCGATGCCCGCGAGCACGACTCCGGAGAGTGCGGCGACACCGAGGAACTTGGCGGCCTGCTGGGTCGTCGAGAGACCCCCGCCCGAGCGCTTCTTTGGCATGGGGGCAGCCTACGTTCTCATTCGCCGGACACACGTATATGCCTTGGCCTAAGCTGCTCCCAACTGTCACAGCAGTCCGGTTTCGCATCAACCCCCGTGCACGGCCCGGCCACGAATCAAGGCGCACCCGAATTCGCCTCGTGTGTCATTGAAAGTCCGTTGTGATCCAGGTGAACTGTCCTTATTTCACCTGGATAGTCGCGCATGTCCCCACCTCACTCCCCTGGGTGATCTGCCGCATACACATAGTCCGTTCGGGCCATCCAAGATTGGGCCCGAAGGGGGTGTTGTGCTGTCGCCACCTTCCGTAACGTCCTCAACTGGCAGCGGTGAATATGCCGCTGTCGCCGTGGGGGAGCCTCGATTCGGGAGAGGACGGCGCCGTGATGGGCTGGGTAACCGACTGGAGTGCGCAGGCAGCCTGCCGCACTACCGATCCGGATGAACTGTTCGTACAAGGAGCAGCGCAGAACAGAGCCAAGGCGGTGTGCACCGGATGTCCGGTGCGGACCGAGTGCCTGGCCGATGCGCTGGACAATCGCGTCGAGTTCGGCGTGTGGGGCGGAATGACCGAGCGGGAGCGTCGCGCGCTGTTGCGCAGGCGGCCCACCGTCACGTCCTGGCGCCGGCTGCTGGAGACCGCGCGCAGCGAGTACGAGCAGTCCGCGGGCATCCTGCCCGTGGCGATCGGACTGGACGACGACGAACTGCACGAGAGGTACGCCGCGGTGGGATGAGCAAGAACGGGGCTACGCAGCTCAGGCTGGGGTGGAACCGGTCGCGAGCCGGTCCCCGATGGCCCGAAGGCCTTCGAGATCATGTACATCACCGGGCAGTGCGGCCACTTCGGTCACGGCGACCTCGGGGTGCAGCGCGGTGAAGCGGTCGCGTGTGCGCTGTTCGCGCGCGACCACCTGCATCCGTTCGGCGTGCAGGCGCAGCAGACCTGCGGTCAGCTGATCGACCGACGCGGGAGCGGGAATCGCTTCGGTTCCTGACACGGGGTCCGACGCGGGCTTCGGTCCTGGGGCCGATTCGGGGTTTTCGGCGTCCGCGTGGCCCGTGTGGCTCTCGTGGTCTGCGTGTTCGGGAGGATCGGGAGTGGTGTCGGGGGTGACGACGCCTTCGGGCGGGGCGATCGACCAGTCGGCCGGGTCACGAAGTCCAGCCTTCCCGGTCGTCTGATCCACAATGCCGACCCCGTCAAGATTTTCTGCGGCGGCCAGGGCGTGCTCGGCCGAGAGCCGGGCGGCTTCGCTGCCGTGGACGCGGTTGAGCACCAGGCCGGCCAGCGGCATCTTCTCCGCGGCGAGCCGTTCCACGAAGTAGGCGGCCTCGCGCAACGCGTCCCGCTCGGGGGTCGCGACCACGAGGAACGCCGTGCCGGGCGCCTGGAGCAGGGTGTACGTGGCGTCGGCCCGGGTGCGGAAGCCGCCGAACATGGTGTCCATCGCTGCGACGAAGGTCTGTACGTCGCGCAGGAGTTGACCGCCGAGCAGCTTGCCGAGGGTGCCGGTCATCATCGACATGCCCACGTTCAGGAACTTCATCCCGGCCCGACCGCCCATCTTCGCCGGGGCCATCAGCACCTTGATGAACTTTCCGTCCAGGAAGGAACCGAGCCGCTTCGGCGCGTCCAGGAAGTCCAGCGCGGAGCGCGACGGAGGAGTGTCGACGATGATCAGGTCCCACTCGTCGCGTGCGCGCAACTGCCCGAGCTTCTCCATCGCCATGTACTCCTGCGTGCCCGCGAAACCGGCCGACAGGGACTGGTAGAAGGGGTTCTCCAGGATCGCGCGGGCCCGCTCGGCGTCCGTGTGCGCCTCGACGACCTCGTCGAAGGTCCGCTTCATGTCGAGCATCATGGCGTGCAGTTCCCCGCCGTTCCCGCTCTCGATGCCCGGGACCCGGCGCGGGATGTTGTCCAACGAGTCGATGCCCATGGACTGGGCGAGCCTGCGGGCCGGATCGATGGTGAGGACGACGACCTTGCGGCCGCGCTCGGCCGCCCGTACGCCCAGTGCCGCGGCGGTCGTGGTCTTGCCGACGCCGCCCGAGCCGCAGCACACGACGATCCGGATGGCCGGGTCGTCGAGCAGCGCGTCGGCGTCCAGCGCGGGCGCGGACAGCGGGGCCGGGGACGAGCCCGCGGAGGCGTCCGGGGACGGGGTGGAGGAGCCGCGGTCCGTGGCCGGTTTCCGGGCGGTCGTGGAGGCGGAGGCGTTCCGGGCCGTGGACGTGGTCGACTTCCGGACCGCGGACGTGGCCGCGTCCGATCCCGTGCGCTGTGTCATGAACCCGCCCCTTGTTCCGCCCCTTGTACCGCCCCTTCGCCCACGCCCTGCTTGCGGAGCTCGGTCGCCAGGTCGTAGAGACCGGCCGGGTCGATGCCCTCGCCGATCAACGGGAGTTCGTACCCCGGCAGCCCCAGGCCCGCGAGCACCGCCCGCTGCTCACGCTCCAGCCCGACCCGCTGGGCGTGCTCGGCGGCCTGCTCGACCAGGGGGCGCACCAGTCCCGCGGAGCCCGTCACCCCGGCCCGGGTCAGCGCCTTGGCGATCTCCTTGCGTCGGCCGCCCGAGGCGGTGCGCAGGGTGTCCTCGTCCAGCAGGTGCGGTCGCACCATGTTCACGATGACCCGGCCCGTCCCGAGCCCGGCGGCCCGCAACTCCGCGATGCCGTCCGCGGTCTCCTGGACCGGCATCTCCTCCAGGAGCGTCACCAGATGGACCGCTGTCTCGGGCGACTTCAGCACCCGCATCACGGCCTGGGCCTGATTGTGTATCGGGCCGATCCGGGCCAGCCCGGCCACCTCGTCGTTCACATTGAGGAAGCGGGTGATGCGTCCGGTGGGCGGGGCGTCCATGACCACGTGGTCGTAGACGTACCGGTTCTGCTTGTCCTTGCGGCGGACGGCCTCGCAGGCCTTGCCGGTCAGCAGCACGTCCCGCACCCCGGGCGCGATCGTGGTGGCGAAGTCGATGGCGCCGAGCTTCTTGAGCGCCCGGCCCGCGCTGCCGAGCTTGTAGAACATCTGGAGGTAGTCGAGAAGGGCGCGCTCGGCGTCGATCGCGAGGGCGTACACCTCGCCGCCGCCCGGTGCGACGGCGATCTTGCGCTCCTCGTACGGGAGGGAATCCGTCTCGAAGAGTTGGGCGATGCCCTGCCTGCCCTCGACCTCCACGAGGAGGGTGCGCCTGCCCTCGGCCGCGAGGGCGAGCGCGAGGGCGGCGGCGACCGTGGTCTTACCGGTACCGCCCTTGCCGCTGACGACCTGGAACCTGCTCACGTATTCGAGCCTAACCAGTCGCACCGCGGGCTACGCACGAGGCTGCGCGTGCCAGGGATTGCGCAGGCATTACAGTCGGGCCATGACCAAGTGGGAATACGCGACCGTGCCCCTTCTCGTGCACGCGACCAAGCAGATTCTGGACACCTGGGGCGAGGACGGCTGGGAGCTGGTCCAGGTCGTTCCCGGCCCGAACAACCCCGAGCAGCTCGTGGCCTACCTGAAGCGGGAGAAGGCGTAATGGCGGGCGCAGTCGAGGCGAAGCTCGCCGAGCTCGGGCTGACGCTGCCGGCCGTCGTTCCGCCGCTGGCCTCGTACCAGCCGGCTGTGCAGTCGGGGGTGTACGTGTACACCTCCGGCCAGCTGCCGATGGTGGACGGCAAGCTTCCGGTCACCGGCAAGGTCGGGGCGGAGGTCACGCCCGACGAGGCCAAGGAGCTGGCGCGGACCTGTGCCCTCAACGCCCTGGCCGCGGTGAAGTCCGTCGCGGGCGACCTGGACCGGATCGCCCGGGTCGTGAAGGTCGTGGGCTTCGTGGCCTCGGCGCCCGACTTCACCGGCCAGCCCGCCGTGATCAACGGCGCCAGCGAGCTGCTGGGCGAGGTGCTGGGCGACAAGGGCGTGCACGCGCGCAGCGCGGTGGGCGTCGCGGTGCTGCCGCTGGACGCGCCGGTGGAGGTCGAGGTCCAGGTCGAGCTGGTCGGGGCCTGAGCCGTACGCCGAGCCTCGCCCGCTCTCGGAACCCGCTGATCCCGTCCGGTCGTCACGACCGGGCGGGATCAGCCGTGTACGGGGGCGGACGGACCGGGACGGCCTGCCGGGAGCGGATCGGGGCGCCTCTCCGGGGGTGACTCGGGGCACCTCTCCGGGGGTGGATCAGTGCACCTCTCCGGGGGTGGGCCAGGGCGTCTTTCCGGGGGTGGATCAGTGCACCTCTCGAACATCGGCGCGGTTCCGGATAGCCTCCGGCCATGTCCAATGGTCAGTGGTACCCACCGGAATGGCCCGACCGGATCCGGGCACTCGCCGCAGGTGAGCTGAGCGCCGCGACCCCGAAGCGGGCCGCCACCGTGATGCTGCTCCGGGACCCCGCCGCTGACACCGAGGGCGGCCCCGCCGTCCACATGCTGCGCCGTCGCGCCTCCATGGCTTTTGCCGGCGGGGCGTACGCCTATCCGGGTGGCGGGGTGGACCCGCGCGACGACGACCGGCTCGTCGCCTGGGCCGGACCCGCGCTGGAGACCTGGGCCGACCGGCTCGGCGTCGGTACCCCGGCCGAGGCCCAGGCCGTCGTCTGCGCGGCGGTGCGCGAGACGTACGAGGAGGCGGGCGTCCTGCTCGCGGGGCCGAGCGCCGGTACGGTGGTCGGCGACATCACCGGCGCGGACTGGGAGGCCGACCGGCAGGCGCTGGTCGCCCGGGAGCTGTCCTTCGCCGAGTTCCTGGACCGGCGCGGCCTGGTGCTGCGCTCCGACCTGCTGGGCGCCTGGGCGCGCTGGATCACCCCCGAGTTCGAGCCCCGCCGCTACGACACCTGGTTCTTCGTCGCCGCGCTCCCCGAGGGCCAGCGCACCCGCAACGCCTCCACGGAGGCCGACCGCACGGTGTGGATCGCTCCCGGCGAGGCGGCCGACGGATACGACAGGGGCGAGCTGCTGATGATGCCGCCGACCGTGTCGACGCTGCGGGCGCTGAGGCCGTACGGGACGGTCGCGGAGGTCCTGAAGGCGGCGGATTCCCAGGACCTCACCCCCGTACTGGCACGGGCGAGACTGGAGGGTGACGAGTTGGTGCTGAGCTGGCCGGGGCACGACGAGTTCACCAAGCACATCCCGGACAGGCCGGCCGACGGCGGTACGGATTCCGGTTCCGGTAAGGATTCCGGTACAGGTACGGCGGCCGGTACAGAGGTTGGTACGGGGGCCGGTTCCGGTTCGGGTACGGGTACCGACGCCGGTGCGGGCGGTGAGTCCATATGAGCGATGCGGCAGCGCTGCCCGGACAGCCACGCGGCACGGTCCTGTCCGGCCCCGCCACCACCCGTACCGTCAACGTCCTCGCCCCCAACGCCTCGCCGATGACGCTGGACGGCACCAACACCTGGATCGTCGCCGAGCCCGACTCCGGTCTCGCGGTCGTCATCGATCCGGGCCCGCTGGACGACGCGCACCTGCGGGCCGTCATGGAGACCGCCGAACGGGCGGGCCGCCGGATCGCGCTCACCCTCCTCACCCACGGGCACCCCGACCACGCGGAGGGCGCGGCACGCTTCGCCGAGCTGACCCGGACGAAGGTGCGGGCCCTGGACCCGGCGCTGCGGCTCGGCGACGAGGGGCTGACCGCGGGCGACGTGATCACCACCGGAGGGCTGGAGCTGCGGGTCGTGCCGACCCCGGGGCACACCGCGGACTCGCTCTCCTTCCACCTGCCGGCCGACCGGGCCGTGCTGACGGGCGACACGATCCTCGGCCGGGGCACCACGGTCGTCGCGCACCCGGACGGGCGGCTCGGCGACTACCTCGACTCGCTGCGGCGGCTGCGCTCGCTGACTGTCGACGACGGCGTGCAGACGGTGCTGCCGGGGCACGGACCGGTGCTGGACGACGCGCAGGGCGCGGTCGAGTTCTACCTCGCGCACCGGGCGCACCGGCTGGCCCAGGTGGAGACGGCGGTCGAGGCCGGACACCGTACCTCGTCGGAGGTGGTGGCGCATGTGTACGCGGACGTGGACCGGTCGCTGTGGCCCGCCGCGGAGCTCTCGGTGCTGGCCCAGCTGGAGTATCTGGGCGAGCACGGCCTGATAGACGGGGAGCGGGACCCGGCCTGACCGGTTCCGCCACTGCCCCGGCCCCGGGCCTGCGCGGGGTGCGGGACGGCGTGAGGCCCCGCCGGGCGGCGGGGCCTCACGTACGGAGCCGACGCGACCGGTGTGCGCGGGGCGGCTCGGGCCGCTCCCGCGGCCCGTCCGGCCCGGTTCATGTCCGGCGGTGACCGCTCAGCGGGACCGCTTCGCCAGCCGCTCCACGTCCAGCAGGATCACGGCGCGCGCCTCCAGGCGCAGCCAGCCGCGTCCGGCGAAGTCGGCGAGGGCCTTGTTGACCGTTTCGCGGGAAGCGCCGACCAGCTGGGCCAGCTCTTCCTGGGTCAGGTCGTGGACGACGTGGATGCCTTCCTCCGACTGGACGCCGAAGCGGCGCGACAGGTCGAGGAGGGCGCGGGCGACACGGCCCGGAACGTCCGAGAAGACCAGGTCGGACATCTGGTCGTTGGTCTTGCGCAGGCGGCGGGCGATGGCGCGCAGCAGAGCCGCGGCCACCTCGGGGCGGGCGTTCAGCCAGGGCTGGAGGTCGCCGTGCCCGAGGCCGAGGAGCTTGACCTCGGTCAGCGCGGTCGCGGTGGCGGTGCGGGGGCCCGGGTCGAAGAGGGACAGCTCACCGATCAGCTCGCCGGGGCCGAGGACCGCCAGCATGTTCTCGCGCCCGTCGGGGGAGGTGCGGTGGAGCTTCACCTTGCCCTCGGTGACCACGTAGAGGCGGTCGCCCGGGTCGCCCTCGTGGAAGAGCGCGTCGCCGCGCGCGAGGGTCACCTCACTCATCGAGGCGCGGAGCTCCGCGGCCTGCTCGTCATCGAGCGCCGCGAAAAGCGGGGCGCGCCGCAGAACGTCGTCCACGAGTTCTCTCCTTGTCGGCCTGTTCCGGGAACCGTGGTCCCCATCATGCCGGACGGTAAAACAGTGCGATCAATCACAAACCAGTTTGACGCACGGACGTGCCGAATCGTGCGGCAGGGGGCCGATCGGGGGCGGATACGCGGTGACCGGGGCGGATGTCGGTGCGTGGCTCTAGGCTGGTCGAGTGTCCAAATCGCCGGTGAGAGCGCAGGCCAAGGGGGCTGATGGGGTGTCGGAAGGCCATGATTCCGCTGTGGGCGAACAGGGTGTGAATCGCCCGGAACAGGGTGCGATTCGCCCGGTAAGAGCGACAAAAAGTCCCACGGGGGAGTCGGCGCCGAAGCCCGCCGCGAAGCGTGCCGGCCGGAAGCCGGAATCGCGGCTGGCGATGGTCCGTCGCGCCCGCAGGATCAACCGCGAGCTCGCCGAGCTCTACCCGTACGCCCATCCCGAGCTGGACTTCAAGAACCCCTTCGAACTCCTCGTCGCCACGGTGCTGTCCGCCCAGACCACCGATCTGAGGGTCAACCAGACCACTCCCGCGCTCTTCGCCGCCTACCCCACTCCCGAGGACATGGCCGCGGCCGTTCCGGAGGAGCTGGAGGAGATCATCCGGCCGACCGGTTTCTTCCGGGCGAAGGCCAAGTCGCTGATAGGTCTCTCCGTGGCGCTCCGGGACAATTTCGGCGGCGAGGTGCCGGGCAGGCTCGCCGATCTCGTCACGCTTCCGGGCGTCGGCCGCAAGACCGCCAATGTCGTTCTGGGTAATGCTTTCGGTGTTCCGGGAATCACTGTGGACACCCATTTCGGACGTCTCGTACGCCGTTGGAAATGGACGGAACAGGAAGACCCGGAGAAGGTCGAGGCGGAGATCGGCGCGATCTTCCCCAAGAGCGAGTGGACGATGCTCTCGCACCGCGTCATCTTCCACGGCCGCCGCATCTGCCACGCCCGCAAGCCCGCCTGCGGCGCCTGTCCGATCGCCCCGCTCTGCCCCGCGTACGGCGAGGGCGAGACCGATCCGGAGAAGGCCCGAAAGCTGCTGAAGTACGAGATGGGCGGCCGGCCGGGCCAGCGGCTGAGTCCACCGGCGGACTACCCGGGCAGACCCGCACCGGCTCCGGGGGCCGACTGACGCGCGGCGTCCGTCACGGCGCCGCTGCGGAACGAAACGCGTGACGACAGGCGTTGTGAGACGAGGGGTGCCTATGAAGACGCACGAACAGAGCAAGGAAGCGGCGAAGGAAGAGACGAAGGAAGCGGCGGCCGAACCCGCCGTGCCCGCCGCGGGAAACCGGTCCCTTGACGGTTCCGCGGCAGTCGGCCCGGCGGCGGTCGCCGCCGCCACGTCAGGTGCCGGTGCCGGTCCCGATTCCGGTCACGACGCCGGGGTCGCCGTCACGGTCGACGGCCTGCCCGCCTGGCTCGATCCCGTGGCCGACACCGCGCGGACCGTCGAACCCGACCAGCTCAGCCGCTTCCTGCCGCCCGAGAGCGGGGCCGGCCGGCAGTCCGCCGTGCTCGTACTCTTCGGCGAGGGCGAGCACGGCCCCGAGCTGCTCCTCATGGAGCGGTCCGGAAGCCTGCGCTCCCACCCCGGGCAGCCGTCCTTCCCCGGCGGCTCCCTGGACCCGGAGGACGGCGACCCGGCGACGACGGGGCCGCTCAGGGCCGCGCTGCGGGAGGCCCAGGAGGAGACCGGCCTCGACCCGCGCGGTGTCCAGCTCTTCGGCGTGCTGCCCCGGCTCTACATCCCGGTGAGCGGCTTCGTCGTGACGCCGGTTCTCGGCTGGTGGCACTCGCCCAGCCCGGTCGGTGTCGTCGATCCGGGTGAGACGGCCCGCGTCTTCACCGTTCCCGTGGCGGATCTCACGGATCCGGCCAATCGCGCCACCGCGGTCCATCCGAGCGGCCACCAGGGCCCGGCATTTCTGGTCGAATCCGCCTTGGTCTGGGGTTTCACCGCCGGAGTGATCGACCGGATTCTGCACTTCGCGGGCTGGGAGCGCCCCTGGGACACCGCCAGACAGGTGCCGCTCGACTGGCGCGCATGACAGGCTGGCTCCCGTGCTGACCCGTCCGGCCCCGCCCGGACCCAGCCGAAGGAACGGGCCCGGTGACGAATCTGCGAGGCTATAGACGGTGAACGTGCTGGACATCCTGCTGCTGGCCGCCGCCGTGTGGTTCGCGGTCATCGGCTACAGACAGGGGTTCGTCGTCGGCATCCTGTCGGTGATCGGGTTCCTGGGCGGCGGTCTCGTCGCCGTCTACCTGCTCCCGGTCCTGTGGGACCGGCTGACGGACGGCTCCGAGGTCTCGTCCACGGCGGCCGTCGTGGCCGTGATCATCGTGATCGTCTGTGCCTCGGTGGGCCAGGCGTTCACCACCCACCTCGGCAACAAGCTCCGCCGGTACATCACATGGTCGCCCGCGCGCGCCCTCGACGCGACCGGCGGCGCCCTGGTCAACGTCGTCGCGATGCTGCTGGTCGCCTGGCTGATCGGCTCCGCGCTGGCCGGCACCTCGCTGCCGACGCTGGGCAAGGAGGTCCGCAGCTCCTCGGTCCTGCTCGGGGTCTCCCGGGTGATGCCCGCGCAGGCGTCCACCTGGTTCACGGACTTCTCCTCCGTCCTCGCGCAGAACGGCTTCCCGCAGGTCTTCAGCCCGTTCGCCAACGAGCCGATCACCGAGGTCCGGCCCCCGGACCCGGCACTGGTGGGCAGCCCCGTCGCGGCCCGCGCCAAGAAGTCCATCGTCAAGGTCGTCGGCACGGCCCCGAGCTGCGGCAAGGTCCTCGAAGGCACCGGCTTCGTCTTCTCCGACCGCCGGGTGATGACCAACGCCCATGTCGTCGGCGGGGTCGACGAGCCGACCGTCCAGATCGGCGGCCAGGGCCGGCTGTACGACGCGAAGGTCGTCCTGTACGACTGGCGGCGGGACATCGCCGTGCTCGACGTACCGGACCTCGACGCGAAGCCGCTGAAGTTCACCGGCGCCGACAGTGACGCCCGCACGGGGAACAGCGCCATCGTCGCGGGCTTCCCGGAGAACGGCTCGTACGACGTCCGGGCCGCGCGCGTCCGGGGCCGCATCGACGCCGACGGACCGGACATCTACCACCGGGGCACCGTCCGCCGCGATGTGTACTCGCTCTACGCGACCGTCCGCCAGGGCAACTCCGGCGGACCGCTGCTGACGCCCGACGGCAAGGTGTACGGAGTCGTCTTCGCGAAGTCGCTCGACGACCCCGACACCGGTTACGCGCTGACGGCCGACGAGATCCGTCAGGACATCGAGCGCGGCCGTTCCGCCAACCAGCAGGTTGACAGCCAGGGATGCGCCCTGTAGGCGAACCGCGGCGGAGAGCCGTGGCGGAGTCCTGCGACCAGGAGCCGTGGTGAGGCCCTTCGGGGAAGAGTCGCGGTAAAGCGGCGAAGTGGCGAAGTTTCGCGGTGAAGTCCCGTCCGGCCGGTGAATGCTCACCGGCCGGACGGGGCAAAGATCATCCGCGTGGATGGCGCAATCGCGCCGAGACCCAACGGGCCCTGCGGCGCAGAATGCGCGGGATCCCGAGCCGGGGATCATGCAGAACATGCATATCGTGCACCCGGCCCCGGGGGCCGTCCCCCTCATGAGTGCTCAGACCCGCCGTGGCGGTCGAGCGGCGGTTGCGTGCTGCGTCACCGAAGTCGTGCGTCCAGCCCATACCCGGACGTCTGCCCGTGCCTCATGGTCGGTAATCGCCCATCCGTCAGCCAATTGGCCTATGCGCCAGGCAATTGGCTGTTCGTCGGACAACTGTGCGCACAAGGTTACCGATCGGGCTCGGAATCCTTGAGCCAGCTGATGAGTTCGGCCGAGAAGCCGATCGGGTCCTCCTCGTGGGGGAAGTGACCCAGACCGTCGAAAAGTCGCCAACGGTACGGCGCTTCGACGTACTCGCCGGACCCCGCCGCACTGCGCGTCCGGATCGCCGGATCGAGTGAACCGTGCAGGTGCAGCGTGGGCACCCGCACCGGCCGTTTCATCCGGCGGTTGAACTGGATTCCGTCCGGACGGGCCAGGGAGCGCACCATCCAGCGGTAGGGCTCGATCGAGCAGTGCGCCGTCGACGGGATGCACATCGCGTGCCGGTAGACGTCCACCGTCGCGTCGTCGGGGAACTCCGGCGTGCGGGGGCCCGCCCAGTCGTGGATCAGCCGGCCGACCAACGCCGCGTCGTCCGCGACGAGCTGACGCTCCGGCACCCAGGGGCGCTGGAAGCCCCAGACGTGCGAGCCCGCCCGGGTCTGGGCGAAGTCGGAGAGCATCGAGGAGCGCCAGCGGCGTGGATGCGGCATCGAGGAGACCACGAGGCGGCGCACCAGCTTCGGCCGCATCACCGCGGCCGTCCAGGCGAGATAGCCGCCCATGTCGTGGCCGACCAGCGCCGCGTCCGGTTCGCCGAGTGAGCGGATCACGCCGGTGACGTCGAGTGCCAGGTTGGCGGGGTCGTAACCCCGCGGCGTACGGTCGCTGCCGCCGACCCCGCGCAGGTCCATCGCGACGGCCCGGAAACCGGCGTCGGCGAGGGCGGTGAGCTGGTGGCGCCAGGTCCACCAGAACTGTGGGAAGCCGTGCAGCAGCAGCACCAGCGGTCCCTCGCCGAGCTCGGCGATGTGGAAGCGGGCGCCGTTGGCCGCCACGTCCCGGTGGGTCCACGGCCCGTCGATCCGCACGGGGCCACCGGGCCGGACGGGACCGAGCGGGCCGGGAGCGGCGGGCGAGGAGAGGAAGAGAGGCCGACCCGATCCTGACGAGCCCGGTCCGCCCGCGAGAGTCGAACCACTGCCCGCGAGGGTTGAACCACCACCTGCGAGGGTCGAACCACTGTCCGTGGGGGTCGAGGTGCTCTCCGGGACCGGGACGTCGTCCGGGTCCGGGGAACCGTCCGAGTCCCGGTCCGAGGAACCGCCCGGACCGGAAGAGCCGTGCAGGCCGGGACGGCCGGCCGGAGCCGCCGGGTCGACCGGACCTTCCGGACCTACTGGACCCACGGGGCTCAGTGGGTCGAATGCGCTGGAATCGGAGACCGTCATGTGGACGAGCGTGCCACAGCGGACGTCTTGTCCTGGACCGGTGCCTTCTCCACGGCCCGGCTCGCCAGCGTACTGCCGACGGCGGCCGGGCGGCCCGTCCCCGCCGTGGCCTCCGGACGCGGATGCGGCTTGACACCCTGCAGCACGGCCGCCGTCTGCTTCGCCGAGGCGATGGACTTCTGCGGCGGCTTCACCTTCTTGAACTTGGCGACGGCGAACAGCGCGAGCAGCCCGCCCAGGAGGATGAAGGCGGCCCCCACAATCAGGAACGACCAGGCCAGCCCGAGTCCCAGGTTGTGAATGCCGTACGCCGCCGCGAAACTCAGCACCGGGATCGCGAACAGGAACAGCACGCCCGCGATGATGATCGCCATGCTGCCGGTGACGCCGCGCTTGACGTCCTGCCGTACCTCCGCCTTGGCCAGGGCGATCTCGTCGTGCACCAGTGCGGACATCTCGGCCGTCGCCGCGGCGACCAGTTGTCCGAGACTGCGGTCGGTACCGCCCGCGTTGTTGCCGGGGTCGCTCATCCCTGACTCACTCTCCAGTCCTGCTGCTCAACACATCTGGTGTCAGATCATGCCGGACTGTCAGGCTCGTTGCTCGCTGCCCCCGCCAGTTGGGCAAGGCGGCGGTGCTCGGCCGCCTTCTTCTCGTGGATCGCGGCCATCCGCAAGTGGTACTCGGGGTCGCCCTGTTCGTAGATGTCGGGGACCCCGTCCTCGTCCTCGTCGCGCTCCTCGGCCTCGTGCAGCGCCTGGTACTTGCGGACCCGGAGCTTGAGCAGTACGCCGGAGAACACCGCGGCCGTCAGCGAACCGATCAGCACCGCGGCCTTGACCTCGTCGATCGTGCCCTTGTCGCCGGCGAAGGCCAGCTCGTCGATGAGCAGCGAGACGGTGAAGCCGATTCCGGCGAGCGAGGCGAGCGCGAAGACGTCCGCCCAGGCCAGTTCCTTGTTCAGCTCCGCCTTGGTGAAACGGGCGGCCAGCCACGTACCGCCGAAGATGCCCAGGGTCTTGCCGACGACGAGCCCCAGGACGACGCCGAGCGTCTCGGGCCGGCCGAACACGTTCGCCAGCGCGCTGCCGGAGAGGGCGACCCCGGCCGAGAAGAGCGCGAACATCGGAACGGCGAAACCGGCCGACAGCGGACGGACGAGGTGCTCGATGTGCTCGCCGGGGGACCGGCTCTCGCCGTCCCGTCGGCTGCAGCGGAGCATCAGGCCCATGGCGACACCGGCGATCGTGGCGTGAATGCCGCTGTTGTACATCAGGCCCCAGACGACCAGGGCGAGCGGTACGTAGATGTACCAGCCGCGCACGTTCCAGCGCAGCAGCAGGTAGAAGACGACGAGGCCGACGAAGGCACCGCCGAGAGCCAGGAAGTTGATCTGCTCGGTGAAGAAGACCGCGATGATCAGGATCGCGAAGAGGTCGTCGACGACTGCGAGGGTCAGCAGGAAGGCGCGCAGGGCGTTCGGCAGCGAGGTGCCGATGACCGCGAGCACGGCGAGCGCGAAGGCGATGTCGGTGGCGGTGGGGACGGCCCAGCCGTCCGTCGAACCCCCGCCGATCACGTTCACCAGCGTGTAGACGAGGGCCGGAACCGCCATTCCGCACAGCGCGGCGACGACGGGGAGGGCGGCCGCCTTGGGGTCGCGGAGCTCGCCCGCGACCAGTTCCCGCTTGAGCTCGACACCCGCGACGAAGAAGAAGATCGCGAGCAGCCCGTCCGCCGCCCAGTGCTCCACGGAGAGGTTGAGTCCCAGCGACGCGGGCCCGAAGTGGAAGTCGCTGACGGCCGCGTAACCGGAGCCGAAGAGGTTTGCCCACAGCAGGGCGGCTATCGCGGCGAGGAGCAAGATGATTCCGCCGACGGTCTCGGTGCGCAGGGCGTCCGTGAGGTAGTTCCGCTCGGGCAGGGACAGGCGGCCGAGCAGGGTGCGGCGGGGCGACGGGGGTGCGGGGGCGGGCGCGGCCACGAGCGAGGACCTCCGGGTGGGTACGGCAGTGATGGCATGACTGATGCACTTGCCGACCAGACTTCCCGGCACACCCTGGGACTTCTCTATCACTTTGTTCTGCTTGTTCTGCTCTGTTTACGCAACAACCACCTTACCCGGGGTGCGCGGGGGACTCCATGAGTCGATCTTCACCCCGGACGCCCGAAGGGGCATCCGGCACGTTGCCGAATGCCCCTCGGAGACGTACAGAACCGCAGGTGAGGGCAGGTGCCCGCCGCGACCGGTGTCGCGGCCGGGGCCATTGTCGGTCCTCTGCAGGCCCCTGCCGATCCTCTGCTCGGTGCTTTTGCCCAGCCCGCTGTCAGTCCTCGGAGGAGGTGGTCGGCAGCTGGTTCTGGATGAGGTCCATCACCGAGGAGTCGGTGAGCGTCGTGACGTCACCCAGCTCGCGGTTCTCGGCGACGTCGCGCAGCAGACGCCGCATGATCTTGCCGGAGCGGGTCTTCGGCAGCTCGGCGACGGGCAGGATCCGCTTCGGCTTGGCGATCGGACCGAGCGTCGCCCCGACGTGGTTGCGCAGCTCGGCGACGAGCTCGTCGGAGGCCTCGGCCGTACCGCGCAATATCACGAAGGCGACGATGGCCTGGCCGGTCGTCTCGTCGGCGGCACCGACCACGGCGGCCTCGGCGACCGACGGGTGCGACACGAGCGCCGACTCGACCTCGGTGGTCGAGATGTTGTGCCCGGACACGAGCATCACGTCGTCGACCCGGCCGAGCAGCCAGATGTCGCCGTCCTCGTCCTTCTTGGCGCCGTCGCCCGCGAAGTACTTGCCCTCGAAGCGCGACCAGTAGGTGTCGATGAAGCGCTGGTCGTCGCCCCAGATGGTGCGGAGCATCGACGGCCACGGCTCGGTGAGGACGAGGTAGCCGCCCCCGCCGTTCGGAACCTCGTTGGCCTCGTCGTCGACGACGGTGGCCGAGATCCCGGGCAGGGCGCGCTGAGCGCTGCCCGGCTTGGTGGCCGTCACGCCCGGCAGCGGGGCGATCATCATGGCGCCGGTCTCGGTCTGCCACCAGGTGTCCACGATCGGGCACCTGTCGGCGCCGATGTGCTTGCGGTACCACATCCACGCCTCGGGGTTGATCGGCTCACCGACCGAACCGAGGACCCGGAGGCTGCTCAGGTCGAACTTGGCGGGGATGTCGTCACCCCACTTCATGAACGTACGGATCGCGGTCGGCGCGGTGTAGAGGATCGTGACGCCGTACTTCTGCACGATCTCCCAGAACCGCCCCTGGTGCGGGGTGTCGGGCGTGCCCTCGTACATGACCTGGGTCGCGCCGTTGGCCAGCGGGCCGTAGACGATGTACGAGTGGCCGGTCACCCAGCCGATGTCGGCGGTGCACCAGAAGACATCGGTCTCCGGCTTGAGGTCGAAGACCGCGCTGTGGGTGTAGGCGGCCTGCGTGAGGTAGCCGCCGGAGGTGTGCAGGATGCCCTTCGGCTTACCCGTGGTGCCGGAGGTGTAGAGGATGAAGAGCGGCTGCTCCGCCTCGAAGGCCTCGGGGGTGTGCTCGGCGGACTGCCGGCCGGTGATCTCGTGCCACCAGACGTCGCGGCCCTCGGTCCACGCGGTGTCCTGGCCGGTGCGCCGCACCACGAGGACGTGCTCGACCCCGTCGATACGGGAGACCGCGTCGTCCACGGCGGGCTTGAGCGCGGACGGCTTGCCGCGGCGGTAGCCGCCGTCGGCGGTGATGACGACCTTGGCGTCCGCGTCCTGGATACGGGCGGCGATGGCGTCGGCCGAGAAGCCGCCGAAGACCACGGAGTGGGCGGCACCGATACGGGCACAGGCCAGCATCGCGATGGCGGCCTCGGGGATCATCGGCAGGTAGACCGCGACCCGGTCGCCCTTGCCGACACCGAGCTCGACGAGCGCGTTGGCGGCGCGGGAGACCTCGTCCTTGAGCTGGGCGTAGGTGATGGTGCGGCCGTCACCGGGTTCGCCCTCGAAGTGGATGGCGACCCGGTCGCCGTTGCCGGCCTCGACGTGGCGGTCCACGCAGTTGTACGCGACGTTGAGCTTGCCGTCCGCGAACCACTTGGCGAAGGGCGGGTTGCTCCAGTCGAGCGTCTCGGTCGGCTCCGTGGCCCAGGTCAGGCGCCGGGCCTGCTCGGCCCAGAAGCCTAGCCGGTCCGCCTCGGCCTGCTCGTACGCCTCCGCCTTGACGTTGGCGTTCGCGGCCAGATCGGCAGGCGGTGCGAACCGCCGCTCCTCACGAAGCAGATTGGCCAGGCTTTCATTGCTCACGACATCTCCCATTCCCAGGGTGTCCGTTGTGTCCCGGGCATAGCTCATCAGGCCGGGGGCCGGGTGACAAGTGTCTGCCGGGAATTGGTTTAGACCTGTGTCTCGTGCGCGGAGACCGTCCCGCATCCGCGTGCGGTGCGAGCAGTGCCGCGCAGGGCAGCGCAATGCGGAGCGGAGTCGGGCATTGCGCTGTCATGCGGTGCAGAACGACGCGGAGCTGCGCGGAGGCGGGACCACAAGGTCTCACGGACCGGGGACGAATCCGGTTCAGGCGCCGGTATGTTCCAGTGTGCCCGAACCGGCGCCGGAAGGGCCGCCCGGAATGGCGGGCGACGCGGCGACCGACGAGATGGCGGCGGGTGCGGCGGAGCACCCGGGTCTGCGGGAGTCGGCGGCCTCGGGGCCCACAAGGTTGAAGACCTCGTCCAGGGCCAGTCCGCTGCTCGCCTCCTCGGCCAGCAGATACGCCTGTGCCTCGCCCACGTGGAAGTACATCCCGTGCAACTGGAGCGTCCCCTCGGCGAGCCGCCGCGCCACCGCTTCGTGGGACCGCAAATGGTCCAGCTGCTGGACCACATTGGTGAGGCACAACTGTTCGAGTGCATCGGTCGGAAGACGCCCGGAGATCCGGGCCCAGGCGTGATTCCGGGACGCCATCCTGCTGAGGCTCGGCAGCCCGTGTCTCAGCCACCGCCACAGTGCTGTGGGGGGAGCGTCCGGGTCCGGTTCGCCGCCGAGCAGGGCCTGCATCGCGCCGCAGCCGGAGTGCCCGCAGACGGTGATGGACTCGACCCTCAGCACGTCCACCGCGTACTCGATCGCGGCGCCCACCGAATCGTCCCCCGACTCGGTGTCCGGCAGGGGCACCAGGTTGCCGATGTTCCGCACGGTGAACAGATCCCCCGGCCCGCTCGCCGTGATCATGCTGGTGACCAGCCGGGAATCGGCGCAGGTGATGAACAGCTGGGACGGGCGCTGGCCCTCGAGCGCCAGGCGGGCCAGCTCGTCGCGTACCAGCGGAGCGGTGTTGCGCTGGAACGAACTCAGACCGCTCACCAACCGGTCGCCACCCGTCCTGCGCGAGGTTCCGCCGGGCGGGGCGTCGCCGGCTGGGGTGTCGCCGGTCGGGGCATTTGAGGCAGTCACCAGGGCGACGGGCGGAGCGGCGGACGAGCCGGTGGGTGAGCCGGTCGCTCGGCTGCGGGTGCCGGGGTCCGCCGGGGGCGGTGCGGCGTCGGGGCTGGGGTCGGGTCCCGTCCGGGCCGGGACATCGACTGCGCCGGGGCCCACGGAGGCAGTGAGGTCTGATGGGCCTGAGGGGCTTGCGGTGCTGTCGAGCGCAGTGCTGGGGGCGGTGCTCCAGCCCGTACCGGCGTCGTGCGCGGGGTTCGTGCCGATGCCGGGGACGGGGGCGGGGCCCGAGCCGGGGAGGGGCTTGGCGAAAGGGACCTCGACGAAGGGGGCGCCGGGGTCATGGCGGAGCGTGGGCACCCGGTCGGGCTCGTCGTGGCAGTGATGGTTGCGCCACGGTGTCCACGGGCGGCAACAGGAATGCGCCGCCGAGGCGGGCTCGGCGATCCGGCCTCCGGACCTTCCGGTGAACACGACCCTGCCGCCGTGGGCGGTCTGGGCATTGCTCCAGTCCTGGATCGTCTCGTACGCGGCATGGTCCATGAAGAAGCCGTCCAGCTCGACGACGGCGTCACCGCCCTGGGGCAGCTGGCCGAGCGCCCGGCTGAGCCGGGGCACCGCGAGGAACGTCAACTGCCCCTGTACGACGACCAGATGCCGCCTGCCCTGGTCGGTCACCGTGATCCGGGTCCGGCCCAGCCGGTGCAGCGCCACGGCCACGGCCACGGCGATGCCGATCGCCACCCCCTTGAGCACTCCGAAGAGAAGGACACCGGTGATCGTCGCCCCGTACACCAGGAACTCGCGGTGTTTATGGACATTGCGGATGTGCGCGAAACTCACCATCTGGATGCCGACCATCATCACCAGCGCGGCGAGCGCGGCCAGCGGGATCCGCTCCAGCACGGTGACGAGCAGCACGGTGGCGAGCAGCATCCAGACGCCGTGCAGCACGGTGGAGGCACGTCCCGTGGCCCCGGCCCGCACATTGGCCGAGCTGCGCACCGCGCCGCCGGACACCGCCAGTCCGCCCACCAGCCCGGACAGCGCATTGGCGATGCCCTGGGCGCGTAGTTCGCGGTCGAGGTCGGAGCGCTTGAGGGGCAGAGCGGGAAGACCGGCCGAGGCGGGCGATGCGACCCGGTCCGATGCCGGAGCCGTGGGTTCCGTCGATGCGGGTGCCGGCGGTGAGGGTGCCGGCGGTGAGTCGGTGCCGGGCCGGGCGGCCGCTTGCTCGACGGCGCGGCCGGCCGACAGCTTGTCCACGGCGACCGCGGCGAGCAACGACTCCAGGCTGGCCACCAGCATCACCGTGAACACCGCGGTGGCCAGGGCCAGTACGGGGCCGTGCGGCATCTCCGGAAAGGCGTGCGACTGCCAGGAGGGAAGGTCGACGCGGGCGATCCCGGGCGCGGCAACTGCGGCCACTGTCGTGGCGGTCACCACTGCGGCAAGGGCGGCGGGGATTCTCCGTACCGCTCGGCCGCCCCGTCCCGGAAGCCGCGGCCACAGGACCAGGACGGCGATGGTCAGCGCGCCGATCGACGGAGCGGCGGGGTCGACGCGGCTCAACTGGTCCGGCAGGGAAAGCACGTTGGCCACTGCCGAACTCTGTGGCGAGCCCCCGAGCACGATGTGCAATTGGGCGAGTGCGATGGCCACGCCGATTCCGGCGAGGGTGCCGTGCACGATGGCGGGGCTGACGGCGAGAGCGCTGCGTGCTGCCCGGATCGAACCCAGCAGGATCTGCAGCAGTCCGGCGCCGATGGTGATCGCGCAGGTGGTGCGCCAGCCGTAGAGGTGGATCAACTCGGCTGTCACCACGGTCAGTCCGGCGGACGGGCCGCTGACCTGGAGGGGGGTGCCGCCGAGCAGTCCGGCGACGATGCCGCCGATGGCGGCGGAGATGAGCCCGGCCTGAAGCGGGGCGTCCATGGCGACGGCGAGGCCGAGCGACATGGGGACGGCTAGCAGGAAGACAGTGATCGAGGCGGACAGATCGGCGCCCGCGATATGAAAACGCCTTGTGGGAGGCGGTTGCGGCGGGCTGTGTGGTCGTTTGATTCCCGATGCGCGCGAGGGGCGCGAGCTGCGGGATGTGCGGTTGTGGCGAGTGGGGACGCAAGCAGACATGTTCCCGTCTCCTCCGGGGCAGCGCGGTCGCGGAATGTGGGACGCGGCCATGGGTTACGGCGTGCAGCGGCAGGATTTCTCAACTCTCGGTAAACGGATCGTAATGGAGAGTAAAGATCCATGTCCATGGTTGGGATCAAATGGCCGATTTGATCACCCATTCAAGTGAATAAGTAGCTTTTCATATGGCTTAGCGTGCTGATTTTGGTGGGGCTGCATGCGACCTTGACCGCACCGTGTCGGCACTTTCAGCGGAAATTACCTGCAAGGAAGAGGGTGGGCGGATGATGGCCGCCACGAAGAAGGTCGCCGCGAAGAGAGTCGTCACGAGAAGGGCCACCACGGCGAGGACCGCCGTCCGGCGGGTTGCCCTGGGGGTCACGGCTGTTGCGTTGACCGCGGGAGTGGCGGGTTGTTCCTCCGGCCCGGAGGCCGGCACCGGAGCCTCCGGGCCGGATGTCGCGAAGCATGCCTCGGGGAGGGGAAGGCCGCCGGGGCGAAGAAAGCGGCTCCCGAGGCTCCGCCCAAGAGTGTGTTCCGGCTCATCGGCGACGGCTCCACCGCTTTCACCGGCGGCCAGCCGAAGCAGCCCGTGCCCGAGCGCCTGGCGCCCGGTCAGAAGCCCCCGCAGTTCGTGGTGTTCTCCTGGGACGGTGCGGGCGAGGACAGTCAGAAGCTGTTCTCGCACTTCCGTGAGGTGGGCAAGAAGTACCACGCGAACATGACGTACTTCCTCAGCGGCGTGTACCTGCTGCCGGAGAACAAGCGAGGGCTCTACGACCCGCCGAAGCGCAACACCGGCAGCTCCGACATCGGCTTCAACGACGTCGAGGGAATCCGGAACACCCTCACTCGGGTGCGTGGCGCCTGGGAGGACGGCGACGAGATCGGCACCCACTTCAACGGCCACTTCTGCGGCCCGGAAGGGGGCGTCGGCACCTGGTCCGTCGAGCAGTGGAGGAGCGAGATCGGCCAGGCCAAGTCCTTCGTGAAGGGCTGGAAGACCAACACCCCCGGCCTGAAGAAGGAGAAGCCGCTCCCCTTCGACTACGACAAGGAACTCGTCGGCGGCCGCACCCCTGCCTGGAGGGGCGGAAGAACATGATGGCCGCGGCGCGGACGATGAGCTTCCGCTACGACTCCAGCGGAGTCAACAACCAGGTCTGGCCGAAGAAGAAGGACGGTGTCTGGGACCTCTCGATGCAGCTCGTCCCCGTGCCGGGCCGCGAGTTCGAGACCCTTTCGATGGACTACAACTTCATGTTCAACCAGTCCGGTACGACGCTGGGCGACCCGGCCCGGCACGAGTACTGGGGCAACCAGATGCGCGACGGCCTGCTCCGGGCCTTCGACCGCTCCTACGACGGCAACCGCGCCCCGCTGATCGTCGGCAACCACTTCGAGTCGTGGAACGGCGGCACCTACATGCGCGCCGTCGAGGAGACCATCGCGACCGTCTGCACCAAGAAAGAGGTGCGCTGCGTGCCCTTCCGGCAGCTGGCCGACTGGCTGGACGCACAGGACCCGGCGACGCCGAGGAAGCTCGGCACGCTCGACGTCGGCCAGGCGCCCGAGCGGGGCTGGACCGCTTTCTTCGGCGGAACGGCAGCCTCCAGGACCGACAGCGCGGCCGGGGCGGCCCGTACGAGGATCCGCCCGGAAAAGGACTGAGGCTTGTACGGGAGTCCGCCCGGACAAGGACTGAGCGAACGGGCCGACGGGGCGGCCGAACCACGCGGACCTCGACCGTGCCCGGCGCCCCGTGCAGCGGACACGTCCGAGTGACGGAGCCGCGCATCGGGCGCCGGGCGGGGCGGAACGCCGATCCCGGCCGGCGCCCGAGTGGCCCCGGAGCGGCACTGCTCGTGACGGGACCTCGGCAGAGGAGCCGACGGGTTCGGCCCGGAGCCGGTCGAGGTTCGGCCCGGGAGCGAACGGCTCAGGCGGGCTGGGCGGCGCTGTCCTGCGCGTACCGCTCGTCGAGGACGAAGGCGGGGTCGACCTGGGCGGCCAGATCGGCTCCCGTCTTCTCGTTGCCCCAGCTCTCCGCGTTCTTCAGGTGGAAGTGCACCATCTGCCGCGTGTAACGCTTCCAGTCCCGCTGCCCGTACGAGTCCTCCGCCGCGTTCTGCAGGGCCTGCAGCGCCATCCGGTTGTCCGCCTCCAGCAGCTCGAAGCGAGAGGGGCGTCCCTTCTCCATCGCCCGTACCCAGTCGGAATGCCCGACGGTGACCAGCAGGTCCTCGCCCACCTCGGCGCGCAGGAAGGCCAGGTCGTCCTCGCCCTGCACCTTGTTGCCGATCACCCTCAGCGTGACCCCGAAGTCCCGTGCGTACTCCTTGTACTGGCGGTAGACGGAGACACCCTTGCGGGTCGGTTCGGCGACCAGGAACGTCATGTCGAAGCGGGTGAACATCCCCGAGGCGAAGGAGTCCGAACCCGCCGTCATGTCGACCACGACGTACTCCTCGGGGCCGTCGACGAGATGGTTGAGGCAGAGCTCGACCGCGCCGACCTTGGAGTGGTAGCAGGCCACACCCAGGTCCGACTCGGTGAACGGCCCGGTGGCCATCAGCCGGATCTCCCCGTCGTCGAGTCGCACCGTACGGGCGCACGCCTCGTAGATCGGGTTGTCCTCGCGGACCCGCAGCAGCCGCGACCCCTCGCCGGGCGGAGTCGTCTTGATCATCGTTTCGGCGGAGGCGATACGGGGATTGCTGCCGCGCAGGTATTCCTTGATCAGAGGCAGGTGGGCGCCCATGGCGGGAAGCGCCGCGGCCTCCTGGTCGTCCAGGCCGAGCGCGGCCCCGAGATGCTGGTTGATGTCGGCGTCCACCGCGACGACGTGGGCTTCATTGGCGGCGAGGTGGCGGATGAAGAGCGAGGACAGCGTGGTCTTGCCGCTGCCGCCCTTCCCTACGAAAGCGATCTTCATGTTCACCTAGGGTAGCGGGGCAATCGCGTTCCGCTGTCGCACTTCGTGAAGAAGGCCACTCCCGGGCGGTATCGGCGCAGGGGGCGCGTAGCCTCGCTACCTATGAGTACGACTGCCTTTGATCCGCTCGCCGCCCTGGGCTCCCTGCCGGGGGTCGCCGACGCGGTGGACTCCGTACGCAAGGCCGTCGACCGGGTCTACGGTCACCGCATCATGCGGCGCCGCAGCAACGAGGTCACCGCCGAAGCGGCCCTGCGCGGCGCTCGCGGTTCGGCGGCGCTTTCGGGTGCCGACTGGAACCTGGAAGAGGTGCGCCGACGCACCGACTTCAGTGGCGACGAGGAGGCCCAGGTGATCGGCGCGGCCCTGAGGCTGACCGCCGAAGCGGGCCAACTCCTTTCCATCTGGCGGCAGTCGCCGCTTCGGGTGCTGGCCCGGCTGCACCTGGTCGCCGCCGGGGGGGCGGAGCCCGAGGACTCCATCGGCCGGCCGAGGCTGGCGGGCGAGCCCGTGGACGAACCGTTGGTCGAAGCGCCGCTGCCGGACGCCGACGAGGTGGCCGGGAGGCTGGAGGGGCTCTCCGGCCTGATCCTTTCCGGTACTTCGGCGCCCGCGTTGGTGACGGCGGCGGTCGTGCACGGTGAACTGCTGGCCCTGCGCCCCTTCGGCTCCTGCAACGGCCTCGTCGCCCGGACCGCTGAACGGATCGTGCTGATCGGGAGCGGACTCGACCCCAAGTCGATCTGTCCGGCCGAGGTGGGCCACGCCGAACAGGGGCGGGCGGCGTATGTTGCGGCGTTCGAGGGCTATCTGTCGGGCACCCCGGAGGGGATGGCGGCCTGGATCACCCACTGCGGGCGCTCCGTGGAACTGGGTGTCCGGGAGTCGACGGCGGTGTGCGAGGCGCTGCAGCGAGGCGCGGCGTAGCGGGACACCCCGGTGTGATGCGCGAGTCCGGGGCTATGGCTCCGTGAGCCTCGGGCCTGTGGGCTCGCGAGGAGTTCGAGGGCGGAGTGCCGCGGAGCGGGTGACCCCGACAGTGCGGGGCCGGTGTGGTGAATCCGCTGTGTGAAGCCCGAGGCCGTGACTCCGCCGGGGTAAAGCACCGAAGTGACTTCACGGGAGTAACTTCGTCGCGTCGACTTCACTGCCCCGGAAAAGGGTTGCGGCGGTACCGTCCTCGGTACCGCCGCTGGCATGTCTACCCAGTTACCATGCGTCCTCGATATGTGCCCATCAGGGCGGGTTCTTTGCCCGTTCCCTGGTGCGGCTGGCCCGTATTCGACGGGTCGACGTCGCGTGGGTGCTCGGTTTTCATGCTTCGGTCCGTGGGGCCTTTTCTGCGTTACGGGTAATCCTCTCGGATGTCCTTGGTCTCGCGGGCCGTTGAGTCCTTTGTACTCCAGAGGGGGTGCGAACGGTAGTGCTGGCCGCACTTCTTTACTTTTAGGTTCAATTACGGGCGAGTCGGATAATTCGTGCCGGGTGGGCCGGAAAGTGGATCACCCGGCACGTGCGGCCGGTGTGCCGACGCCCACGATCGATCCCGCCGGGCACTCGCCCGCCGGGTTCGGCGGCGGGGGGGCGACGGCGCGTGCCGGACCTGTCGTGCCGGGCCGTCAGGCCGAGGCCGGGGCGCCCCGGCGGCGGGAGGTGTACCAGACCAGTCCCGCTGTGACGGCGGCCGCGCCCACTGCCGCCGCGACCAGAGCCGGGCGCGGCGGCATCGAGAAGGCGGGCAGCCGTTGCTTGAGCCGGACCGGCCGGTTGAAGACGAGAATCGGCCACTCGCGAAGGGTCGCTTCGCGCCGCAACGCACGGTCCGGATTGACCGCATGCGGATGGCCGACCGACTCCAGCATCGGTACATCGGTGGCGGAGTCGCTGTAGGCGTAGCAGCGCGAGAGGTCGTACCCCTCCGACACCGCGAGGCTCCTGATCGCCTCGGCCTTGGTCGGGCCGTACGCGTAGTACTCCACCTCCCCGGTGAAGCGGCCGTCGTCGCCGACCACCATTCGGGTGGCGACGACCCGGTCGGCACCGAGCATCTCGCCGATGGGTTCGACGACCTCGGCGCCCGAGGTCGAGACGATCACCACGTCGCGTCCGGCGGTGTGGTGTTCCTCGATGAGCGTCGCTGCTTCGTCGTAGATGATGGGGTCGATCAGATCGTGCAGGGTCTCGGCGACGATTTCCTTCACCTGCTGGACGTTCCAGCCCTTGCAGAGCGCGGAGAGATATTCCCGCATCCGCTCCATCTGGTCGTGATCTGCGCCCCCGGCAAGGAACACGAACTGTGCGTACGCAGTGCGCAGTACGGCACGGCGGTTGATCAGTCCGCCTTGGTAGAAGGACTTGCTGAAGGCCAGTGTCGAAGACTTCGCAATGACCGTCTTGTCCAGGTCAAAGAAGGCTGCTGTGCGCGGCAAGAAGCGGTTTTCCACAAGGCAGAGCATAGGGGCCAACCATTCGGCGTAAACTCCGGCGCGTGGGTTTGCCTGAGAGGGCTCTCGGGTACACCATGGAAGTCACGGATCGTTCGCGACCGTGCTAACCCGGTCCGGCTCCTCCCCCCCCGAGTCGGCCGTGGGGACGACCCCCGCTCTCCCCCCCGGCGGGGGTCGTCGCATGTCCGGGCGCGTTTCTTCCGCTTGGATTCAAGCATTCCGCCTCCATTTCGGCCGTGACGGCGCATCTCTCGCGCCGTCCTCCGCCACCCTGAACCATCACGGTGCGTAGCGGAAGGGGTGCGCTCCGAAAGTCGCCGGTATGAGCGACGGAGTTATTCACAACGGCTGAGTTGTCCACAGCTTTCGAGCAAGATCCACATTATTTTCCGAAGCCCTGCACGGTGATTCCTGCCGCGAAGTCCGCGGATTGTGGAATCGCCGGTCTCGGAACGATCCGAGATCACTGCGAACCGCGATGAGGGTGCAGTGAGAAGGGGGTGGAGATCTTGGCCGGGTCCATCGCTCGGGATCGTCTGCCGGCCGCCGGAGCACGGCGGGGCGGACCGTTGATCGTGACCGAGGACGTGGAACTGCTCGATGATCTGCTGCGGCTGTGCGCGGCAGCCGGGGCGGAACCGGAAGTTCATCACTCGCTGCCCGAAAACAGGGGCAGTTGGGAACAGTCCCCGATGGTTCTCGTGGGTGATGACGCCGCCCAGCGGTGCCGTGGGGCGGCGCGCAGACAGGGTGTGCTGCTCGTCGGCCGGGACCAGGACGCCCCGGACGTCTGGCGCCGTGCGGTGGAGATCGGGGCCGAATACGTGCTGAGGCTGCCCGATTCGGAGGGGTGGCTGGTCGACCAGATCGCCAATGCGGCGGAGGGCGTGGGCCGGTCGGCGCTCACCGTGGGGGTGATCGGCGGGCGAGGCGGCTCCGGTGCGTCCACACTGGCCTGCGCTCTCGCGGTGACCGCGGCCAGGGTGGGCCGGCGGACGATGCTGATCGACGGCGACCCGCTCGGTGGGGGCATCGACGTGCTGCTCGGCGGCGAACGGGCCGAAGGGATGAGGTGGCCGGATTTCGTCCATTCCAAGGGGCGGGTCGGCGGAGGCGCGCTGGAGGAGTCGCTGCCCGCACTGCACGGGCTGCGGGTGCTCAGCTGGGGCCGTGACGACTGGGTGGTCATCCCGCCCCAGGCCATGCGGGCCGTGCTGGCCGCCGCCCGCAGGCTCGGCGGGGTGGTCGTCGTCGATCTGCCCCGCCGGGTCGACGAGTCGGTGGCCGAGGCCCTTGCTCAGCTGGACCTGGGGCTGCTGGTGGTCCCGGGGGAGCTTCGTGCGGTCGCGGCGGCGAAGCGGGTGGCGTCGACGGCCGGGATGGTCCTGGACGACCTGCGGGTCGTGGCCCGGGGCCCGTACGCGGCGGGCCTGGACGAGCGGTGGGTGGCGCAGGTGCTGGGGCTGCCGCTCGTCGGTGAACTGCCGCTCGACATCGGTCTGCTGACCGATCAGGACAGCGGCTCCCCACCGGGCGGAAGCGCTCGCGGACCACTGGCCAGGTTCTGCGCGGCGTTCTGGGAACGGGCGCTCGCCGCGCAGAGCGCGGAGGGACGAGCCGGCGGAGGCGCGTCATGACGGAGACGCTGCTCGACGCCGTACGGCAACGGCTGGCGCAGAGCGGTGCGGCACCGACCCCGGCCGGGGTGGCGGCCGCGTTACGGGCCCAGGGGCGGCTGCTCGGAGATGCCGAAGTGCTCGGTGCGGCCGAGGAGTTGCGCGGCGAGCTGGTCGGGACCGGGGTGCTGGAGTCGCTGCTCGCCGACCCGATAGTGACGGACGTGCTGGTCTCCGCACCGGACCGGGTGTGGGTGGACCGGGGCGGAGGGCTCGAACTCACCGCAGTGACCTTCACGGACGCCGCCGCGGTGCGCAGGCTGGCGCAGCGGCTGGCCGCCGTGGCGGGGCGGCGGCTGGACGACGCCCGCCCCTGGGTGGACGCACGGCTGCCGGACGGCACCCGTATGCATGCCGTGCTGCCACCGGTGTCGGTCGGCTCGACGTGCCTGTCACTGCGGGTGGTGCGCCCCAGGGCCTTCTCGCTGGCGGAGCTGGTCTCGGCGGGGACCGTGCCGCCGGGCGGTGACCGGGTGCTGCGGGCCCTGGTGGAGGCCCGGGTCTCGTACCTGATCAGTGGAGGCACGGGGGCGGGGAAGACGACTCTTCTGTCGAGTCTGCTGGGCGCGGTCGGGGAGCGCGAGCGCATCGTGCTCGCCGAGGACTCGGCGGAGCTGCGACCGGACCATCCGCATGTGGTGCGTCTGGAGTCGCGCCCCGCCAACCAGGAAGGGGCGGGGCGGGTGACGCTCCGGGACCTGGTGCGGCAGGCGCTGCGTATGCGGCCCGACCGCTTGGTGGTCGGGGAGGTCCGCGGCGCCGAGGTCACTGAACTCCTGGCCGCTCTCAACACGGGTCATGAGGGCGGCTGTGGAACGGTCCACGCCAATGCGGCCGAGCACGTACCGGCCCGCCTCGAAGCGCTGGGGACGGCGGCGGGGCTGGAGCGGACGGCCCTTCACAGCCAGTTGGCGGCCGCCCTGTCGGTGGTGGTCCATCTCGTGCGCGACCGGGCCGGGCAGCGACGGATCTCCGAGGTGCATGTCCTGGAGCGGGACGCTGCGGGACTGGTGGTGACCGTGCCCGCCCTGCGCTGGGGCGCCGACGGTTTCGTGCGGGAACGGGGCTGGGAACGGCTGCGCTCGCTGATCGGAGGTGCGCCGTGAGCGGTGGCGCGCCGATGGGGTCGACGACGGGCGTGGCCTGCACGGCCGCCCTGTGCGCCGGGGCGGCGGCCTGGCTGGTGGCGGCGCAGGACCACGGGCGACGAAGGGCACGGGTGCTGTTCGTCGACGGACCGGTTCGCTCGCCGCTGCGCGTGTGGTGGGAACGGGCCGGAGCGCGGTTGCTGGGGCACGCGCGGGAGCGGAGGGAGTGGCTCTGTCTCCCGGCGGCGCTGGTCGTCGCCGTGCTGGGGGAGTCCGTGCTGCCGCTGTGTGCCGGGGCGGCGGCGGTACCGCTGGTGCGGCGGTGGCTGCACGGGCGGGCCCGGAGACAGGAGCGGGAACGCCGCGAGGCGGGGGTGGTGGCGCTGTGCGGCGCGGTCGTGGGCGAGTTACGGGCCGGGCGCGAGCCGGGGCAGGCGCTGATTGCCGCTGTCCGGGACACGGGGGCGCTGGGGGCGTCGGAGGCCGGTGTGTCGGCTGCGGCCCGGTTCGGTGGCGATGTGCCGGCGGCACTCGGGCAGGCGGCGCGGGAACCCGGCCTGGACGGGCTCGCCGGGGTGGCGGCCTGCTGGCGGGTGGCGGTGGACGGCGGGGCCGGGCTCGCGACCGGCCTGGACCGGCTGGAGGGCGCGTTGCGGGCCGAGCGGCGCAGACGGGAGGAGCTGCGGGCCCAGCTGGCGGGCGCCTGGTCGACGGTTGCCGTACTGGCTCTGCTGCCGGTGCTGGGGCTGGGCCTGGGAGCGGCACTCGGGGCCGACCCGCTGAGGGTGCTGCTCCACACCCCGGTCGGGCTGGCCTGCATGGTGACGGGTGGCCTGCTGGAGGCGGCGGGGCTCTGGTGGGCCGGCCGGATCGTACGGGCGGGGGAGGCGGCATGAGCGGGATCACCGTCGGGACGGGGCCCGGGGCGGCGGCGGTGTGCGCGGTTCTCGGCACGGCCCTCTGGTCGGCCCTGGCCGGACTGCGGCGGAGGCGGGCGGGGCGCCGCCGGGGCGCGGTGCTGTTGGCGGTTTCCCCGGAGAGGTGCCGGCGCGGGTACAAGGTGTCCGGCGGACGGGCGAAGGAGTGGATCGCGCCGTTGGCGGCCGTGGCGACGGGCTGGGTCCTGCTCGGGGGCCCGCTGGGGTGTGCGGCAGGGCTGGCCGGAGGGTACGGCGCATGGCGCCTGCAGCGGGCCCGTAAGGGACGTGAGCGGGAGGAAGAGCGGGAGGAGCAGGCGCGAGCCGCACGCCAGCTCCCTCTGGCGGCCGATCTGCTGGCGGCCTGCATCTCTGCCGGGGCCGGCCCGAGAGAGGCGGCCGAAGCGGTGGGGGAATCGCTCGGCGGACCGGTCGGTACGAGCCTGGCGCGGGCGGCTGCGGAGATCCGGCTCGGCGGCGAACCCACGGCGGCCTGGGGGAGGTTCGGCGAGATACCGGGTGCGGGCGCGCTGGCCCGCTGTCTGGACCGGGCGGGCTCGACCGGGGCTCCGGCGGCCGAACCGGTGGCGAGGCTGGCCGAGGCGATGCGGGCGGAGCGGGCGAGCGCCGCCGTGGCGCGCGCCCAGCGCGCGGGAGTGCTGATCACCGGCCCGGTGGGCTTCTGCTTCCTGCCCGCCTTCCTGGCGGTGGGAGTGGCCCCGGTGGTGATGGGCCTGGCGACCGGACTGCTTCACACCGGATGACCCAAAAGATCGAGTATCTGAATTTTTCCTACGAGAACAAGCAATCAGCGGGGGTTGAAATGGCACGGCGAATCAGGGGCTGGGTACGTGGCGTGGCACGCCGGGTCCGGTCGGACAAGGGCATGACGACATCCGAATACGCGGTGGGAACGATCGCGGCCTGCGCGTTCGCGGCGGTGCTCTACAAGGTGGTCACCAGCCAGCCGGTCATGTCCGCACTGCAGTCGCTGCTGAAGGAAGCGCTCGATGCGAAGTTCTGAGAGCGGCCGTGGGGGACGACCTGCCGGGTGCCGTTCCCGAGGCGCGGCCGGAAGAGCCGGGGAGGGGCGGGACCGGGGCGCGGTGACAGCCGAAGCGGCCATGGCGATTCCGGTACTGGTGGTGTTCGCCCTGACGCTGGTCTGGGCGCTGATGGCCGCCTCCGCCCAGATCCGGTGCGTGGATGCGGCACGAGCCGGGGCCAGGGCGGCGGCCCGTTCCGAACCGGAGGCACAGGCACTGGACGTTGCCCGGTCGGCGGCCCCCGAAGGGGCCGAGGTCGAGATGGAGCGGGCCGGAGAGCTGTGGCGGGTACGGGTCGCGGCCTCGGCGCCGGGCCCCGGTCCGCTGGCCCTGACGCTCCACGCGGAGGCGGCGGCACTGGCCGAGGACACGGTGGGGACGGAGCGGTGACCGATGTACGGGAACGGGAGCGAGTGAAAGGCGGCGCGGTGATCGGCACGGCGATGACGGGAACGCGGAGGTGCGTGATGACCGGGAGGGGAGCGAGAGGCCGGGGTGCCGTGGTCGGGCGCCTGACCGGGAGCGGGGGCAGGAGTGGATGTGGGGCCGGGGGACGTGACCGGGGCCGCCGCCGGAGTCGGGGCAGGGATCCGGATCCGGGGCGGGACTCCGGCGGCGGGAACGGAGAGGGAGGGCCGGAGGGCGGGGACAAGGGTCTGGCGACGGTGTGGGTGGCGATGACCACGGCCACGTTGTGCGCGGTGTTCGCGGTGGTGCTGGCGATCGGGCAGGTGGTGGTCGCCCGGCACCGGGCCGGTGGCGCGGCGGATCTGGCGGCCCTGGCAGCGGCGGACCGGGCCCTGCGAGGAGCCGGGACGGCCTGCGGGACTGCCGGGAAGGTGGCCGAGGCGCAGGGCGCGGTGCTGGTGCGGTGCGTGGTGGACGGGGAGATCGCCGATGTGACGGCCCGGGTGGGCTTCGGGCCGTACGGGTCGGCGGTCAGGTCCCGGGCCGGTCCTCCGGACGCCGCTCCCGCCCTTCTGCGGCCGATGCCCCCGGCACCGACTCCTGATGACCCCGCCTCTCCGACGCCTGCCCCTCCTGCTCCCTCGGGGATGACGCCCCCGGAGCCGACTGCCGCTCCGGTTCCAGAGGGCTCGACTCCGGAGTATCCGGCTCTCCGGGGTCCTGCGGGGCGGAGCGGAGGAGTTCCGTGAGGAGACGCACGGCGCCGCGCTTGTGCAGCGGGTCGTTGCCGTTGCCGCACTTGGGGGACTGGATGCAGGACGGGCAGCCCGCCTCGCACTCGCAGGACGCGATGGCCTGGCGGGTCGCGGTCAGCCAGGCGCGGGCTGTGTGGAAGGCCCGTTCGGCGAATCCGGCGCCGCCCGGGTGGCCGTCGTACACGAAGACCGTGGGCAGCAGGGTGTCCGGGTGCAGCGGCACGGAGACACCGCCGATGTCCCACCGGTCGCAGGTGGCGAAGAGCGGCAGCATCCCGATCGACGCGTGTTCCGCGGCGTGCAGGGCCCCGCCCAGGATCTCCGGGTTGATCCGGGCGGCGTCGAGCTGGTCCTCGGTGACCGTCCACCACACGGCCCGGGTGCGCAGGGTGCGGGGCGGCAGGTCCAGTTTGGTCTCGCCGAGGACCTCGCCGGTGATCAGCTTGCGGCGCAGGAAGGAGACGACCTGGTTGGTCACCTCGACGGAGCCGTAACAGAGCCGTCCCTCGCCCCAGGGGATCTCGGTGTCGGTCTCCAGGACGGCGATGGCGGTGGTGTCGCGGGCGGTGGTCGAGTACGGCGGGACGGCCTCCTCCACCAGGGCCACAGAGTCCTCCAGGTCCAGTTTCCGGACCAGGTAGGTGCGCCCCTGGTGGAGGTGGACGGCGCCTTCGTGGACAGCGGTGTGCGCGGCCGATTCGTCGATGGTGCCCAGCAGCCTGCCGGTGCCCTCCTCGACGATCTGGACGGGGCGCCCGCCCTCGCCGCGGATGTCGGTGAGATCGGCGGCGCGCTCGCGACGGGTCCAGTGCCAGCCCGTCGTCCGTCTGCGCAGCAGCTTCGCCGCTTCCAGCTGCGGCAGCAGTTCGGCCACGGCGGGACCGAAGAGGTCCAGGTCGGGCCGAGTGAGGGGGAGCTCTGCCGCGGCGGCGCACAGATGCGGGGCGAGGACGTAGGGATTGTCCGGGTCGAGGACGGTCGACTCCACCGGCTGCTGGAACAGCGCCTCGGGGTGGTGGACGAGGAAGGTGTCCAGCGGGTCGTCGCGGGCCACCAGGACGGCCAGGGCGCCCTGGCCGGCGCGTCCGGCACGGCCGGCCTGCTGCCACAGCGACGCCCTGGTGCCGGGGTAGCCGGCGATGAGGACGGCGTCCAGCCCGGAGACGTCCACGCCGAGTTCCAGGGCGGTGGTGGCGGCCAGGCCGAGCAACTGTCCGGAGTGCAGGGCGCGTTCCAGGGCGCGGCGTTCCTCGGGGAGGTAGCCCCCGCGGTAGGCGGCGACCCGGTCCGGCAGGGAGCGGTCCACCTCGGCGAGGCGTTCCTTGGCGATGACGGAGATCAGTTCGGCGCCGCGCCGGGAGCGTACGAAGGCGACCGAGCGGACGCCCTGGACGGTCAGATCGGTGAGGAGGTCGGCGGTTTCGGCAGTGGCGGTGCGGCGTACGGGTGCACCCTTCTCGCCGTGCAGTTCGGTCAGGGGCGGCTCCCACAGGGCGAAGACCAGTTCGCCTCGGGGTGAGGCGTCGTCGGCGATCTCCGTGACCCGGAGGCCGGTGAGGCGGCCCGCGGCCACGGAGGGTTCCGCCGCCGTGGCGGAGGCGAGGAGGAAGACCGGATCCGCCCCGTAGCGGGCGCACAGCCGGCGGAGGCGGCGCACCACCTGGGCGACGTGGGAGCCGAAGACGCCCCGGTAGGTGTGGCACTCGTCGATGACGACGAAGCGCAGGGCGCGCAGGAAGGAGGACCAGCGGGGGTGGGACGGGAGTATGCCGCGGTGCAGCATGTCGGGGTTGGTCAGGACGTAGTTGGCGTACTGGCGCACCCATTCGCGTTCCTCGACCGGGGTGTCGCCGTCGTAGACCGCGGGCCTGACGGCGTTGCCGAGCGGTGCCGCGAGTTCCTTCACCGCCCGCCTCTGGTCCGCGGCCAGGGCCTTGGTGGGGGCCAGGTACAGGGCGGTGGAGCCGCGGCCGTTCGGGGCCTCGGAGCCGTCGAGCAGGGTGCTGAGGACGGGGGCGAGGTAGGCGAGCGACTTGCCGGACGCCGTGCCTGTGGCGATGACCACGGATTCGCCGTCCAGGGCGTGCTCGGCGGCCGCCGCCTGGTGTGCCCACGGATGGTCGATTCCGGCCTTCCGGATCGCGGCGACGACTTCCGGCCGGATGAGATCGGGCCAGATGGCATGGGTTCCCCTGCGCGGGGGCAAGTGCTCCGTATGAGTGATGCGCGCGGACCGGCCCGCCACTGCGGCGAGTCGGTCGAGGACCATGGCGGGAGAGGGACCGGAGTCCTTGTTCCCGGGTGGTCGACTGGGGCGGTGATTCTTGGCCATCGGCACCGAGTGTGTCACTGGCGTGACGGACAATGGTCCCAAGGCGTCGTGCATGCCTGCTGGTAAGTGATTGAATGCCATCGCGGCTGGCGATCCGTTCCCCGGCTCCGCCGGGGAGACCGAGGGGCGACCGCTCGATAGCAAGGTGCTGGAGGATCCGTGGACCTGTCCTTGTCGACTCGCAATGTGTCCGGCCCTGGTGGCGACCGTACGGTCGTCGAGGTCGGTGGCGAGATTGATGTGTATACCGCGCCCAAGCTGCGCGAGCAGTTGGTCGAGTTGGTGAATGACGGCAGCTACCACCTGGTTGTCGACATGGAAGGCGTCGACTTCCTCGACTCCACCGGCCTCGGCGTGCTCGTGGGCGGCCTGAAGCGTGTCCGGGCCCACGAGGGCTCGCTGCGCCTGGTCTGCAACCAGGAGCGCATTCTCAAGATCTTCCGGATCACCGGTCTGACCAAGGTGTTCCCGATCCACACCACGGTCGACGAGGCCGTCGCGGCCACCGACTGACGTCCGGTTCACCGGCCGGGCCGGCCGAAAGGCAGGTCCGGCACACGGCCGGTGCGCGGTTCGGGTGCCGGGACCCGGCAGGCGGACCGCGCGACGCGGGCAGGCTTCGGTCGTCGGGCGGTCGGTTGCTGTTGGACGGGTCCGCCGGGCGATCGCGAGGCTTTCCCGCCGAGCGGCCGGCCGGGCGTGCGGCTCGTCGGCCGGACGTGGGCGATCGGTGCCCGGGAAACCGGCGCTCGGAGCCCCGGACGGCCGAAGGGACCGGGCGACATCCGGCGCCTCGACACGACAGGGGCGTCCGGACGACAACCGAAGACGAGCCGTCCAGCCGGGCTGTCGGCGGCCGACGGCCGGCTGGTTCGACCGTTTGCCGGTGTTCGTCGGCAGGGCCGGTCGTCCGTGGGCCGGAGTGTTCGCCGGTTGGGCGGGCGATTGCGCCACTGGTGACCGACATGGCTGTCCGCCGGTCGGGTCACCGCTCGACCGGGCTGTCGGCCGACGTTTGGCCGCTCGACGGCCGGGCGGATGTCCGGAGTGTCGGCAGCTTGCCGTTCGGCAGGTGTCGGCGGGTGGTGGCCGGTCTGTCGGCCCGGGGTTTGTGGGTCGGCGCGGACCGGTGTGTGATGGATTGGTGGCGGCCTGTCGGCCGGGCCGTCCGTATTCGGTGCCCAGACCCCGCTCGGAAGCGGGTCAGGCACCGGGTGGATGCCCGCGGTCGGTCGGTGACCGTAAGTCGACGGTCCGGTTCGCCCGGTGGTCGACAAGCGGGTTCGGCCGATCGCAGGTTCTTGCAGGTTCCGGAAGAAGAGTAGGGGCGCCGGGCAGCGGGCCCGGGACCCTGGGATGCACGCCCGTACGTCTGAGGGGGATCGCATGGCCACCGTTGAACTCCGCTTCAGTGCCCAGCCCGAACACGTCAGGACGGCCCGTCTCGTGGCCGCCGCCGTGGCGCGCCGGGCAGGCATCGACGAAGCCGTGCTCGACGAGGTCAGACTCGCCGTCGGTGAAGCCTGCAGCCGCGCCGTCGGGCTGCACCGCAGTCACGGCATCACCGCTCCCGTCTCCGTCGCCCTGATCGAGGAGGAGAAGTCCTTCGCCGTTGAGGTCGGCGACGAGGTGCCGGGACCGGGCGCCGAGCCCAGCCTCGGTGGGCGGGCCGGAGCGTCCGCGACACGCGGCGCCACGCCCGGCGCGGGGCCCGGTGGACCGGATCACGAAAACGACGCGAACGGCGAGGACGAGATGGGGCTCGCGGTCATCAGCGGCCTCGTCGACGACGTGGAGGTCCGGTCGGGGGTCAATGGCGGAGTGATCCGCATGACCTGGCCGAAGGCGCCCGTGGCCGCGCTCCCTTGAAGGAGTGCCCCGCGAGACATCCGAAGGCGTGCTCCCGGGACGCTCGAAGACGTGCCCCCCGAGATGCCCGAAGACGTGCCTCCGAGGCATCCGAAGGCGTGTTCCCGGGGCGCTCGAAGACATGCGCCGATGGCAGCGCCGATGTCGGGAGCGGTCCGTCTGTCGGGATGCTGCACCGCCCCTCTTCCGGACCATTTCTCGATCCGCCATTTGAGGCCCTGCTGAGCAGGGCCTTTATTCATTTTCCGTGAGACCGGTGATCCGGGGAAAATGTGCCTGCCCCATTACTGCATTCGGGTTGATCTCGTGTCTCGATCATTTAATGGTCGGCCAGTGGAGGGCAATTGGATTTACCGCACACTGTTTTGATCGGCTCCTGCTCCTTACAATTCGTCCACGACTTGAGCGCTGAGCGTCAAGGAGGACGTATGGCGGAGATCTTCAACATCCCACTGGCAGGACCGGCACAAGATTCCGCATTCTCCGGCCCTTCCGGCCGACCTGATTCTCTGGCCGCCGCGGTACTAACCGAAGGCAATCGCGTGATCGTGGTCGCCGTCGCGGTCGTGGCCGTCGCCGCCCTGGTGGTCGCTCGGTTGCTGGTGCGCCAGGTGCTGGCGGCCGGTGAGGGCACCGAGCGCATGAAAGAGATCGCGGCCGCCGTCCAGGAAGGCGCGAACGCCTATCTGGCCCGGCAGTTGCGCACCGTCGGCGTCTTTGCCGTCGCGGTCTTCTTCCTTCTGTTGTTGCTGCCGGCCGACAACTGGTCGCAGCGCGCGGGCCGCTCGTTGTTCTTCCTCATCGGTGCACTTTTCTCGGCGGCCACCGGATACATCGGCATGCGACTCGCCGTGCGCAGTAATGTCCGTGTGGCTGCTGCTGCACGTGAGGCGACGCCCGCAGAGGGAGAACCGGAAAAAGATCTCACCACCGTTTCGCACAGGGCGATGAAGATCGCTTTTCGTACCGGTGGTGTGGTCGGCATGATCACCGTTGGCCTCGGTCTGCTCGGCGCCTCCTGCGTCGTATTCGTCTATGCCGCCGACGCTCCGAAGGTGCTGGAGGGCTTCGGCCTCGGGGCCGCGCTGATCGCCATGTTCATGAGGGTCGGTGGCGGGATCTTCACCAAGGCGGCGGACGTCGGCGCCGACCTCGTCGGCAAGGTCGAGCAGGGCATCCCGGAGGACGATCCGCGCAACGCGGCCACCATCGCCGACAACGTGGGCGACAACGTCGGTGACTGCGCGGGCATGGCGGCCGACCTCTTCGAGTCGTACGCCGTGACGCTCGTCGCCGCGCTGATCCTCGGCAAGGCAGCCTTCGGCGACTCGGGGCTGGCCTTCCCGCTGATCGTCCCGGCGATCGGTGTGATCACCGCGATGATCGGGATCTTCGCGGTCGCCCCGCGCCGCGCCGACCGCAGCGGAATGACCGCCATCAACCGCGGATTCTTCGTCTCCGCTGTGATCTCGCTGGTGCTGGTGGCCGTGGCAGTCTTCGTCTACCTGCCGTCCTCGTACGCGGACCTGGGCGGGGTCGGCGACAGCACGATCACCTCGCACGGCGGCGACCCGCGACTCTTCGCCCTGGTCGCCGTCGCCATCGGCATCGTGCTGGCCGCCCTGATCCAGCAGCTGACCGGCTACTTCACCGAGCCCGGCCGCCGTCCCGTCCAGGACATCGGCAAGTCCTCGCTGACCGGCCCGGCCACCGTCGTGCTCGCCGGCGTCTCCATCGGGCTGGAGTCCGCCGTCTACACGGCGCTGCTGATCGGACTCGGCGTCTACGGGGCGTTCCTGCTCGGCGGTACGTCGATCATGCTGGCGCTCTTCGCCGTGGCCCTGGCGGGGACCGGGCTGCTCACCACCGTCGGCGTCATCGTCGCCATGGACACCTTCGGACCGGTCTCGGACAACGCGCAGGGCATCGCCGAGATGTCGGGCGACGTCACGGGGGCCGGGGCACAGGTCCTCACCGACCTCGACGCCGTCGGCAACACCACCAAGGCCATCACCAAGGGCATCGCCATCGCCACCGCGGTCCTGGCGGCATCGGCGCTCTTCGGCTCGTACCGCGACGCGATCGCCACGGCGGTCGGCAACGTGGGGGCCAAGGCGGAGGAGATGACGCTCAGCCTGGACATCTCGCAGCCGAACAACCTGGTGGGCCTGATCCTCGGCGCCGCAGTCGTCTTCCTCTTCTCCGGGCTTGCGATCAACGCGGTGTCGCGGTCCGCCGGAGCGGTGGTCTACGAGGTGCGGCGGCAGTTCCGCGAGCACCCGGGGATCATGGACCGCGGCGAGAGGCCCGAGTACGGGCGCGTCGTCGACATCTGCACCAAGGACGCCCTGCGCGAACTCGCCACGCCCGGCCTGCTCGCCGTCATGGCACCGATCGCCGTCGGGTTCACGCTCGGTGTCGGAGCGCTCGGCTCGTACCTTGCGGGGGCCATCGGGACGGGCACCCTGATGGCGGTCTTCCTCGCCAATTCCGGCGGCGCGTGGGACAACGCCAAGAAACTCGTCGAGGACGGTCGTCACGGCGGCAAGGGCAGCGAGGCCCATGCCGCGACCGTCATCGGCGACACGGTCGGCGACCCGTTCAAGGACACGGCGGGGCCCGCGATCAACCCTCTGCTCAAGGTGATGAACCTGGTCGCGCTGCTCATCGCCCCGGCGGTGGTTCAGTTCGGCTACGGGCAGGACGCGAGCGCCGGTGTGCGGGCCCTGGTGTCGGCGATCGCCGTCGCGGTCATCGTCGGAGCGGTCTACACCTCCAAGCGACGCGGGATCGCCGTGGGGGACGAGGAGGGCCCCGGCGACGGGGACCGGCCCGCGCAATCGTCGGGGCAGGCGGCCGTCTCGTGAAACGCCGGAGGAGGAGAGGAAGAGGGAGAGGGAAGGGAGGGAGAGCCGGGGGCGTCTGACGGGGACTCGGGCCAATGGCCGGGCGGGCGGCACGCTCTGATGCGCCGTCCGCTTTTCCGTTCGCGGTGATCCAGCGATCCGGTGATCCGGCGGCTCGGTGGCTTGTCCGTCTGGCGGTCGTCCGTTCCCTCTGCCTGACGATCTGCCCGGCCGCATCGCGACGAGGGCGCTGCAGGGCCTCGAATTCGTACCCCTTTCGGGTGGCTGTTCGTCCAGGCGTTCCCGGGTTCCGAGGGCTTTGCGGGTGAGTTGTATCTCCCTCGTTTCCCTTGGTGCAAATGGCTGCAAAAGGTTATGCATCGGACGTCCGGCTCGCGGGAGGAGGGCGCCCGCCGTGTAAGTTCCGGGGCCGAGAGCCTTGGAAGGGACCGATCCGGTGAACAAGAAGCTAGCTGCCGCACTGTCCGGCGGTGCGGTACTGGTACTCACGCTGTCGGGCTGCAGCAGCGACGGCGACAAGAGCGAGAAGGTGAACGCCTGGGCCAAGCAGGTCTGCGACCAGGTCCAGCCGCAGCTCCAGAAGATCGCGAACGCCAACGCCGCCATTCAGCAGCAGACCGCCGACAACAGCAAGCCCGCCGACGTGCAGCGCACCGACTCGGCCGCCTTCCAGCAGATCTCGCAGGCGTACAAGGCGCTGGGCGCGGCGGTCGAATCGGCCGGTCCGCCGCCGGTCGACGGCGGCGAGACCACGCAGAAGGAGGCCGTGAAGGAGCTCAACGCCTCCTCTGCGGCATACGCGAACCTGCAGAAGAAGGTCGACGCCCTGGAGACGAAGGACCAGGCGAAGTTCGCCGACGGGCTCAAGGGCATCGCGGACGAACTGAACAAGATCAGCACCAGCGGTGACGAGTCGTTGAAGAAGCTCCAGTCCGGCGAGGTCGGTACCGCGATGGCCAAGCAGAAGGGCTGTCAGAAGCCGACGGCCTCGAAGCCGCCGAAGTCCACCACCTCACCGTCCCCCTCGCCCAGCAAGAAGGCGTGACCGAGCGGCAGCCAGAGGCGTGACCGGGCAGCGGCCACGGGGACGAGCCCGGCGGCGGCCACGGAGGTGAACCCGGCGGCGGTGCGACCGTCGCGGTGGAGAGACGGCTGTGCGGACGGCCCGGCGGCCCCGATGGGCGCCGGGCCGCTGCCGTTGTCAGTGGGAGCGGCCACAATGGGTGGGTGAGTACGACCAGCCTCCCCGCGCCCGACCGTTCACCCAGGCTCCGCGAAGCCCTGCTCGCCGCCGACTTCACCGCCGACGGGCTCCTCGACCTGCTCGGTGCGCCCGCCTACGCCGCGCTCGCCCGCAGCGAGACGGTTCCGGCGTTGCGCGCGACCCGGGGCGGCTCCCCGCTCGACACGCTGGTGCGGCTCTTCCTGCTCCAGCACCCGGTGCCGTACGAGCAGGCCCGTGCGGCGCTGCCGCTGGACGAGTGCGTCGAGGGCGGCTGGGTGATCCGCACCGGCGACGAGGTGCGGGCCACGGTCGACGTGCGGCCGTACGGCGGGCCCGAGGGGCAGGACTGGTACATCGTCTCGGACCTGGGCTGTGCGGTCGGCGGCGCGGGCGGCATCGGCTCGCGCGAGGAGGGCGTGGTCCTCGGCGTCGGCGGGGCGTCCACCACGCTCGCCGGAATCACTGTCCGTACGCCTGTCTCCTCCGCGCTCGACGTCGGCACGGGCTCGGGCATCCAGGCGCTGCACGCCTCGCAGCACGCCACCCGGGTCACGGCCACCGACGTCAACCCCCGTGCGCTGGAGTTCACCCGATTGACGCTCGCGCTGTCCGGCGCCGCCCCGGCCGAGCTGCACCAGGGCTCCCTCTACGAACCGGTCGGGACGGAGACGTACGACCTGATCGTCTCCAATCCGCCGTTCGTCATCTCGCCCGGCGCCCGCCTCACCTACCGCGACGGCGGGATGGGGGGCGACGACCTGTGCCGGACCTTGGTGCAGCAGACGGGCGAGCGGCTGAACGAGGGCGGGTACGCCCACTTCCTCGCCAACTGGCAGCACGTCGAGGGCGAGGAGTGGCAGAGCCGGCTGAGCTCCTGGATTCCGCACGGCTGTGACGCCTGGATCGTGCAGCGCGAGGTCCAGGACGTCACGCAGTACGCGGAGCTGTGGCTGCGCGACAGTGGCGACCACCGTACGGACCCCGCCGAGTACGCCGCGCGGTACGACGCCTGGCTGGACGAGTTCGAGGCCCGCAAGACCAAGGGCGTCGGCTTCGGCTGGATCACCCTGCGCAAGTCCGCCGCGGCCGTGGCCGGGAATCCGTCCATCGTGATCGAGGAGTGGCCGCACGCGGTGGAGCAGCCGCTCGGACCGGCTGTCGAGGCCCACTTCGCCCGCCAGGACTACCTCCGGGAGCAGGACGACGCCGCGCTCCTGGCCGGGCACTTCACCCTGGCTGCCGAGGTGGTGCAGGAGCAGGTCGGGCTGCCGGGCGCGGAGGACCCCGAGCACGTGGTGCTCCGTCAGAACCGGGGCATGCGGCGCGCGACGAAGGTCGACGCCGTGGGCGCGGGTTTCGCGGGTGTGTGCGACGGGACGCTGCCGGCGGGCCGGATCCTGGACGCGATCGCCCAGTTGATGAACGAGGATCCGGTGCTGCTGCGTGACCGGACCCCGCAGGCGATCCGGCTGCTGGTGGAGGAGGGCTTCCTGGAGCCGGTGCCGCCGTCGGCGGGGTGAGCGCATGACCCAGGTGCTGCCGGTGCCGTTGATGTCGTCGGGGCTGTCGATGCTGTGATCGGTGGGCCGGGGTGTCGGGGGTGCCGGTTCCGTCGGGGGTGACGCGGGGGCGTCGCGGAGTCCGGTTCGGGTTTCGGTTCGCGTTTCGACAGGCGAGGCATCCCATTCGGCCCGGTCCTTTCGGGCCGGTCCGTGCGGCGTCCGTTCCGGTTCCGGTTCCGGGCAGTCGGGTCCCCGGGCGCCGGACCGTGGGACTGCCGACCTGGCGGGCCGACGGCCGGCCGGGGCCCGCAAGGCCGACGGTCCGCCGTGCTCCGTTCCCGTTCGGACCCGTATTGCCGTACGCACGGCCCCGTATCGCCGTACGTGACGAGCCGCCCCGCCGACAGCGGGTTCGGGGTCGCCGCCGACGGCGCGTCGCCGCGGTGCGGATTCCGGTTGGCCCCCGGCCGGTGGGTGGTCCGGTAGTGCGACCGGGACGGCGAATCCGGCCATTCATCCGGGGTTCGCGTCGGTGACGCCCAGGAGTGACAGCCTCCACCTGACCGGACGGGCACACACCCGGGCGGGTACAGGACGTCGGGCGCAGGCCGTCGGGCACGGGCCGTCGGGCACGGGACAGAGAGGCGTACGGACATGGAGAGCGGACCCGCGGTCTTCGCCGGAACGGCGTTCGCGCTGTTCGGAGCCGCACTGCTGCTGTGGACGGGGGCGCGCGTGATGCACCGCGCGCCGGTGGCGCACGGCGTGAGCCCCGTGGCATCCGCCGCGCTCGCCACTGTGTTCGGCGTACTCTTTCTCACCCTCGGTGTGTGGTGCTTCACCCGCGTCTGAGCCGTTCCCGTTTCCGAGTCGCTCCCGCCTCCGTCTCTGAGCCGCTCCCGATCACCCGTGTCCGACCACAGGAAGCGGAGCACCGGGCGCGGGGCGCAGGGCACGTGGCGCGGAACACGCCCGGGTCGTCCGCATCTCGCCCCCGGTGCCCGTAACGCCGTCACCGCGCCCCGAAACCCGCAGGCAGCGGCCGTGCGCACGGTGGACGGGGCAGTCCGGGCGGCAGGAATGGCGGAAGTCGGGTTACCGTTCGAGTGGCCGTTGCGGGCTTTTGCCGTTTGACACGGGGGCGGGTTGTACCGTCACACTCCGCAGCGACAGCACCGTCGGCAGCGTCATCGCGCTGCCCGGATGCCCACCGAGCGTCGACCGGAGAGAAGAGCGAAGTTGTCCCCGACCAGCGAGACCGCACAGGGCGGCCGCCGACTCGTCATCGTCGAGTCGCCTGCCAAGGCGAAGACGATCAAGGGCTACCTCGGCCCCGGATACGTCGTCGAGGCGAGCGTCGGGCACATCCGCGACCTGCCGAACGGCGCCGCAGAGGTCCCGGACGAGTACACCGGCGAGGTCCGTCGGCTCGGCGTCGACGTCGAGCACGACTTCCAGCCCGTCTATGTCGTCAACGCGGACAAGAAGGCCCAGGTCAGGAAGCTGAAGCAGCTTCTCGCCGAGTCCGACGAACTCTTCCTCGCCACCGATGAGGACCGCGAGGGCGAAGCCATCGCGTGGCACCTGCAGGAAGTCCTGAAGCCCAAGGTCCCGGTCCACCGGATGGTCTTCCACGAGATCACCAAGGACGCGATCCGGGCCGCCGTCGCCAACCCGCGCGAGCTCAACCAGCGCATGGTCGACGCCCAGGAGACCCGCCGCATCCTCGACCGGCTCTACGGCTATGAGGTCTCGCCGGTCCTGTGGAAGAAGGTCATGCCGCGTCTGTCGGCCGGCCGTGTCCAGTCCGTGGCGACCCGGCTCGTCGTCGAGCGGGAGCGCGAGCGCATCGCCTTCCGTTCCGCCGAGTACTGGGACCTCACCGGCACTTTCGCCACCGGCCGCGCCGGGGACTCCTCCGATCCCTCGACGCTCGTCGCCCGCCTCGGCGCGGTCGACGGCCGCCGCATCGCGCAGGGCCGCGACTTCGGCCCGGACGGGCAGCTGAAGCCCGGCTCCGGCCAGGTGCTGCACCTGGACGAGGTGAATGCCCGAGCCCTGGCCGCCGCGCTCGCCGACACCGCGTTCACCGTGCGGTCCGTCGAGTCGAAGCCGTACCGCCGCTCCCCGTACGCCCCGTTCCGGACGACGACCCTCCAGCAGGAGGCGAGCCGGAAGCTGGGCTTCGGGGCCAAGGCCACCATGCAGGTCGCGCAGAAGCTGTACGAGAACGGCTTCATCACCTATATGCGCACCGACTCCACGACCCTCTCGGACACCGCGGTCACCGCGGCGCGGGCGCAGGTCACGCAGCTGTACGGGGCCGACTACCTGCCGGACAAGCCGCGCACGTACGCCGGGAAGGTCAAGAACGCGCAGGAGGCGCACGAGGCGATCCGCCCCTCCGGCGACCGCTTCCGCACCCCTGCGGAGACCGGCCTCACCGGCGAGCAGTTCCGGCTGTACGAGCTGATCTGGAAGCGGACCGTCGCCTCCCAGATGAAGGACGCGGTCGGCAACTCCGTCACCGTCAAGATCGGCGGCCGGGCGAGCGACGGCCGGGACGCCGAGTTCTCCGCGTCCGGCAAGACGATCACCTTCCACGGCTTCATGAAGGCGTACGTCGAGGGCGCCGACGACCCGAACGCCGAGCTCGACGACCGTGAGCGGCGCCTGCCGCAGGTCGCCGAGGGCGACGCGCTGTCCGCCGAGGAGATCTCGGCCGACGGCCACGCCACCAAGCCGCCGGCCCGCTACACCGAGGCCTCGCTGGTCAAGGAGCTCGAAGAGCGCGAGATCGGCCGCCCGTCGACGTACGCGTCGATCATCGGCACGATCCTGGACCGCGGCTACGTCTTCAAGAAGGGCACGGCGCTCGTCCCGTCGTTCCTCTCCTTCGCCGTCGTCAACCTGCTGGAGAAGCACTTCGGCCGGCTCGTCGACTACGACTTCACCGCGAAGATGGAGGACGACCTCGACCGCATCGCGCGCGGCGAGGCCCAGTCCGTCCCGTGGCTGAAGCGTTTCTACTTCGGCGCCGGTGACGACGTGGCCGGGGCGGGCGCGGCCTCCGACGCGGGCAACGGCGACGGCGACCACCTCGGCGGTCTGAAGGACCTCGTCACCGACCTCGGTGCGATCGACGCGCGCGAGATCTCCTCCTTCCCCGTCGGCAACGACATCAAGCTGCGGGTCGGCCGCTACGGGCCGTACATCGAGCGGGGCGAGAAGGACTCCGAGGGCCACCAGCGCGCGGACGTGCCGGAGGACCTGGCGCCCGACGAGCTCTCCGTCGAGTACGCGGAGGAGCTGCTGGCCAAGCCCAGCGGGGACTTCGAGCTCGGCACGGACCCGGTCACCGGGCACCAGATCATCGCGAAGGACGGCCGTTACGGCCCGTACGTCACCGAGGTGCTGCCCGAGGGCACCCCGAAGACCGGAAAGAACGCGGTGAAGCCGCGGACCGCCTCGCTCTTCAAGTCCATGTCCCTGGACACGGTGACGCTGGCCGACGCGCTCAGGCTGATGTCGCTGCCGCGCGTCGTCGGCGAGGACGCCGAGGGCGTCGAGATCACCGCGCAGAACGGCCGCTACGGCCCGTACCTGAAGAAGGGCACGGACTCGCGTTCGCTCACCTCCGAGGAGCAGCTCTTCGACATCACGCTCGAAGAGGCCCTCGCGATCTATGCCCAGCCCAAGCAGCGCGGCCGGGCCGCCGCCAAGCCGCCGCTGAAGGAACTGGGCACGGACCCGGTGAGCGGGGCCCCGGTCGTGGTCAAGGACGGCCGGTTCGGCGCGTACGTCACCGACGGCGAGACGAACGCGACGCTGCGGACCGCCGACAGCGTCGAGACCATCACGCCGGAGCGCGGCTACGAGCTGCTCGCCGAGAAGCGTGCCAAGGGGCCCGCCAAGAAGAAGACGGCGAAGAAGGCCCCCGCCAAGAAGACGGCCGCGAAGAAGACGGCCGCCAAGAAGACCACGGCGACCGCCAAGAAGACGGCGGCGAAGAAGACGACGGCCGCGAAGAAGACCACGACGGCCAAGAAGACGGCGGCGAAGAAGACGGCCGCGGCGTCCGTGGAGGACTGAGAGCAGCCGACCGGGGCCAGCCGCTCGGGGCTGAGGGCCGGGGGCCGGGGGTCGTACGTGTCGGGTACGGCCGCGCGCGTCGGGTGGACCGTACGCGGTCGGGTACGTCGGGTGAGCAGCGCGTCAACAGGGGGGCCGGGAGGATCCGGCCCCCTTCGGCGTTCGTGCGTACCGGGTCGGCGTTCGTGCGTACCGGGCCCGGCGGACGGAAAGCGCCGGTCGGGGGCGGCCGGGAGACGATCGGGGCGGGGCGCGCCGGGTGAACCGCGGGCGCCGGAACTGCTCGGGCGCCCGTATGTTCGGACGGGGCCTCCGGGGACCCCATGGCTCCGGATAGGCTGGGCGGATGACGCGAGCCGAGCAGCCAACGGTCGTGAGCCCCACCTCCGACACACTTGCCGCAGACTCACGCGAGCGCGCCGTACGAGCCCTGTTGCGTGTTCCTCCGCTGAAGCGGTTGTGGAGCGCACAGCTCGTCGGCGGTATCGGCGATGCACTCGCCCTTCTCGTGCTGGTGCTGATGTCGCTGCAAGCAGCGGTCCTGGAAGGCTCATTCGGAGCCGGGTACCGAGGGGCGGCCTTTGCCGTCGCCGCGGTGTTCGGTGCCCGGATCCTTGCCACCCTCCTCTTCGGAGCCGTACTCCTGGGGCCGTTGACGACGCTCACCGCGCCCGGCGGACCGCTGGACCGGCGGTGGCTGATGATCGGCACGGACGGGCTGCGGCTCGCGCTGCTGGTCGTCGCGCCGCTGTGGATCGACTGGATGCCCGACAAGGCACTCATGATGATCCTCGTCACCGTCTTCGTGACCGGTGCGGCCGAGCGCCTGTGGACGGTCGCCAAGGACGGCGCCGCCCCCGCGCTGCTGCCCGCCCCGCCGCCGGAGGGCGCCGCCGTGCGCCCGCTGCCCGACCACCTCGACGCACTGCGCCGGCTCTCCGTCCGCACCGACTACGCCGCGATCCCCGTGGCCGCGACCGCCCTGCTGGTCGCCACCCTCATCGGCAACCTGCTGGGCTCGGGCCTGGAGTGGTTCTCGATCCACCAGGCGGCCCTCGGTTCGTACCTCGCCGCAGGCCTCTTCTCGGCCTCGATCTCCGTCCTGTACTTCCTGGAGCTGCCGGGTACGCAGACGCCCCGCCCGCGCTCGCCGCTGGAGGGCCTGCGCCGCCCGTCGACCGGCAACGGGCCCGACAAGGGACGCACCGGAGCCGTCCCACTGGTCGTCGCTGCCTCGGCCACGGTCGCCGGGGCCATCGCCGCCGCTGCCGCCGTCGCCGTACTGCACGCCGCCGACCTGGGCGGCGGACCCGCCACCTTCGCCCTGCTGATCCTCGCGCTGACCGGCGCCACCGGCGTCGGCGTCCGCACCGCGGGCAAGGTCCTGCCCACCCTGTCGCGGCGCCGGCTGCTCGCCCTGGCCACCGCCGTCACCGGCATCGCGCTCCTTGCGATGGGCCTCGTGCCGGACACGGCGACCGTGCTGATGATCGCGGTGCTCGCCGGGTACGCGGCAGGGGTCGCCGCCCACACCGGGCACGTCCTGGTCGACCAGGAGACCGAGGAGTCCCGCCGGGCCAGGACCACCGACCACCTCCAGGCCGTCGCCCGGGTCCTCATCGGGCTCGGCGCGCTTGGCGGGCCGCTGCTGGCCGCCGCGATCGGTACCCACCGGCTGACCGCCGGAGACTTCGTCTTCGCGCACGGCGGGGCGGCCTTCACCCTGATGCTGATCGGCGCGCTGCTGCTGCCCGTCGCCGCGATCGTGCTCGCGAAGACGGACGACCGCTCCGGCGTGCCGCTGCGCCGCGACCTGCGCGAGGCGCTGCGCGGCGGCGACCCGGCCGTCGCCCCCGCCGCGACCGGTTTCTTCATCGCCCTGGAGGGCGGTGACGGCGCCGGCAAGTCCACCCAGGTCGAGGCGCTCGCCGAGTGGATCCGGGCCAAGGGCCACGAGGTCGTCGTCACCCGGGAGCCGGGGGCGACGCCGGTCGGCAAGCGGCTGCGCTCGATCCTGCTCGACGTGTCGTCGGCGGGCCTCTCCAACCGGGCCGAGGCACTGCTGTACGCCGCCGACCGGGCCGAGCACATCGACTCGCTCGTCCGCCCGGCGCTGGAGCGCGGCGCGATCGTCATCTCCGACCGCTACATCGACTCGTCCGTCGCCTACCAGGGCGCGGGCCGCGATCTGTCCCCGACCGAGATCGCCCGGATCTCGCGCTGGGCGACGAGCGGACTCGTACCGCATCTGACGGTGCTGCTGGATGTGGACCCGGAGACGGCGAGGGAACGGTTCACCGAGGCGCCCGACCGGCTGGAGTCGGAGCCGCCGGAGTTCCACGCCCGCGTACGGTCCGGTTTCCTGACGCTGGCCGCGGCCGACCCGACCCGCTACCTGGTGGTGGACGCGGGCCAGGACCCGGAGGCCGTCACCACGGTCGTACGCCACCGGCTCGACCAGCTCCTCCCGCTCTCCGAGGCCGAGATCAAGGCCCAGGAGGAGGCGCGCAGGGCCGCCGAGGAGGAGGCCAGGCGCAAGGCCGAGGAAGAGGCGGCCCGGAAGGCCGAGGAGGAGCGGCTGGAGCGCGAGCGGCAGGAACAGCTGGCCAAGCTCCGTGCCGAGGAGGAGGAGCGCAAGGCCCGCGAGCTGGAGGAGGCGCGCCGCCGCGAGGCCGAACGCCAGGCGGAGGAGGCCCGGCAGCGGGCCGAGGAAGCCCGCCGGGTGGCCGAGGAGGAGCGGGTCCGCCGCGAGGCCGAGGAAGCGGCCCGGGAAGCCGAACAGGCCCGGCTGCGCCGTCAGGCCGAGGAAGAGGCGCGGCTGCGCAAGGAGGCCGAGGCGCTGCGGCTGGAGAAGCAGCGCAAGGCCGAGGAGGCGCTGCTGAGGGCCGAGGCGGCCCGCAGGCAGGCCGAGGCCGAGGCCGCCGAGGCAGCGGAACGGGCCAGGGCGGAGGCCGCCGCGGCCGCCTCCGTGCCGGAGAACGAGATCACGGTCCCGACGCCGATCGTCAACCCGAACGACGTGACGCAGCAGGTGCCCTCGCCGCCCGCACCGTCCACGCGCTCCGACGAGGCCGAGACGGCGATGCTCCCGAAGATCCACGACCGGACCGGCCGTTCGGACCGGCCCGGCGCGACGGGTGTGACGGGTGCTGCGGACGAGACGGCGGTCCTCCCTCCGGTACGGGACACCGCGCAGGCGCGCGAGCCCCGGACGGCGAGGCCGGAGGACCGGGTTCCGCGGGGCATCTTCCGCGACGAGCGTCCGGCGGGCTCCGCGGCGGAGAGCGAGAACGAGCGCACCCGTGAGCTCCCGCAGATCGGCGACCCGCAGTCGGCGCAGGACCGGCGGGAGGAGGGGGAGCGCGGTCGGCGCCCCCGCCCCGACTGGGCCGAGGAGACCCCGCTGGACGATCTGCCGACGCTGGCGGACGAGCTGCTGGGCGAGCACCACGACTCCCATGACGACGGGGACCCGGGCCGCTCCGGCCGGGGCCGCCGCCCGCGCCGCTGACGGACGGGACACCGGACGGGACCTCGGGTGGGATGACCGGACGGGACAACGAGTGAGATGACCGGGTGGGGCAGCCGTGACGGGCGAGACCGTCGGGCTGCCCCACCCGTTCGTTCGGGGCGGGCGACCGTGCGGGTGGCCGTCCGTGCAGGTGGGGCGAGCCGACTGGGCGGTCGGATCGGTCGGGCGGCCCGAGGCGGCCGGACGGGGCCGGAGGATCGGGCAGACCGTTCGAGGCGGGCGGTCCGACGGCGGCCGGGTCGCGAGGGCGGTCCCGGGCGGTCGGGTCGCGGCTCTGTCGGGATTGTCAGACCCGTCCCTCACAATGGAGACCGGATCATGCAAGCCGGATCGGAGACCGTCGCGCCGGGCGGCGGCCCGACCGGCGGACGGCGACACCACAGCCCGCGCGGCCGTACCGTACGACAGCCGCGCGGCGCACATCATCGGAAGGGCGGTGACCCATGACCGTATGGGACGACCTGGTCGGGCAGGACCGCGTGCAGGAGCAGCTCGCGGCCGCCGCCCGGGACGCCGATGCGCTGGTCACCGCCGATGCCGGGGGAGAGCCGGTGCCTTCGGGGTCGAAGATGACCCACGCCTGGCTGTTCACCGGCCCGCCGGGCTCCGGCCGTGCCACCGCGGCCCGCGCCTTCGCCGCCGCCCTCCAGTGCACCAGCCCCGACCGCGCCCTGGGCGGCGCACCGGGCTGCGGCTTCTGCGACGGCTGCCACACCAGCCTGATCGGTACGCACGCCGACGTCGAGGTGGTCCGTACGGACCTGCTCTCCATCGGGGTGAAGGAGACCCGTGAGCTGGTCCGCCGCGCCCAGCTCTCGCCGGCCGTCGGCCGCTGGCAGGTCATCGTCCTGGAGGACGCCGACCGGCTCACCGAGGGCGCGGGGAACGTCCTGCTGAAGGCGGTCGAGGAGCCCGCGCCCCGCACGGTGTGGCTGCTCTGTGCGCCCTCCCTCGAAGACGTGCTGCCCACCATCCGTTCCCGCTGCCGCCACCTCACGCTGCGCACGCCCCCGGTCGACGCGGTGGCCGACGTCCTGATCCGGCGCGACGGCATCGACCCGGAGCGGGCCGCGTCCGCCGCGCGGGCCACCCAGGGCCACATCGACCGGGCCCGTCGCCTCGCCACCGACGAGCGCGCCCGGTCGCGCCGTGCCGCCGTGCTCAAGCTCCCGCTGAGGGTCGAGGACATCGGGGGCTGCCTCAAGGCCGCCCAGGAGCTGATCGACACCGCGACCGATGACGCCAAGCAGGTCTCGGAGGAGGTCGACGCCAAGGAGACGGAAGAGATGAAGGCCGCACTCGGGGCGGCGGCCGGGGGACGGCTGCCGCGCGGCACCGCGGGGGTGATGAAGGAGCTGGAGGACCGGCAGAAGCGCCGCAAGACCCGCACCCAGCGCGACAGCCTCGATCTCGCGCTCACGGACCTGACCGGCTTCTACCGCGACGTGCTGGCCCTCCAGCTGGGTTCGCGGATCGCCATCGCCAACACGGACGTGCAGGACGCCCTCGACCGAGTCGCCCGCGCATCCACCCCCGAGCGCACCCTGCGCCGGATAGAGGCGGTGATCGCCTGCCGCCGGGCGCTGGACCGCAACGTGGCACCGCTGCTCGCGGTGGAGGCGATGACGATGGCGCTCCGCACGGGCTGACCCACCGCGCCGCCCCTCGGGGCAGGCCATCACGTGCAGGGGGAGCACCGGCGCACGCGCAGCCGCCTCGTGGGGCCGCCTTCCCGGCACACGCACAGCCACTCCCCCACGTACCGGTGCTCACCCATGCACCGGTGCTCCCCCTGCACCGATGGCCGCCCACGTACCGGTGCTCACTCCGACCACTGCCGCTTTTCATCGCTTTTCACCCGTACGGGCAGGCGGTCGGGCGGTCCGCCGGGCGGCGACTACGCTCCGGGGATGGACACCAGGCGCTCGCTCCGCATCCTCGCCGCCGCACTCGGCGTGGCCGGCCTCCTCGTCTCCGGCTGCACCGGCAAAAGCCCGACGAACGCCTCGTCGTCCGCGTCGGCGACCTCGTCCGTGCCGCCCGTACCGGACGGGCTCAAGCCGTACTACGGACAAGAACTGAAGTGGCGGGACTGCGGCGTCGAGGGCTTCCAGTGCACGACGATGAAGGCACCGCTGGACTACGCGAAGCCGGGCGGCGACGAGATCGGTCTGGCCGTCTCCCGCATGAAGGCCACCGGGCCCGGCAAGCGGATCGGCTCCCTCCTGGTGAACCCGGGCGGCCCCGGCGGCTCGGCCGTCGAGTACCTCCAGGGGTACGCGGGGATCGGTTTCCCCGCCCCGGTCCGGGCCCGCTACGACATGGTCGCCATCGACCCGCGCGGAGTGGCCCGCAGCGAGCCCGTCGAATGCCTCACCGGCCCGCAGATGGACACCTACACCCAGGTGGACCAGACCCCGGACGACGCGGCCGAGGTCACCGGGCTGAGCAACGCCTACAAGCGGTTCGCGAGCGGCTGCGAGAAGCACTCCGGCAAGGTCCTCCCGCACGTCTCCACCGTCGAGACCGCCCGCGACATGGACATGCTGCGATCCCTCCTCGGTGACGAGAAGCTGCACTACGTCGGGGCGTCGTACGGCACCTTCCTCGGCGCGACGTACGCCGAGCTCTTCCCCGGCCGGGTCGGCCGCCTGGTCCTGGACGGCGCGATGGACCCGTCGCTCCCCGCCGTCGACATGAATCGCGACCAGACCGCGGGCTTCGAGACCGCGTTCCAGTCCTTCGCCGCCGATTGCGTGAAGAAGGCGGACTGCCCGCTCGGCACCACCTCCACCACCGACGCGGCCACCCGCCTGAAGCGGCTCTTCGCCGACCTCGACGCCCGGCCGGTCAAGACCGGCGACTCCCGCCGGCTCACCGAATCCCTCGGCACCACGGGGGTCATCGCCGCGATGTACGACGAGTCGGCCTGGCCCCAGCTCCGTGAGGCCCTCGCCGCCGCCCGGACCGGCGACGGCTCCGGCCTGCTCTCCCTGGCGGACAGCTACTACGAACGCCAGCCGAACGGCACGTACGCGAACCTCATGTTCGCCAACGCCGCCGTGAACTGCCTGGACCTCCCGCCCGCCTTCACCGACGCCCAGGCCGCCGAGCGGGCGGTCCCCGACTTCGAGAAGGCGTCCCCGGTCTTCGGCCGCGCCTTCGCCTGGTCCGCCCTGAACTGCGCCCACTGGCCGACCCCGTCCACCGGCACCCCCCACCGCATCGAGGCCAAGGGCGCGGCCCCCATCGTCGTGGTCGGCACGACCCGCGACCCGGCCACCCCGTACAAGTGGGCCGAATCCCTGGCCGACCAGCTCTCCTCCGGCACCCTCCTCACCTACCGCGGCGACGGCCACACGGCGTACGGACGAGGCAGCGACTGCATCGACACGGCGATCAACACCTACCTCCTGGAAGGCACCCCGCCGAGTGACGGCAAGAAGTGCTCCTGACCCTGTCGATCTCCTACTGACCTGCGAGAACGGTTCGAAACCAGGGTGGTACGGAGCACCCCCGGAAACTGTGTAGACTTGGCGACGCTGCTGATCGCACCATGGTGCGACAGGGCGCGCCGCCTTAGCTCAGTTGGCCAGAGCAACGCACTCGTAATGCGTAGGTCTCGGGTTCGAATCCCGAAGGCGGCTCAGAGAAAGGCCAGGTCGGATGTTGTCCGACCTGGCCTTTTCTGTTGCCGGTCATGCGGCAGGCTGCTCGGTGGGGGAGGGGGCGCCCGGCACGACAAGGCCCTGCTCTTCCACTCCGGCGCCGCGGTCGGCGGCTTCTCGATCGGCCCGGTCGTGGGCGGGCTGCTCGCCTCCGTCGGCTGGCGCCGGGTGTTCTTCGCCCCGGTCGCACATCGCTCGCCCGACCCTCGCCCCCGTTGGCGCGGGCCCGTCACCTCGACGGCTCATGCTCATGCGCGACCCCATAACGCGAAGTGAGGGGGAGGACGGGATCTCCTGGCGGTGACGTGTACGCGGCTACCTTGGCGGCAATTCCCCCGAAGTCAAGGAGAGTTCCGTGGAGAGATCCCTGCTCCGCAGACGTGCCCTGGCCGCGTGTACCGCCACCGTGGCCGTCGGTGCGCTCGCGCTCGCCGGTCTGACCGGCACCGCGTCCGCTGACCCCACTCCCCGCGCCGGCACCCCCACTGCCGCAGGTGCCGAACAGCTTTCGCCCGGTCTGCTGGAGGCCATGCGGCGTGACCTCGGCCTCACGGCCGCCGAGGCGCGCAGCAGGATCGGCCACGAATCCCGTGCGGCAGCCGTCGCCGCGGGGCTGAAGCGCTCCCTCGGCGCGGACTTCGCCGGGGCCCGGGTGAGGGGTGACGACGCGGCCCTGACCGTCGCCACCACCGACGCCGCGGACGCCGCCAAGATTCGCGAGGCCGGTGCCGAGCCCGTCGTCGTCGCCCACGCACTGGCCGAACTCGACGCAGCAAAGGCCAAGTTGGACCGGGTGGCGCTGCGCGACGCTCCCGAGGGCGTGCCCGTCTGGTACGTCGACGTGGCCACCAACCGGGTCGTCGTGCAGGCCGCCGACACTTCGGCGGCCGACGCCTTCCTGGCCGCTGCCGGGGTGTCGCGCGAGCTGGTGAAGGTGAACCGGTCCACGGAGCAGCCGCGCACGTTCGTGGACCTGCGGGGCGGTGACGCGTACTACATGAACGGCTCGGGGCGTTGCTCCATAGGCTTCCCGGTGAAGCGCGGCAGCCAGTCCGGTTTCGTCAGCGCCGGCCACTGCGGAACGCCCGGGGTCAGCACCAGCGGCTACAACCAGCAGGCGCAGGGCTCGTTCCAGGGCTCCACCTTCCCGGGCCGTGACTACTCCTGGGTCGCCACCAACAGCAACTGGACGCCGCGCGCCCTGGTGAACGGGTACGGCAACGGGGACGTGACGGTCACCGGATCCACCGAGGCGCTGGAGGGTTCGTCGATCTGCCGCTCCGGTTCGACGACCGGCTGGCACTGCGGAACGGTCCAGCAGCGCAACACCAGCGTCACCTACCAGGAGGGCACCGTCTCCGGGGTCACCCGCACCAATGTGTGCGCCGAGCCCGGTGACTCCGGTGGTTCGTTCATCTCCGGCAGCCAGGCGCAGGGCGTCACCTCCGGCGGTTCCGGGAACTGCTCCCAGGGCGGTACGACGTACTTCCAGCCGCTGAACCCGGCGCTCCAGGCGTACGGGCTCACCCTGGTAACCAACGGCACCCCGACCGACCCGCCCACCAATCCGCCGAACCCGGGCGGCAGTTGGGCCGAGGGCGCGTCGTACGCGGTGGGCGATGTCGTGACGTACGGCTCCGACAGCTACCGCTGCCTCCAGGCGCACCTGGCGCAGCCCGGCTGGACGCCGCCGAACGTACCGGCCCTCTGGCAGCGGATCTAGTACCTCCTCCGGCACCAGTGCCCCTTCGGTACCAGTGTCTCTTCCGGCACCAGTACTCCTCCCGGTACTGATTCCGGTTGCCGATGACCATGCCGCCCGGCCGATGCTTCGGCCTCCCGGCCGGGCGGCGCGCACCGCACACTGCACGCCGCACGTCGCTCCACGCCATCTCACGTCATGCCCGTGTCCTTCCCCCATACCGAGGAATCAGCCATGACTCCAGAAGTGCCCGAAGGTTCCGGCGACCCCCGTCGGATCAGCCGCAAGACACTGCTCAAGGCCGCCCTGGTCGCCGGCGCCGTCCCGCTGCTCGCGGGCGGCGGCGTCGCGCTGGCCCGGGACGCAGGGGCCGACGGCCGGCCGCTGGCCCCCACGCCGAACTGCGACGACGGCGACGGCCCGACCCACGAGCAGATCGAGGGGCCCTACTTCAAGCCCAACTCCCCGCTCCGCACGAGCCTGATCACCGGCAGCACCCCCGGCGTCCGGCTGACCGTGAGCGGCTACGTCTTCGGGCGGGGCTGCCAGCCCATCCCCGGAGTGCTCCTGGACTTCTGGCAGGCCGACACCAACGGCGCGTACGACATGAGCGGATTCGCCTTCCGCGGCCACCAGTTCACCGACAACTCGGGGGCCTTCAGCCTGACCACGATCGTGCCGGGGCTCTACCCGGGCCGTACGCGGCACATCCACGTCAAGGCCAAGGCGCCCGGCTCGGGCATCCTGACCACCCAGCTCTATTTCCCCGACGAGCCGCGCAACAACACCGACACCATCTTCGACCCGGCACTCCTGATGAACGTCCGGGAGGTCGGCTCCGCGAAGGAAGGGTCCTTCGACTTCGTCCTCGCCGTCGACCAGGGTCCGACCGTTCCGCCCACCGACCCGCCCACCGACCCGCCCGGCTCCACCTGGGCGGTCGGAACCTCCTACAACGCGGGAGACCGCGTCACGTACGGCGGGGTCGTGTACCGCTGTCTGCAGGCGCACTCGGCCATGGCCGGCTGGGAACCGCCGAACGTCCCCGCCCTGTGGGAACGCGGGTAGACGCGCAGCACGGCGCAGGCGGACCACCGCCGCGCGGTGCGCACCCCGGACTTGCCTCACGGGGGGTGCGCACCGCGCCGGGTCCGGGCCGACGGCACCATCGGCCCGGACCCCCTTTCTTGTTTCCCGTTTCTCGTCCCCCGCTTCTCGTTGCTTCGTCCGGTCCGTGGCCCGGGGGCGGGTGCGGGGCTGCGGAGTAGCCTGGATGTGTACGGCTCCCGGCGAGCCGGTTCTGTCGGCCTGCGCATCGAAGGGGGCCGGTACCGCATGGACACTCTGGTCACCGTCGTGGTCGTCCTCGCGATGATCGCGTTCGCGGCGTACGTCATTCATCTGCTCAACGCCCGCCACCGGCATCAGCATCTGCGTCCCGTGCACTACGACCACGGACTGGCCGGGTTCGGGGAGAGCACGGCGCCGGACCACCCGTCGCGGTCCGCTGCCGAGCCCGACGAGAAGGAGCGGGGAAAGAGCGGAGAGTCCGATTCCGGTTCCAGCTCCGGACGGTGAGCGGCTCCGGGCGGTGAGTGGTTCCGGGGAGGGGAGCGGTGGGTGGTTCCGGGGTGGTCACTTCGCGTCCGAGTAGCGCTCCACCACCGCCGTCGTGAAGGGGAAACGCACCGGCGTCTCGCCGAACGCGGTCCGGCCGGCCAGGTCCCCGGCTGCCCGGATCGCCTCCACCACCGCCTCCGCCTCCTCCCGCGGGCAGTGCACGATCACCTCGTCGTGCTGGAAGAAGACCAGCTCGGCCCGGAGCCCGGCGGCGCGGAGCGACTGGCGCAGGGCGGCCAGGAGCAGCAGCGCCCAGTCGGCGGCGCTGCCCTGCACCACGAAGTTGCGGGTGAAACGGCCCCGCGCACGGGCGTTCGTCGAGGCGTAGCCGGGAGTGAACTCGCCGTCGGCGGAGGGCGGGTCGGCGCTCTCCTGCGGGAGGCCGGCCTCCTCGTCCTCCCCGCTTCCGGCCGCGGGCGGGCTGGTGCGGCCCAGCCACGTCCGTACGAGGCGGCCTTCCTCGCCCGCCTTCGCCGCGTCGTCGACATAGGCCACGGCCAGCGGGAACCTGCGGCGCAGGGCGGCGAGGTTCTTCAGGCCGTCGCCCGAGGTCTGGCCGTAGATCGCGCCCAGCAGGGCGAGCTTGGCGTGTTCCCGGTCGCCGTGGAAGGCCCGGTCCGACAGGGACGTGTACAGGTCGCCGTGGTGGCCCGCCACCTCCATCAGGCCGCGGTCGCGGGAGATCGCGGCGAGCACTCTGGGCTCCATCTGGTCGGCGTCCGCGACGACCAGGCGCCAGCCCTCGTCGGCGACGACCGCCCGCCGTATCACCTTGGGGATCTGGAGCGCCCCTCCGCCGTTGGTCGTCCAACGGCCGCTGACCGTGCCGCCCGGCAGGTACTCGGGGCGGAAGCGGCCCTCGCGCACCCAGTCCTGGAGCCAGCTCCAGCCGTGCGCCGTCCAGATCCGGTACAGCTTCTTGTACTGGATCAGGGGCTCCACCGCCGGGTGGTCCAGCTCCTCCAGCTCCCAGCGCCGGGTGGACCTGACCTTGATGCCGGCCTGTGCGAACGCCTTCACCACGTCGGCGGGGAGGTCGGGGCGGACCCGTCTGCCGAAGGCGGCCGAGACCTCGTCGGCCAGCTCGGCCAGTCTGCGGGGCTCGCCGCCGCCCGCGTACCGCTCGCCGAGCAGTTCGTCCAGCACGTCCCGGTGGACGTCGGCGCGCCAGGGGAGGCCCGCCCGGTTCATCTCGGCGGCGACCAGCATGCCGGCCGACTCGGCGGCCGTGAGCAGGCGCATCCGGGCCGGGTGGGCGGTGGCGTCGTGGCGGCGGAGCTGGTCGGCGTACACCTGGAGCAGGTCGTCGAAGGGCAGCTCGGTGCCGGAGCGGGGCTCGAAGAGGGAGGACTGCGAGCCGGGCTCCGCGGTGCGGGGCGGGGGATCGGGCGGCACCGGGGCGTTGTGCAGGCGGGCGTGGGCGGCCGCGGCGGAGCGGGGTTCGCCGAGGCGGCCCTCGTGGGCGAGGAGAAGGGACTCGGCGACCTCGATGTCGTAGCAGCGGTCCACGGGGACGCCGGCCGCGAGCAGGCGCGGGTAGATCTCGGCGGTGGACCGCCAGACCCAGCGGGTCACCTCCGGGCGGGAACGGACCGCCGCCACCAGGTCGGGCTCGGCCACGACCGGGCCGGCGGGCAGGCCGGTGGGAGCCAGTGGGGCGAGGAGCGCGCCACCGGTCTCCGTCATGGCCAGAGCCCAACGTTCGGTCATGCCGTCGAGTCTTGCACCCGGCACTGACAGCGACGTCCGGGCGCGCGGGCCTGGAGGGGGCTGTGTGGTGGCCCTTGCCGCCCGGCCGCCCGGCCCCGGGACCGTAGGTGGCGGTCACCGGGGACGGGGCGGCGGGGGGAGGCTCAGGACTCGGCCTCGCTCGTCCAGGTGCCCAGGGAGATCTCGGCGGTGATGCCGGGACCGAAGCCGGCCATCAGCCCGCGGTGCCCGTCGAGGACCGATGCCTCGTCGAACATGCGGCCGAGGGCGTCGAGCACCACGGCGCTGGCTATGTTGCCGTACTCGGTGAGCGTGGCGCGGCTGAAGCGGAACGCTTCGGGCGGCACGTCCAGGAAGTGGCTCAGGTCGTCCAGGATGCGCGGGCCGCCCGCGTGGATGATGTAGAAGTCCATCTTGCCCGCGTTCCACTGGTGCTCCTCGGCGACCGCCTCCAGCGCCGGAGCGAGGGGCTCCATGGTGCCGGGCACCCGCTTGTCGAGCTGGAAGTGGAACCCGGTGGACCGGACCGCGTAGGAGATCCAGTCCTCGGTGTCCGGGATGATGTACGAGCCGTTGCGCTCCAGCCGTACTCCCGTACCGCCGCTGCCCCGCAGCACGACGGCGGCTATGCCGTCGCCGAACAGTCCGTTGGACAGCAGCGATCCCACGCCCAGGTCGGTGGGCTGGTAGCACAGCGAGCAGAACTCACAGGCCACGATCAGCACGTTGGCGTCGGGGTACGCCGTGCAGTAGTCGTGGGCCCGGTTCACCGCCGCACCGCCCGCGGCGCAGCCGAGCTGGGCGATCGGCAGCTGTCGGGTCTCCGGGCGGAAGCCCATTTCACCGATGAGCCATGCGGTCGGCGGCGGCATCATGAAGCCGGTGCAGGAGACGTAGACGATCAAGTCGATCTGCTCGGGCTCCAGTTCGGCCTGGTCGAGCGCCCGGCGCACCACCGCAGGCACCCGGGCCTTGGTGTGTTCCTCGTAGGTGATGCTGCGGGCGTCGAACCCCGGGTGCTGCAGCACCTTTTCGATCGGCTGGATCAGATGCCGTTTCTGCACCCCGGTGTGTTCGATCAGACGAAGAACCAGGTCGATCTGCGGATGGTCGCCGTGCAACCGTCGGGCCAGCTCAAGGGTTTCCTCGTTGGTGATGACGTGCTCGGGAACCGCGATGGCCGGCTTGCAGAGAACCGCCATGGAACTCCTCCTAGCGGACATGGTCCACACGGCCGGGCCCGAAGGTTTCTTTAGGGGCGTTTGTCGGCGGGAGGCGGCCACCACGGCTTTGCACGCGCGGCCTCGCGTCGGCATACGCGGTCGCGCGGGACGGAGCTGGTGGATTCCGGCGCCGAGCAGGTGCCCCTGGAACGGGCGCGGACGGGCCGACCGTCGAAGACTGAGCTCTAGCCGTTCGTGGGCGGAAGCTGATCCGCCACGGAATGGGTGGCCGTCGGGTTCACGTTACGGCAGGCGGATCGGGGCCGCATGTCGAGACGGCGAGGACCGCAGGAGGGGCGTGTGGGCCGGAGCGGATGCGCACTGGGCGGGCGCGTGGGCCGGGCGGGATGCGGGTCGGACCGGACGTGGGCCGGACCGCAGGGCGGGCGGGTGGGTCGGACCGGACGTGCCCCGGTGTGTCCCGGACCGTTCCGGTTGCCGCCCGCCCCGCACGGGCGCATCATCGATGACGGCCTCTCGTCTGCCGGGCCCGGGTCGGGCCTCGGCCGGACCCGGGCGTGCGTGGCGTACGCGATGTGCGTGACGTGTCCGGCGTACGCGAGGTGCGTGGTGTTGTGCGTACGACGGTTCGAAGGGGCCAGACGCTTCGAAGTCGAGGCGCGACCGGAGCGCCCCTGGTCACCGGGGGTGCCGGAACGCATCCGGTCGTCGGGCGTACGGGGCCTCCTCGGTCACCAGGTGACGGGGAGTTCGAGGGGATAGCGCCAGATCGACGTCTTGTTCCAGCGCACCTCCTCGGCCGGCACCGCCAGTTTCAGGGCGGGGAAGCGCTTCAGCAGCGTTCCGATGGCGACCTGGAGCTCCGTGGCCGCGAGCGGGGCGCCGAGACAGTGGTGTCCGCCCCAGCCGAAGGTCATGTGGGACGGCCCGTTGCGCTCCAGGTCCAGCTCGTCGGGGCGGTCGAACTTCCGGCCGTCGCGGTTGGCCGTCAGATAGGAGACGTGCACGATGTCCCCCTCCCGGATCCGCACCCCGCTCAGCTCCACGTCCTCGGTGGCGACCCGGGGGATGCCGACCCCCTTGCGGAAGGGGATGAAGCGCAGCAGCTCCTCGATGGCCTGCGGGAGCATGTCGGGGCGATCGCGCACCATGGCGAGCTCGTAGGGCCTGGTGAGCAACGTGTAGGCGATGTTCCCGATCTCGTACGTGGTGGTGTCCTGGCCGGTGATGAGCAGGACCATGGCCATGACGGTCAGTTCCTGGTCGTTGAGGATCTCGTCCCCGTCGCGGGCGGTGGCCAGCGCGCTGATCAGGTCGTCGCCCGGGTCCGCCCGTCGCTGCGCCGTCAACGTGGCGAAGTAGGCGCGGAGATCGGCCTTGGAACGTACCGCCGCGTCCTTGTTCTCGACGGTGGTGTCCATCATGGTCCGGGCGTGGGCGCGCAGTTGCGCGCGGTCCTCCTCGGGGATGTCGAGGACCTCGCAGATGGTGGTCAGCGGCAGCGGGGCCGCCAGGTGTGCGAACAGGTCGGCCGGGGAGCCGTTCTCCTCCATCCGGTCCAGCAGCTCGTCGACGACGTGCTGGGTGCGCACCCGCATGCGCTCCATGTGACGGGGTGCGAAACCCTTGGAGATCAGGCTGCGCAGACGGCTGCTGCCCGGCGGGTCCATCACGTTGATCGCCTCGTCCTGGACGATCGGTTCGGGGGTCATGCGCGGGAAGTTCCGGCCGATGATGGCGCTGCGGCTGAAGCGCCGGTCGGTGGTCACCGTGCGCACGTCGTCGTAGCCGGTGACGAGCCACGCCTCGCCCTCGCCGTGCGGGAGGCGGATGCGGGACACCGGCGCCTCGGTCATCAAGTGTCTGAGCACCGGGTCGAATTCGAGGGCGTCGGCGTAGTCGAACGGGCAGTGCCGGGCGTCGGCGGCTGGTTCCATGCGGAGCTCCAGAGGGGGAGTCTGACGGTCGGTTCGTGCGGCTGCGGGCCGGGCTTCGTCCGTGCGGGGTGCGGGCCGGACGGGACCATGGGTGCCCGGTCGTCGGCATGGACACGCGCCGCTCCCGGCCGATTGGTCCATATGCAGAACAGATTCGGCGCCGCCGGTCGCTGGACCGGCGCAATGCGATCCGGCGACCGGCGCAGCGCCCCGGTTCGGTGGGGCCGGCGCAGTGCCTCGGTCCGGCGGTCGGCACGGCGCCCCGGTCCGGCGGTCGGCACAGCACCTCGCCCGGCGGCCGGTGGTGTGCAGCAGTCCGGCGGCCAGGGGTGCGTGTCGGCGGTGTGTGGTGCGGCGACCGGGGTGCGCGGCGCGGCCCGCCCGGTCGCGGGGTCAGTTGCCCGGTACGACGTTGGTGGCGTCCACCGCCGGGCGCAGTGCCCGTGCGAGCTCGACGCCGTCGTCCACGGCCCAGAAGTGGACGAAGAACAGGCGAGGGCTCTCCGAAAGGTGGTGGTTGTGCAGCTCGACGAGCTTGATTCCGCCCCGGCGCAGGGCCTTCAGCACGTGCGGGACCTCGGAGGCGAGCATGGCGCAGTCGCCGCTGAGCGCGGCCCGGCCGCCGCCCAGCGGCTGGAAGTTGAACGCGCTGGTCGCCCCCAGGCCCGGCGGCAGGATCAGGTGGCCGTCCACGACGGTCTCGCGGCGGATGAAGGGGATCTTGTAGATCCCGTCGTCGACGGTGCCCTTGGCGCCCAGTGCGGCCTCCATCGCGCCGGTGTCCAGGTCGACCGGCGCCGGGGGGCGCGGCGGCTGCGCGGGCGGGGTGGCGGTGCGGTCGAATCCCGCGCGCAGCCCGCGGGCCAGGGCCACCGCGTCGTAGCCGTGCGCGTGGATGTGGGTCCACCAGACGTCCGGGGTGTGGGAGAGCAGGTGCTTGTGCAGCGCGGTCTGCTCGATCCCGTGCGCCTGCCAGGCATCGGTCACCTGCTGGAGTTCCTCCTCGGTGACCGCCACGTCGCCCATCACCATCGTGCTGCCGTCGGCGTAACGGACGAAGGCCACGTGTGTGCCCAGCGCGAGTCCCGGGGTGACGACGACGCCGTCGGAGACCACCAGCAGGTCCCGCCGGGGGAAGGCCGTGTGGTACGTCGTGCCGCGCAGCATGCTGCCGCTGCGGCCCAGCGCCTTCGCCACGCCTGCCCAGTCCGTCGGCTCGGTCCGCGCGGGCTTGATCTGTTTGCCGTGCCCGGCCCTTGTTCCGGTTCCGGCCCTGGTACCGGTTCCGGTCTCGGCCGGCCCGGTCGTTGCGGTGGGCCGGGCGAGGGCGGGGGCGGTCCCGGCCGCGGCCAGTGCCGGTGCGAGCGCGGCGGCGGCCAGCACGCGCCGTCGCGAGGTGAGCCCCTGTGCTTTCGCGTCCTGCTGTCGGTTTCCGATGCCGACTCCGATGTTGGTTCCGGTTCCGGTTCCGGTTTCTGCTCCTGCTCCGGTCATTCCTCGATCGCCTCCGTCTACGGCTTCTGGGTGGAATGGGAAGCACGCTAAAACGTGACGAAAGGGGAAAGCGGATGCCCCGTCAGCAGGTGCGGCTGGATGGACCACACACGTTGCCCGCCCGGGTTCAACTGCCCGGTCCGGCTGCCTCGCCCGGCCCTGCCGGCCCTCGGTCACCGGCAGCGCGTGCGGCGCACCGCCTCCGGCAGCAGCGCCGCCCCCACCGCGACCACCGCGCACACCCCCGCCGCGCCGCCCATCAGCGACCACGGCACCGACACCTCGACCGGCGCGGACAGCGAGGCCAGCGCGGCACCCACGCCCGCCAGGTTCACCGCGGTCACGGCAAGGCCGAGCAACGCCCCGAGCCCGACCGCGAAGAGGGTCTCCCCGGCCACCACCGCGAGGACCCGCCGCCGGGTGGCGCCGGCCAGCCGGAGCGCATCCAGCTCCGAGGACCGTACGGACCCCGCCATCAGCAGCGTGTTGGCCAGCGCGAGCACCGTGTAGACCAGCGCGATGCCCAGGACCACGGCCAGGCCGAACCGGGTCTGCGCGCTGGTGCGGGGGTGCGTCGCGGCCAGCCACTGTTCCACCGGCCGCACGGTGCCGCCCGTCTTGCGCAGTTGTGCGGTGACAGCGGCCCGGTCGGCGCCCGGCGAGAGGCGTACGTCGATCCGGTCCACCACGGCCGCCGGGGCGTTCGCCCTGGTCACGTAGGCCCCGTTGTTCCCCGTGCCGAGCGCCAGCACCGCCGCGATCCGCAGCTTCGCCGGTCGCCCGTCGCCCAGCCACACCCGTACCGTCGAGCCCACCGTGTGCTGCTCCCACTCCTCGTTCACCACGATCGAGCGGTCGTCCAGGTCCCTGATGTCGCCCGCCACCACCGGCAGTCGGCCGACTGCCGCGAGGGCCTTCGGGTCGTCCACCGCGCGGGCCTCGGACGTGATGAGGGCGGTGCCTTCCTCCCGTACGTGGACGGCGGTCGGGGCCGAGGCGGAGAGCGTCGCGCCCGGCACCGGACGGGGCCTCAACTCCCGTCCCGTCACGACCAGATCGGCCCGGGTGTGCTCGCGCGCCTCCGCCGCCCGCGCGGCCGGTACCGTCATCGCCGAACCGGTCACCGAACCGGCCAGCGCCACGGTGACCAGCACCGGCGCGACGATCGCGGCCGTACGCCGCAGCGCCGCCGACGTGTTCGCGGTCACGAGCGTCCCGGTCGCCCCCGGCAGCCGGAGCGATCGGCCCAGCGGGCGCACCAGCAGCGGCGTGAGCAGCGCGGCGGCCGTGATCAGGACCATCGGCCCGGTGGTGTACGTCTTCCGCTTCAGCAGCGCGGACGGGTCGGTGACGAGGGACTTCGCCATCAGGAACGCCGCCCCCGCGAGCAGGAGGACTCCGAGCAGCCGGCGGACCGGCGGGAGCACGCCCGTATCGATGTCGGCCTCGCGCAGCGCCTCCGCGGGGCCGGTCCGGCCCGCCCGCCGCGAGGCCGCCCAGACCCCCGCGAGTGCCACGGCCTGCCCGGTCCAGAAGGCGACGTGGAGCGGCCAGGCGGCCGGGCGGACGGTGAACCAGGACGGCGCCATTGCCTCGTCCACCAGCAGGTCGGCGAGTACCGGTGCGGCCAGGCGGCCCAGCGCGCAACCGGCGGCGGAGGCGAGGGCCCCGACCACCGCGGCCTCCGTCAGCAGCAGCCGCCGCAACTGGCCGGGCGTCGTCCCCGCCGTGCGCAGCAGCCCGAACTCGCGGCGGCGCAGGGCCACGGAGAAGGCGAACGTCGACGCGACGACGAAGACCGAGACGAAGGCGGCGACGCCACCGGCCGTGCCGAGCAGGGCGTTCACGGTCACCAGCCCCTCGGCGTCCCGCTCCGTGGCCGGGTCGGCGCGGCGCCGCTCGTCCCCGGTGAGGACCAGGGCGCGGTCGCCGACGACGCGCCGAACCTCGGCGACGGGCGCGTCCACACCCACGGCGTCCGGGCCGCGCACCGTCGTCCGGTCTGTGGCGGAGGGCCCCCGACCGGTGGTGGAGGGCTTCCGGCCGGTAGGGGAGGGCCCCCGGCCGGTGGTGGAAGACTTTCGACCGGTGGGGGGAGGCGGTCCGACGACCTCCGGGCTGTCGTCCCGGGTCACCGGGCCGAGCGCCTGGAGCTCGCGCAGGAGTTCGATGTCCACAGGGTGTGGATGGGCGAGCCTGTGGCTCACCTCTGCTGTGGACGGACCGCGCCGGACCCGCACGGTCAGGGTGTCGGTGCCCATCACGACCACCGGCGATCCGGCGAACCGCTGCGGCGCCCGGTCCGGGACGTCGAGGGTCGAGGCGAGCCCGAGGCCCATGGTCGCGATCAGCCCCACGCCCAGGCCGAGTGCGACGAAGGTGCCGATGAGCGTGGTCCAGCGGGTGCGCAGGGAGGCCAGGGCGATGGTCAGCACGACGCCTCCGGGGCCTGGGTCCCGACGCCGGTGGCGGGGTGGGAGTCGGTGCCGGGGTCGGTGACGGTGCCGGGCGTGCGGCCGTACGGGGCGTACGCGCCGTCGTCCGTGGGGTCGCCGTCCGCGGGTCCGTCGGGCCTGCCGTCGCGCCCGTCGCGTCCATCGCGTCCATCGCGTCCATCGCGTTCGCGTCCCGCCGCGAGCCAGGCCGCGATCCGTTCGGCGCCGGGGGCGGCCAGGTCGTCCGCCACCTGCCCGTCGACCAGGAAGACCACCCGGTCCGCGTACGCCGCGGCCACCGGGTCGTGGGTGACCATCACGATCGTCTGTCCCTCCAGGTCCACCAGTTCCCGCAGCATCTCCATCACCGCCTGGCTCGTCGCGGTGTCCAGCGCGCCGGTCGGCTCGTCGCCGAAGAGCACCGCGGGCCGGGTGATCAGGGCCCGCGCCAGGGCCACCCGCTGCTGCTGACCGCCGGACAGCTCGGTGGGCCGGTGCCCCGCCCGGTCCGCGAGGCCGACCCGGGCCAGGGCGTCCCGTACCTCGGTACGGGACGGGCGGCGGCCCGCGAGACGCAGCGGCAGCGCGACGTTCTGCGCGGCGGTCAGCGAGGGGACCAGGTTGAACGACTGGAAGACGAAGCCGATCCGGTCCCGGCGCAGCAGCGTCAGCCGGCGCTCGCTCAGCCCGGTCAGCTCCGTCCCGCCCACCTCGACGGTGCCGGACGTCGGCCGGTCGAGCCCGGCCGCGCAGTGCAGCAGCGTGGACTTGCCGGACCCGGACGGGCCCATGACGGCGGTGAAGGTTCCGGCGCGGACGGTGAGGTCGACACCGTCGAGAGCGTCGACCCGGCCGTAGGAGCGGCGCACGGAGCGGAGTCGTACGGCATCGGCGACGTTCCCGGACACACCGGACGCTGAGGTGTGCGAGGCGTGCGAGGTGCCCGAGGCGTGTAAGGCGGACGCGGACGATGAAGTGGATGAGGCCGATGGGCGCGGGAAGACCATGCCCACGATCGAACCGTTTCCGCGTCCGGCGATCACGACCACCAGGGCCCGTGCGCACGGTGGGGCCAGCCATACCCCGCCGTTCCGCCCTGCCTACCCTGACCTCATGGAACCGGTGATCGACCAGGCATTCTCGGCGGCCCTCTACTCGGACGGCGACGCCGGTCCCGACACCGGCGCCTCGCTCCTCGCCGCCGATCCGACGGCCGACGCGGAACTGTTCCGGCGCGGCGAGGAGTTCGTCCGCCGGGCCTGGGAGCGCGGCTGGCAGCCCGCCGACGTCGTACGCACGGTCCGCCGCGAGCTCGACGAGACCGCAGCCGGGATCGCCGCCGGGCTGATCGGCTCGGAGACCGGACGGTACGAGTCGCTGCCGCCGCGCTGGCGCGCCCAGCTCGACGGGCTCCCGGACGCCCCGCCCCGCAACCGGCCGGACCGTTTCTCCTACGCGTCCGCCGTCCTCGGGCTGTACCGGCTGCTGCTCCGGCTCCCCACCATCGAACCGGTCGGGCCGCCGCCCGGCGCGTCCCCGCACGGGCTCCACCTGCCGCCCGCGCACGACGAACCCCGGATGCTGACCCGGATCCGGGCCCTGCTCGCCAAGGCCGAGGCGACCGGCTTCCCCGAGGAGGCGGAGGCCCTGACCACCAAGGCCCAGGAGCTGATGGCCCGGCACTCCATCGACGAGGCCCTGCTCGCCGCCCGTGCGCACAGCAAGGAGGCGCCCGGGGCGTGCCGGATCGGGGTGGACGCGCCGTACGAGACGGCGAAGGCGATCCTGCTCGACGCGGTCGCCTCCGCGAACCGCTGCCGCGCGGTGTGGAACAGCGACCTCGGCTTCTCCACGGTGGTCGGCTTCGAGCCGGACCTGGACTCCGTGGAGCTGCTGTACACCTCCCTGCTGGTCCAGGGCACGGTGGCGATGACGAAGGCGGAGGCGGGCCAGCGGGCCGGCGGACGCAAGCGGACCAAGACGTTCCGGCAGGCCTTCCTGATGGCGTACGCCCAGCGCCTGGGCAGTCGGCTCGCCGCCGACACCGCCCGCGTCACCGCGGCCGCCGAGGCCGAGGCCGGGACCGGGGCCGGTGCGGGAACGGCGGAGGCCGGTGACCCACAGCTGCTCCCGGTGCTCGCCGCCCGCGACATGGCGGTCACGGACACTGCCGAGCGGATGTTCCCCCGGACCACGACCACCCGGGTCAGGGGCGTCACGGACCTGGACGGATGGACCCACGGAACGGCCGCCGCGGACCGGGCGCGGATGGACGGGGGCGGAGGCGAGGGCGGGGGCGGGCACGGCCCGGAACTGCGCGGCCGACGCGGAAACCGCTGACCGTCCACCTCTGATCGCAGCCACCCGGTCCCCTGACCCCCCTGGTCTCCTGGCCACCGACTGCCGACTGCCGACTGCCAGCTGCCGACCCCTGGCCGCAGAGCCCGGGTGGCTTTCCGGGCCCCAGGCGGACTCGAATCCTTTCGACTCGGGGCAAAACGGTAATTCCGGTTAGGCTCTGGGCATGAGCTGGCTCCGGGCGCTGAAGGAGACCGCCCGCTCGGGGCTGAAGATCGAGCGGCAACGTCTCGAACCGCTCATCGCGATCCGCGGCGCGGCCGGTCTCGCCCTCGTCATCGGGATCTCCCTCGCGCTCTTCGGCCCCGTGGTCGCCGCGAGCTCCGCGTTCGGCGCGTTCCAGGCGGCCATCGCCACGTTCCAGCGCAGCTGGCGCCCCCGGCCGGTCCTCGCGCTGGTATCCGGGGCGAGCCTCGCCATGTCCACGTTCCTCGGCTACCTCACAGGCTCCCGGCTGCCGCTCTTCCTGCTCCTGCTGGTGATCTGGACGTTCGTCGCGGGCCTGGCCTGGGCGGCGGGGCCGACCGGCGGCCTCATCGCGGCCTCCAACGTGGCGATCATGCTGGTCACGGTCACCCTGCCGACCTCCGTCGCGAACTCGGCCGTGCACGCCGTGATGATCCTGGTCGGTGGTCTCGTGCAGGCGACGCTGATCGTCCTGTTCCCGGTACGGAGATGGGGTGCCCAGCGCGACGCCCTCGCCGACGCGCTGGCCGCCGAGGCCGACTACGCCCGGCGGCTGCGCCACGACCCGGTCGCCCCCTTCGACCCGGTGCCGCTGATGACGGCCCGCAACGCGGCGGCGGTCACCCCGCGCCAGGCCCGGCGCCGCCCGCCCGAACTGCGGGGCTCCCGGGGCATCGCCGAACGCATCCGGCCGGTCCTCGCCTCGCTCGCCGACCCGTCGCTGGGCGTGCCGTCCGAGGGGCCCGAGCGGGACCGGGTCCGCGAACTCCTGGCCGCCGCCGGGTCGGTGCTCGACTCGGCGGCCCACGCGATCCGCCACGGCGAGCCGGTCGAACTGTCCCCGGCCGCCGTGGCCGCGCTGCGCACCCCGGACACCGGAACGCTGCTCACCGGGCCGCCGCGCCGGGCCGCCGACCGGCTCGGCGCGCTGCTCTCCGACGTCATCGAGACGGCCGACGGCGAGGGGACGAAGGAGGAGAAGGCCGAGGCGGACCGGGTCGCCGAGTCCATCAAGGCCCCCGCGGGCGGAACCTCCACTGCCCCGGGCGGAGCCCCTGCCACCCCGGGCGGGACCCCCACCCCCGCGGGCGGGACCACCGCCACCCCGGACGAGACCCCCGCCGCCGCACCGCACCGCCGGCGCCCCACCCTCCTGCGGCTGGTCCCCGTCGTCGTGAAGGCGATGCGCGCCGAGCTGCGCCCCGGTTCGCCGATCCTGCGGCACGCCGTCCGGGTCTCCGTCGTCGTGGCCGTCGGTTACCTCACCGGCACCGCGCTGCCGTTCGGCCACGGCTACTGGGCGCCCATGGCGGCCGTCATGGTGATGCGGCCGGAGTTCTCCCAGACGTACGGGCGTTCCGTGGCCCGGTTCGGCGGCACGATCGTCGGGGTGTCGCTCGCCACGGGCATCGTCCAGGCCACCCGGCCGGGGACGGGCCTGGCCGCGGTGCTCGCCGTGCTCTGCGCCCTGCTGATGTACCTGCTGATGCGCACGGGGTACGTGGTCGGCCAGGCGTGCATCTCCGCGTACGTCGTCTTCCTGCTCGGCATGGCGGGCGACAACTGGTCGCAGACCGTGCTGGAACGGGTCGTCCTCACCCTCGCCGGCGGGCTCCTCGCGATGATCTCGTACGCGCTCTACCCGGCGTGGGAGACGCCGCGGCTGCGCGGCAGGCTCGGGGACTGGCTGAAGGCGGACGGACGGTACGCCGCCTCGGTCGTCGACCAGTACGCCGAACCGGCCGAACGCGGCCACGACGACGTGCGCTCGGCGCTGCTCGACACCCGCGAGGCGCGGGTCGCCTGGCAGGAGGCGCTGGCGGTGGCCCAGCACGAACCGGTGCGCAATCGCGGCCTCTCCCGTGCCGCAGCCGACGACACCCAGCACGCGCTCGCCGAACTCGGCCGGGCCGCGATGCTGCTGGAGGCCCACCTGCCCGGCGGCGGTGCCACCCCCGTACCGAACGCCGCGCGCCTCGCCGGAGCGCTGCGCCGGGCCACCGAACGGGGCGCGAAGGAGGTGCGGGAACGGCGCGTACCGGACTGGTCCGAGGTGCGCGAGGCGCTGGCGGAGTGGGACGCGCGGCAGCGCACGGGCGACGGGAAGGAGGACCCCTTCGTACGGGAAGGGGCCCACCTCCTCCTCGACGCCCTGGAGGAATTCTCCCGGGGACTGGACGGGTCGCCCAAGCCGAAGTCCGAGCCGAAGCCCGAGCCGAAGTCCGAGTCGAAACCCGAGCCGAAGTCCGAGTCGAAGTCCGAGTCGAAGCCCGGCACGGAGCCCGATTCCAGGCCGGAGTGAGGCGTCCGCGCACCCCGGGCACCGGCCCCGGAACCGGTGGACCGGTCGGGTGGTCGGGTGGCCGGGCGGTCGCGTGCCCGGCCGGGCCGTCAGGAAGTCGGCAGCTCCGACATGTCCGGCAGGTCGGGCAGGCCCGACGGCAGGGCGCCCGGGTCGGTCTTGGCCAGGGTGTCCTTGATGCCGCTGTCCCAGGAGATCACGACGGTCTTGCCGTCGTTGGACTCGATGGACCCGGTGGTGCGGTCGGTGCCGCCGCTGACGCACTTCAGCGCGAGCACCACCTTGTCCGTGTCCTGCACAGTGCCCGTGCAGGCGTGCTGCTCGGTGACGAGCGCCGCCTTGCCCGACGACACGGACAGGACGATCGCCTTGCCGCCGGTCTTGCCGGCCCAGCCGCCCTCCAGCGTGGAAGCGTCGCCCGCGGAAGCGCCGCCGTCTCCGCCGTCTCCGGAACCCTGACCGGGCTTCTCCTGCCCCGCGCCGGAGTCCTTGCCCGGATCGCTCTTCCCGCTGTCGCTGCTGCAACCGGTCAGCGCGACGGTGGCGAGGATTCCGGTCGCGATCACTGCACCGGCACGTACGACTCTGTGCATCTGTAATTCCCCCTTGTCGGCGAAAGTCCGAGCCAAGTTATCAGCGCGGTCCATCGGGGTGGTGAGTTCATCTCGGGGTAGACGGAGCCGAAGAGCCGTCCCGCGCGTCTATCCCTGGGAGTAAAGCTGTAATCGCGGGAACACCCCGCGTGCACGTGCATCCGCGCATGCATCTGCTCATGCAGGGAAATTTGAACAGAGATATGATCCAAGACAGTTGACACTTGCACCTTGCAACTCGGGGAGCGTCCTGTGCACCACGTGTACAACGGCATGGCGGCCACAGAGCTTCACGGAGTCGTCTGGCAGAAGAGCAGACACAGCAACTCCCAGGGATCCTGCGTGGAGTTCGCGAAACTGCCCGACGGAGATGTGGCGATGCGGAATTCGCGCCATCCCGACGGGCCGGCCCTGGTCTATACGCCGGCCGAGATAGAGGCGTTGCTGCTCGGTGTGAAGGACGGGGAGTTCGACCACTTGGTCGCGGGCGGCTGACTGCCTCGCGCCGGTCCGCCCGTCATGGCGACCACGGAATGCGCGCCACAGGAGCAAGCCCTTCCGGAGCAAGCCCCTCCGGAGCAAGTCCTTCCGGAATAAGCGCCGCATGCCTGCCGCAGAGTGCGCCTCACCGGAACGCGGCCCACCGGAACGCGCCCCATCGCAACCCGTCCTGCCGGAACGCGCTCCACCGCAACCCGTTCCGCCGAAATGCGCCCCGGCGCACACCCCGCAGGGGCGTGCGCCGTCGGGTCATCTGCCGTCGGTGAGCCGGAACAGCGCCCAGACCACCTTGCCGTACGCCACCGAGCCGTCCGGGTTGGCGGGATCCGGCGCGGGGGACGGGTGCCAGCCCCAGGAGTCGCTGAAGGACTCCACGAGGAAGAGGCCGCGCCCGGACTCCGCCGAGTCCGGCGCCTCGGAGGCGATCGGGCTCTCCTGGCTGGGGTCGCGCACCGCGCACACCAGGCGCGAGCTCCAGCGCATCAAGTGCAGCCGTACGGGCGGGTCCCGGGGGTCCGGTGCGTTGTCCCCGGGCAGGGCGTGCCGCAGGGCGTTCGTGACCAGTTCGGAGACGACCAGTGCGACGTCGTCGAAGCGCTCGCTCAGGCCCCATCCGTCCAGTGTCGTCCGGGTGAACCTCCGTGCACCGCCCACGGCTTCGTAGCGGGCGGGCAGTGTGCAGGTGGCCGATCCAAAGACGGCTGAGGGATCGATGGGGGGAAGCCCCTGCCTTAACGGCTCGAGCATCGTCGATCCATTCGTCCCCATGCGAGGCACTCCCGGGATTCGCGGCTGTATCGGTACTGCGGGGGGTACAGCGGCACAACACGAACGAGCACGCAGGTGCGCGGGCCCCATCGTTCCGAATGCGTAGGGCAGATGCAAGGGCAGATGCACGTGCACGCGCCGGACCTGTCCGAACCCGTGCCGGTTCTTGGTCATTTCTTCCCGTACGTATTTTTGCAGCTTTCTGGAACCCTTCTCATTTCCGTAATCGAATGAGTACGGGCTGAAGCGTTTTGGTGGCAGAATCCGGCACTTGGGGATCGGGGGGAGCCCCGATGTCCAGGAAGCGAAGGGAAGGAACGGACCGGTGGCGGCAGGCGAGTCGAGTGGATCTGTGGTGCGGCGCATCCTGCTGGGCTCGCAGCTCAGGCGGTTGCGCGACTCGCGCGGCATCACGCGTGAGGCGGCCGGCTACTCCATCCGGGCCTCCGAGTCGAAGATCAGCCGCATGGAGTTGGGACGGGTGAGCTTCAAGGCCAGGGACGTCGAGGACCTGCTCACGCTCTACGGCGTCACGGACGAGGCGGAGCGGGACGCCCTGCTCGGACTGGCCCGCGAGGCCAACGTGGCGGGCTGGTGGCACAGTTACGGAGACGTGCTGCCCGGGTGGTTCCAGACCTATGTCGGACTGGAGGGGGCGGCTTCGCTCATCCGGGTGTACGAAGTCCAGTTCATCCACGGGCTGTTGCAGACCGAGGCGTACGCGCACGCGGTCGTCACCCGGGGCATGGGGAGCAGCGCCCCCGCCGCCGAGGTCGACCGCCGCGTGGCGCTGCGGCTGGAACGCCAGAAGACCCTCGTGTCCGAGAACGCGCCCGGCTTCCACGCCGTGCTGGACGAGGCCGCGCTGCGCCGACCGTATGGCGACCGGGAAGTGATGCGGGGGCAATTGCGGCATCTGATCGAAATGTCGGAGCAGCCCAACATCACTCTCCAGGTGATGCCCTTCAGTTTCGGTGGGCATGCCGGGGAGAGCGGCTCCTTCACGATGCTGCGATTCCCGGAATCCGATCTGTCGGACATTGTCTATTTGGAGCAGCTGACAAGTGCGCTCTATCTGGACAAGGCAGAAGAAGTCGCACAGTACGAAAAGGCCATGGTGCGGTTGCGCGAAGACAGTCCGGATGCCGAGGAGAGCCGCGATCTGCTCCGCGGTCTGCTCCAACTCATCTGATTCATCAGTACCATGACGGTTCGACGGAAGTCTGCGGATGAGTTAAGGGATCGTATGTCCTTCTTCCACGAGCTGGCCCACCAATACATCGACGGTGAATGGCGGACCGGCAGCGGCTCGTGGGACATCATCGATTTCAACCCCTACAACGGGGAGAAACTCGCCGAGATCCCCATAGCGACCGCGCGCGAGGTCGACCTGGCCTACCGTGCCGCCGAGCGCGCCCAACGGTCCTGGGCCACCACCGGCCCGTACGAGCGTCGCGCGGTCCTGGAACGCGCCCTGCGCATCACCGAGGAATGGCACGCCGAGATCGTCGACGCGATCATCGACGAGCTGGGCGGCACCCGCGTCAAGGCGGAGTACGAGTTCCGCGCCGCCCTGGAATTCCTGCGCGACGCGGTTCGCCGGGCCCTGCTCCCGCAGGGCAGTCTTCTGCCCTCCCCGGCGGACGGCAAGGAGAACCGCATCCACCGGCTGCCGGTCGGCGTCGTCGGTGTGATCACCCCCTACAACTTCCCCTTCCTGGTGACGATGAAGTCCGTCGCGCCGGCCCTCGCGCTCGGCAACGCGGTCGTCGTCAAGCCCAACCAGAACGCCCCGGTCGTCGGCGGCGGCCTGATCGCCAGGATCTTCGAGGACGCCGGACTGCCCGCCGGACTGCTCAACGTCCTGATCACCGACGTCGCCGAGATCGGGAACGCGTTCATCGAGCACCCCGTGCCCGCGGTGATCTCCTTCGCGGGGTCGGACCGCGTCGGCCGCCACGTCGGCGCGATCGCGGCCGGGCAGTTCAAGCGGACGATCCTCGAACTCAGCGGCAACAGCGCCCTGGTGGTGCTGGAGGACGCGGACATCGACTACGCGGTCGAGGCGGCCGTCTTCAGCCGCTTCGTGTACCAAGGGCAGGTCTGCATGGCCGCCAACCGCATCCTGGTGGACCGCCGGATCGAGCGGGAGTTCACCGAGAAGTTCACCGCAGCGGTGGCCGCGCTGACGACCGGTGACCCGCGCGATCCGGAGACCCGGATCGGCCCGGTCATCAACACCTTCCGGGCCGACGCCCTGACCGCGCTCGTCGACCGGGCGATCGCCGACGGGGCGACCGCGCTCGTCCGCGGCCGGACCCGCGGCAACCTCGTGGAACCGACCGTGCTCGCCGGGCTCCCCGAGGACTCCCCGCTGCCGTCCCAGGAGATATTCGGCCCGGTGGCGCTGCTGATGACGTTCGACGGCGAGGACGACGCCGTACGGATCGCCAACGACACCCCGTACGGGCTGAGCGGCGCCGTGCACACCCGCGACGTCGAGCGCGGGGTGCGGTTCGCCCGGCGCGTCGTCAGCGGGATGTTCCATGTCAACGACGCCACCGTCCAGGACGACCCGCTGGTGGCCTTCGGCGGCGAGAAGTTCTCCGGGCTCGGTCGGCTGAACGGCGAGGCGACCGTCGACGCCTTCACCACCCAGCGATGGGTCTCCGTCCAGCACGACCGGGCCGTCTTCCCCTTCTGACCGGGCCGTCCGTCCTCCCTGTCCGACCGGCCGGCGTTCTTCCCGCCGGCCGGCGTTCTTCCCGCCGGCCGGCGTTCTTCCGGCCGACCGATGCTCCCGGCCGAGTGGCCCGTACTCCTTTCTCTTTAGGACAGAAGCTGACCGCGATGGGGCATAGCTTGGTCGGTGTCAGGAAGAACCGGCACGGATCATCAAGGCGGACATCATGGTCACTCACGTTCCCGCAGGCACCCCCGGCGACGAGCGCGGCGTACTCCTCTCCTTCGTCGAGGCGCAGCGCGGCGCGATCCGGCGCTCCCTGCTCGGGCTGACCGAGGAGCAGGCGGCGAGCCGCCCCAGCGCCAGCGCGCTCTCCCTCTCCGGGCTGCTCAAGCACGTCGCCGAGACCGAGCTGAACTGGCTGCGGCTGGCCCAGCAGCAGCCGAACGAGGCCGCCCGCACCGAGGAGACCTGGGCGGACAGCTTCCGTCTCGTCGGCGACGAGACGGTGCCGCAGATGCTGGAGTTCTGGGACGGCATCGCGGCCGAGACCGAGAAGTTCATCCGCTCGGTGCCAGCATGGACGACACCTTCCCGCTGCCCGAGGCGCCCTGGTTCCCGAAGGGGGAGCAGTGCTCGATGCGGTGGCTGCTGGTCCATCTCGTCGAGGAGATCGCCCGGCACGCCGGGCATGCCGACATCATCCGGGAGTCCCTGGACGGCCGCACCGCCTTCGAGCTGGTCGCCGAGGCGGAGGGATACGCTGATCAAAGTTGAATAGAAAGGGTGCGTGACATGTCCGCGATCCGGCTGCTGGTCCTCTGCGCCGTGCGTCAGCACGGCCGGGCGCACGGCTATCAGGTCCGCAACGACCTGGAGTACTGGGGCGCCCACGAGTGGTCCAACGCCAAGCCCGGGTCGGTCTATCACGCACTCAAGCAGATGGCGAAGCAGGGCCTGCTGGTCGCGCACGAGACCGCCCCGAGCACGGCCGGCGGCCCGCCTCGCACCGAGTACGAGATCACCGAGGCGGGCAACGAGGAGTACCTGGCGCTGGTGCGTGCCGCGCTGACCTCGTACGACCAGAAGCCGGACGTACTGTCGGCGGGCCTCGGCGGCATCGTCGACCTGGCACGGGCCGAGGCGGTCGCGCTGCTCAAGGAGCGGGTGGCCGGCCTCGCGGCCTGGCGGACCTCGGTCACCGAGTACTACACGCCGGAGGCCGGGCCCCAGTCGATCGGCCACATCGGCGAGATCATGAACATGTGGGTCCACTCCGCGGACGCCGACGCCGAGTGGACGCGCGGACTGATCGCCCGCATCGAGGGCGGGGCGTACACCTTCGCGGGGGAGGGCGACCCCTTCGTCGGCGTGCTCGCCGAGGGGCAGGAGAACCCGTACGCGACGGGCGTCCGCGATCCCGGCGACGACGAGTAATCAAGTTTGACGAATGAGGTCGGTGCGGTTACCTTCGATCCCACTAGTCAAGTTTGACTATGGGAGGGGGTGGCGATTTTGGCCGATGCGATCGTCGTCGAAGGCCTGCACAAGCGGTACGGGGAGAAGCGCGCCCTGGACGGTCTGGACCTCACGGTCGCCCGTTCCACCGTCCACGCCGTGCTCGGCCCCAACGGCGCGGGCAAGACCACGGCCGTACGCATTCTGTCGACGCTGCTGCGGCACGACGAGGGGCGGGTCGAGGTGGCGGGGCTCGACGTACGGGACCGGGCCCGCGAGGTCCGGGGCCGTATCGGGCTGCTCGGGCAGTCCACGGCGGTTGACGAGGAGCTCGGCGGCCGGCAGAACCTGGAGATGTTCGGCCGGCTGTACCACCTGGGCGCACGCCGGGCGGGTGCGCGGGCGGACGAACTGCTGGCCCGCTTCGGGCTCGCGGACACCGGGCGCAAGCCGGTCCGGGAGTACAGCGGCGGCATGCGGCGACGGCTCGACCTGGCCGCCTCCCTGATCACCGATCCGGAGGTGCTTTTTCTGGACGAGCCGACCACCGGGCTCGACCCGCGCGGGCGTGCCGAGGTGTGGTCGGCGGTGCGCTCGCTGGTGGGCGCGGGCACGACCGTACTGCTGACCACGCAGTATCTGGAGGAGGCCGATCAGCTCGCGGACCGGATCTCGGTGATCGACGCCGGACGGGTGGCCGCCGAGGGGACGGCCGACGAGCTGAAGGCGAGGGTGGCCCAGGACCGCATCGACGTCGTCCTCAGGGACGGTTCGCAACTGGCGTCCGCCGCACTGCTGCTGGGCGACGGCGCGGTGGTCGACGCGGACCGGCGGCTGGTCGGGGCCCCGGCGCCGGACCGGACGGCGACCCTGACCCGGATCGTACGGGCCCTGGAGGAGGCGGGCATCGAGGCGGAGGACATCGCGGTGCGGCGCCCGACGCTGGACGAGGTCTTCCTCTCGCTGACCGGCCGGGAGCCGGAGAACGCGGAGGTGGCGGCATGAGCACGATGAGCTGGGCGGTGTCCGACTCCTGGACGATGACCCGCCGCGAACTGGCGCGCTGGGCGCGGCAGCCGGTGCAGGTCGTCACCGGCCTGGTCTTCCCCGTGATGCTGCTGCTGATGTTCAACTACCTGGTCGGCGGCGGGCAGGGCGTCGACGGCGACAACACCGAGTTCCTGGTGCCCGGCATGCTCGCGCTCACCATGGTCTTCGGGCTGGAGTCGACCATGCTGGCGGTCACCCAGGACCTCGGCAAGGGCGTCATCGACCGGTTCCGTGCCATGCCGATGGTCTCCGGAGCGGTGCTGGTCGGCCGTTGTGCCGCGGACCTGCTCCAGTCGACGGCCGCGCTCGTCGTGATGGCCGGCGCCGGTTGGGCGGTGGGCTGGCGCTGGCACCACGGCCCGGCCGCGGCGCTGGGGGCGGTGGGGCTTCTGCTGCTGCTGCGGTTCGCGATGCTGTGGATCGGCATCCACCTGGCGCTGGTGGCCGGGAAGCCGGAGCTGGTGCAGGCGGTGCAGATCCTCGTCTGGCCGGTCGGCTTCCTCTCCAACGTCTTCGCCGCCCCCGAGTCGATGCCCGGCCGGCTGGGCTCGGTCGTAGAGTGGAACCCGATGTCGGCCACGGCCACGGCGGTGCGCGAGCTGTTCGGCAATCCGGGCGGCTCCGGCGGCACCTGGGCGTCCGAGCACGCCGGACTCCTCTCCGTGGCCTGGCCGTTGGCGCTGACCGTGGTGTTCTTCCCGCTCGCGGTACGGAGGTTCGCCCGGATCGACCGCTAGTGCTGTGGCCGGAAAGGTTTGCCGGAAAGCTCGCGGCGTCCGGTGCGGTGCATCGCAAGGCGGAGCATTGCCCGCGCACTGGATGTACTCGGGTGATGCGACAACGCGGCGAGGTGCCGTGCCGGGCGTCGCGAGCCGGTGAACCCTTCCGGCCACGGCACTAGGGCGTGTTTCGAGAGTCCCGCCCGGCCGGGGCCCGTCCGGCACTCAGTGGTGGAAGGACGTCACCGCCTGCTTGTCGCGGCTCAGCGGGTGCGCCTGGCGGCGCAGATCGGGCAGGACCCGCCGGAGGTCCCCGAGCAGCAGTTCGGCGAGGTCCGAGGAGAAGCCGTTGCGGCACACCACCCGCAGCACCGCCAGGTCCTGCCGGTTGGCCGGGAACGTGTACGCGGGCACCAGCCAGCCGTGCTCGCGCAGCCGCCGTGACACGTCGAAGACGTCGTACGCCTCCACGTCCGGCGCGGTCGTCAGCGCGAACACGGGCAGCTGGTCGCCGCGGGTGAGGAGGCGGAAGTCGCCGAGGTCCTCGATCCGCTCCGCGAGCCCGCGGGCCACGTCCCGGGACGCCTGCTGGACGGCCCGGTAGCCGTCCCGCCCCAGCCGCAGGAAGGTGTAGTACTGCGCCACCACCTGGGCGCCGGGCCGGGAGAAGTTCAGCGCGAAGGTGGGCATCTCGCCGCCCAGGTAGTTGACCCGGAACACCAGCTCCTCGGGCAGCTCGGCCGGAGAGCGCCACAGCGCCCAGCCGATGCCCGGGTAGACCAGGCCGTACTTGTGCCCGGAGGTGTTGATGGAGGACACCCTGGGCAGCCGGAAGTCCCACACCAGGTCCTCGTCGAGGAACGGCGCCACCATCGCCCCGGACGCCCCGTCCACATGGACGGGGATGTCGAGCCCGGTGCGTTCCTGGAGGGCGTCCAGGGCGGCGCAGAGCTCCGCGATCGGCTCGTACGAACCGTCGAAGGTGGAGCCGAGGATGCCGACGACGCCGATGGTGTTCTCGTCGCAGAGGTCGGCCGCGGCCTGCGGGTCGATGTGGAAGCGGTCGCCCTCCATCGGGACCTGCCGCGCCTCGATCTCCCAGAAGTTGCAGAACTTCTCCCAGCAGACCTGCACATTGGCGCCCATGACCAGGTTCGGCCTGGCACTCGCCGGATAGCGGTCGGCGTTCCTGGCCGTCCAGCGCCGCTTGAGCGCCATCCCCGCGAGCATGCAGGCCTCGCTGGAACCGGTCGTCGAACAGCCCACGGCCGTCGAGGGATCGGGGGCGTGCCAGAGGTCGGCGAGCATCGCAACGCAGCGCCGTTCCAGCTCGGCGGTGCGCGGGTACTCGTCCTTGTCGATCATGTTCTTGTCGCTGCACTCGCCCATCAGCACCCCGGCCTGGGGCTCCATCCAGGTGGTGACGAAGGTGGCGAGGTTGAGCCGCGAATTGCCGTCGAGCATCAGCTCGTCGTGGACCAGGCCGTACGCGATCGAGGGCGGCATGGGCCCGTCGGGCAGCCGGTGCCGTGGCGGCGCCAGCTCCATGCCGGCGACCGGGTCGGCCTCCCCGAAGAACGGGTTGAGGGCGAGCCTGCGGCGTTCCGTGGACGGCTCCGCGGCGGGGGAGGAACCTTCGTGGAGAGGCATCGGCGGACGGCCCTTCTCGGCTCTCGGTTCTTGGGTTCTTGGGTTCTCGGTTCTTGCTTCCCAGCTCTCGGTTCTCGGCGACGGCCTTGTGCGATCCGGGGCGGCCGGGCGGCGACGTGATCTGTCGGTACGTTACGCACCGTGCGGACATGGGCGGTTCAGGACTCGGCGGCGAGGCCGTCCTTGATGGCCCGGGTGAACTTCACGACCCGTTCGGCCTGGATCCGGGCGGCGGTCAGGGTCTGCTCGCCGACCGGGATGTCGCCCTGGCCCGCGACGTGCGAGGTGCCGTACGGGTTGCCGTCGACGAACTTCGACGGGTCGGTGTAGCCGGGGGCGACCAGGATGCCGCCGAAGTGATGGATCGAGTTGTAGAGCGCGAGCAGGGTGGACTCCTGGCCGCCGTGCGCGGTGCTGGTGGAGGTGAAGCCGCTGTAGACCTTGTCGGCGAGGCGGCCCGCCTGCCAGAGCCCGCCGAGGGTGTCGAGGAACTGCTTGAGCTGGGAGGTGACGTTCCCGAACCGGGTCGGCGTCCCGAAGACCACGGCGTCCGCCCAGACCATGTCGTCGGGCGTTGCCACGGGGATGTCCGCGGTGGCCTTCGCGTTGGCCGCCCAGGCCGGGTTGGAGTCGATGGCCGCCTGCGGGGCCAGCTCGCCGGCCCTGCGCAGCCGCACCTCCGCCCCGGCCTTCTCGGCGTACTCCGCGACGGCCTTGGCGATCGTGGCGACGGTGCCGGTCGCGGAGTAGTAGATGACGGCGACGTTGACGGGCGTGGGCATGGCCGGACCTCCGACAGGACTGGCGGGACGTGTGCATGCGAATGCGACGATACGGAAGTCCGTGGCATTCGGCGCGCCGGGCGGCACGCCGACAGTGGACCGGGCATCGGGCCCGACAGCGGACCGGGCGGCGGGTCCGGCGCCGGGCTCATCTCAGCGGCGTACCGTCCTCGTGCAGCTGCATCTGGGGGCGGCCGGTCACCAACAGCCAGGCGGGCAGCGAGGCGACGCACAGGATCGGGAGCACGGCCGAGTCGCCGACCAGCACCGCCGCGGTGAACAGGCTCAGCCAGCCCTGCCGGGTGATGGCCAGCAGCACCCCCAACACCCCGCAGGTCACCGCGAGCGCCGGTGGCACCCGGTCGACGAGGGCATGGGCGCAGAGCCCCAGCGCGACTCCCACGAAGACGGCGGGGAAGATCCGCCCGCCCCGGAAGCCGCAGGTCGCCGCGATCAGCAGTGCGGCCGTCTTCACCACGGCCATGGCGGCGAACTCCCCGGCCGACCAGCCCTCCGGGGTGGCGGTGAGCGTCTTCACCTCGTCGAGCCCCTTGAACAGGGTCAGATGGCCGCCCAGGGCGCCCAGCAGGCCGAGCAGCAGCCCGCCGAGCGCCAGTGCCAGGACGGGGTGCCGCAGGGCCCGGAAGGCCCGGTGCACGTACGGGAAGGCGTACACCGCCAGCAGGCCGAGCGCCGCGCCCGCCAGGGCGATGACGGCGGCGGACAGCAGGTCGCCCCAGTGCGGACGGGTGTAGGGCGGCAGCGACAGGTCGAAGCTGGGGTGCGCCAGCAGCGTCATGGTGAGCGCCCCGGCGGCGGAGGCCGCGAGCGGCCCGAACAGCCGGTCCCACAGCGCCCTCGGCCCGGGGCGGGAGGCGAGGGTCTCCGAGAGGATCAGCGCGGCGGCGACCGGAGTGCCGAAGAGTGCGCCGACGGTGCCGGCTGCGGCCAGGGAGAGCCACAGCTCGGCGGAGGTGCCGGGCGCGAACCGGCGGCCGAGCCAGAAGGCCAGCGCGACGTTGGCGGCCGTGATCGGATTCTCCGGCCCGAGACTGACCCCGCTCGCCAGGGTGAGGACGGTGACGAGCAGCAGCCCCGGCACCACCGCCGGCGGCAGCGGCGGATCGACCAGCCCCGTGGTCGCCGGATCGGGCCCCGCGTGGCCGGGCACCGCCCGGATCAGCAGCCCGACCGCCAGCCCGCTCGCGGTCAGCATCGCGATCATCCAGAGCGTGGAGTAACGGCCGATCGAGAGCGCGTCGGGGAGCGTCTCCCAGAGCACGCCCTGCAACTTCTCCGCGAGCAGGCTCACACCGAGCAGGACGAGGGCGGAGGCGACCCCGACGGCCAGCGCGGGCACGATGACGGGCAGCAGCCGACGTGCGGGGGTGGACTCGGGGGCGGACCTGGAGAGCGGGGGAGAATCGGTGGCCACCGGACCACCATAACGGCGTAAAAGCCGCATAACTCCCCGATGGTGGCGAACGTGGAGGTGCCGCCGGGCGTGAGGTGCCGCAAGACGCGACGGTGTTCCGGCTTGCACCTCACGTGACGTCAGGATCCAGGATCGGGACGTACCCGAACGGAGAAGGGAGCGGGGAGTCGTGGACTACTCCGTGGGACAGGTCGCCGGATTCGCCGGAGTCACGGTGCGCACCCTGCACCACTACGACGGCATCGGGCTGCTTTCGCCCGGCGGACGCAGCCATGCCGGTCACCGCCGTTACGACGAGGGCGACCTCGACCGGCTCCAGCAGATCCTGTTCTACCGGGAGCTGGGCTTCCCGCTCGACGAGATCGCGGTACTGCTCGACGACCCGGAGGCGGACCCGCAGGAACACCTGCACCGCCAGCACCGGCTGCTGACCGACCGGATCGCCGAGCTCCGGAAGATGGCCGACGCCGTCGAGAAAGCCATGGAGGCACGGAAGATGGGCATCAACCTCACGCCCGAGGAGAAGTTCGAGGTCTTCGGGGACAAGGACCCCGAGGCGCACGCGGAGGAGGCCGAGCGCCGCTGGGGCGGCACCGACACGTACGCCGAGTCGCAGCGCCGCGCTGCGTCGTACAGCAAGGACGACTGGAAGCGGATGCAGGCGGAGGTCGCGGAATGGGGCGCCGCCTACGGCGCGCTGATGGCGTCCGGTGAACCGGCCACCGGCGAACGCGCGATGGAACTGGCCGAGGCGCACCGGCTCCACATCGGCCGGTGGTTCTACGAGTGCACCCCCGAGGTGCACCGGGGGCTCGGCGAGATGTACGTGTCCGACCCGCGGTTCCGCGAGTTCTACGAGTCGATGGGGCCGGGGCTGGCCGAGCACCTGCGGGACGCGATCGACGCCAACGCGGAACGCCTGCTGGCCTGACCGGGCCGCGCGGGCCGTGGCGGTCAGCGGCGGGCCGTGGCGGGGGCGCTCCGGAGCATCCCCGCCACGACTGCCGACCGGTCCGGCTCGACTTCAGTCGATCCCGTCCCGGTCCGTCCCGGCTTCCGCTCGGCTTTCGCCAGTCAGGCTTTCGCCGGTCACGTCCTGCTGATCACGGCCGCCGTGCCGTACGCGCAGACCTCGGTGCCCACGTCGGCCGCCTCGGTCACGTCGAAGCGCATCATCAGGACCGCGTTGGCGCCCCGGGCCCTGGCCTGCTCGACGAGCCGCTCCATCGCCTGGTTGCGGGTCTCGACGAGGGTCTTGGTCAGCCCCTTCAGCTCGCCGCCGATCATGGACTTCAACCCGGCGCCGATCTGGCTGCCGAGATGGCGGGAGCGGACCGTCAGCCCGAAGACCTCCCCGATCACCTGCGTCACCTGGTAGCCCGGTACGTCGTTCGTCGTGACGACCAGCACGTCCGACTGGGCCGTCTGCCCGCCGCCGTAATCCTCAATGCCCATTGTGTGGCACCTCCTGGAGAAAGCTTTGCCCCGGTTCGCCCGGTGTGCATCCCCGCACGGGCCACTGGAACCCGGAGGTGCCGTCCTGCGTTGATAGCTTTGGGCGGCCACGCAGCCGTCATCGATCGATCCAGGAGCCCGGACCCTTGAATACGCTTGCACTCGGACCGAGCTGGCTGGACCCGGACTATCTCATCGGGCAGTTCGGCCTGCTCGGTGTGCTGGTCATCGTCTTCGCAGAATCCGGTCTGCTGATCGGCTTCTTCCTGCCCGGCGATTCCCTGCTGTTCACCACGGGCCTGCTGGTGACGACGGGCAAGCTGCACACGCCGCTCTGGCTGGTCTGCGTCCTGGTGGCGCTGGCGGCGATCATCGGTGACCAGGTGGGCTACCTCTTCGGCCGCAAGGTCGGCCCGTCGCTCTTCAACCGCCCGGACTCCCGCCTCTTCAAGCAGGAGAACGTCGAGAAGGCGCACGACTTCTTCGAGAAGTACGGCCCGAAGTCGCTGATCCTGGCCCGCTTCGTGCCCGTGGTGCGTACGTTCACCCCGATCATCGCCGGTGTGAGCCGGATGAACTACCGCTCGTTCATCGTGTTCAACATCATCGGCGGGGTGCTCTGGGGCGTCGGCGTCACGCTGCTCGGCTCGGCCCTCGGCAAGATCGACTTCGTTCACAAGAACATCGAGGCGATCCTCATCCTGATCGTGCTCGTCTCGGTGGTGCCGATCGCGATCGAGTTCCTGCGGGCCCGCTCCAAGTCGAAGAAGGAAGCGGCGGCGGGCGGCGGCGAGGGCCGGGGCCCGGCCGCCGGGAACATCCCCTCCACGGGCCAGCGCGGCCGTCACGCCAAGCGCTGACCGCCGGTCCACAGCCGTACGAATCGGGCCGATCCGCAGCCACCACCCGGGCGGGTCGGCCCGAGCCGTACGTACGGGCAGGTCCGAAGCCGTGGCAGCCGTACGTACGGGCAGGTCCGAAGCCGCGGCAGTCGTACGTACGGGCCGCTCAGAAGCCGCGGGTCCGCTTGGCCGCACGGCGGTTCGCCCCACCGACCGCTCCCGGCACCCGCATGAACAGCCGGGAGATCTCGCTCCCCAGATTCACCCCGATCGCGATGGCCAGCGCCGTGGCCACCGCGGTCGACAGCGAGGCGAGTCCGGTGTTCACCCGCCCCTGCGCCACGGCCAGCAGACCGAAGTACGTGGCCGAACCGGGCAGCAGCGGGCCGATCGCCGCCGTGATGAACGGCAGCGACGAGGTGTACCGGTAGCGCGAGAACAGCTGCCCGAACAGGCCCACCAGACCGGCCGCCGTCGCGGTCGCCAGCACCGGCGAGATGTCGCCGGTCCGGGCCATCGCCCCGTAGATCACCCAGGCGACGGCGCCGTTGAGGGTCACCGCGAGCACCGTGGACCGGTCCTGCTGGAGCAGGATCGCGAAGGCGAAACAGAGCGCCATCGACGCCAGGATCTGCACCACCGGCCGGTCGTGGGGGACGAACCTGGCCTCGGGGTTCAGCTGGGCACCCAGCTGGAGCCCCAGGTACAGCACGAGCAGCACACCGACGACGATGCCGATGAACAGGTACATGACTTCGAGCAGCCGCGCGGCGGCGGTGATGTAGAAACCGGTCAGCCCGTCCTGCACGCCCGCCACCAGGGCCCGCCCCGGCAGCAGCGCGAACAGTCCACCGGTGATCACTGCCGAGGGCCGTACGTCCGACCAGTGGGTGATGGTCAGCGCCACGCCCATCGCGGCGGGCGGCATCGCGGCCACCACGAACTGGTAGAACTCCGGCAGCCCCCGCCCGGCGCAGAGCCAGGCGAGCCGGTCGCCGAGCATCGCGCCGACCGCCGCCACCACGAACACCAGCGGACCACCGCCGACCAGCACCGAGGCCGCCCCCGCGAGACCGCCGGCGGCCAGCGTCAGCACCCAGCCGGAGTACGGGTGGCGGTTGCGGCGGATCTCCGCCAGCCGCCGGTAGGACTCCTCCAGCGAGACCTCGACGTCCTCGGCGGTGATGTCGTCGATGAGCCGGAAGACCGCGGCCAGCCGGGTGTAGTCGGTGCCGCGGCGGCGCACGGTGCGGCTCGCCGTCACCGGGTCGTCGACCAGCGACGGCTGGTGCGAGATCGACAGCAGGGTGAAGGTGACGGTGGGCTCGCAGCGGTCCAGGCCGTAGCTGCGGGTCACCGCGAACATGGCCGCCTCGACGTCCTCGGCGCCCTCGCCGCCCGCCAGCAGCAACTCCCCGATGCGCAGCGTCAGGTCGAGCACGCGCGGCACCGCGGGCCCCACGTCGTCCGACTTCTGCACCGGCTCGGGCGCCGGGCGCTCGGCGACCGGCATCCGCAGCATCGTGCGCATCCGGTCCTGCCAGGGGGCCTCCTTGGTCAGCCGGATCATCGGGATGCCGTGGGCCGGGGTGAAGGCGGGTGGCGAGTGCTGGGCGCTGTAGGTGCTCGGCGGGGCGAAGGCGGAGCCGATCGTGTCCGAGCCCGACCCCTGGCCCGAGCCCTGACCGGAACCGGAAGCGGAACCCGTGCCCGACCCCGGGGTGTCCGCCAGACCGGCCGGAATGGCGAACTCCGACGTCGGGTGGTCGTCCTCGGAGGCGGGCGTGCGCTGCTCCACCCCGGCAGGTGGGACGAAGGCGCTGCGCGCCTCGTCGGACTGGGGCTTCTGGTCCTCCGGACCGCCCGGTTCCGCCACCACTCGCCCTCGCTCCTCGTCACTGCGCGTCCACGGCTGCGCTTGTGCCCAGTATGGCCGCGAACAAGCCCGTGAACGCCAGGAGGGCCGAAACGGAACACAGGGAGGGGCCACCCCGGGCCGTCAACGGCCCCGGGCCCGGCGGCTCCCGCCGCCCGGAGGAAGCCGTGCGATCGGCCGCCGTGCGCGCCGGGCGGACCCGGGCGATCGGCTGCCGTGCGCACTGGACGGACCCGCGCGACCGGCCGCCCGTGTGCGCCGGACGGTACGCGAAACGGGCGGCACTCCCACGGAAGGAGTACCGCCCGTTCCCGTACGGAACCGTAAGCGGAACCGTGTCACGTGCCTCGGTTCACGTGTTTCGGTTCATCTGCCCCGGCTCGCGTGACCCGGCCGGAGACCGGCCGCGGTCCGGAGGTCAGTGCGCGCCGCCCTGCGCCTCGAGGCGCTTGTAGGAGGCCTCGATCTCGGCCTCGGCCTCGGCGCGGCCGACCCAGTCGGCGCCCTCGACGGACTTGCCGGGCTCCAGGTCCTTGTAGACCTCGAAGAAGTGCTGGATCTCCAGGCGGTCGAACTCCGACACGTGGTGGATGTCGCGCAGGTGCTCCACCCGGGGGTCGGAGGCCGGCACGCACAGCAGCTTGTCGTCGCCGCCGGCCTCGTCCGTCATCCGGAACATGCCGATGGCGCGGCACTTGATGAGGCAGCCGGGGAAGGTCGGCTCGTCCAGGATGACCAGCGCGTCCAGCGGGTCGCCGTCCTCGCCGAGGGTGTTCTCGACGAAGCCGTAGTCCGCCGGGTAGCTGGTCGAGGTGAAGAGTCGACGGTCCAGGCGGATCCGACCGGTCTCGTGGTCCACCTCGTACTTGTTCCGCGAACCCTTCGGGATCTCGATGGTGACGTCGAACTCCACGGGTGGCTCCTCCATGATCAACACATACGACTGGTGATTAAGTGTCCCCCACGCAGATGTGTGCTCGCGAAAGGGGCTGGTCAACGGTGGACGAGCCGGTGAAGAGACCGTCGGTCAATCCGCTGGACAAGCTGAGCCGACTCACCCGCCGGGGTGCCGTGAACAGGCTGAAGGGACTGAGCGACCGGCAGTTCACCGCCGTCTCCGCCGGGCTCGGTCTGGTCCTCGCGGCCGGCGTCGTCCTTGCCGTCGGCCCCTGGGACTCGGGCCAGCGTAAGGCCGAGCAGGACTGGGCCGCCGCCCGGAACCGCACAGGTGGCGCACATCACGGCACCGGCACCCCCGACGGGCCGGAGCCCGCCCCCAGCGCCCCGGCCGTCCTCGGGGCCCTCGCCCCCGCCGACAACGCCGCCCCGGACGCCCGGCACACCCCGAACGGCGCGGCGTCGGACCTCCGCGCCGCCCTCGACCCACTGCTGAAGACCCCCGCCCTGGGCACCCGGCACACCGCCGTCGTCATCGACACGGCCGACGGCACCCGGCTGTACGGGCAGGGCGCCGGCACCCCCATGACCCCCGCCTCCACCGTCAAGATCGCCACCGCGGCCGCCGCACTGAGCGCGCTCGGCCCCGACCACCGCATCGCCACGAAGGTCCTGGCCTCCCCCGACCACCGCGGCCTCACCCTGGTCGGCGGCGGCGATCCCACCCTCGACCGGGCGGCCCTGCGCGCGCTCGCCGCCGGTACCGCACGCGCCCTCAAGGAGCACGGCGTCGACCGGGCCCACCTCTCGTACGACACCTCCCGCTACTCCGGGCCCGCGCGGCACCCGATCGGCCCCAACGAGAACATCGCGCCGGTCAGCGCCCTGATGGTCGACGAGGGCAGGCTCGACGACACCGACAGCGGACCCGCCCCGCGCAGCGACGACCCGGCGAAGGATGCCGCCCGCGCCTTCGCGAAGTTCCTCGACGACGCAGGGATCGCCACCGGGTCCGAACTGAAGCCGGGCCGCCCGGCCGCCGGGGCCCGGCAGGTCGCCGCACACCTCTCCGCCCCGCTCTCCGCCCTGGTCGAACGGGCCCTGACCAACAGCGACAACGACATCGCCGAGGCGCTCGCCCGGCAGACCGCCATCGCGGCGGGCGGGCCCGCCGACTTCGCCGGTGCCCGACGGGCCGTCACCGAGCAGCTGAAGCGGCTCCGCCTACCGACGGCCGGCGCCGTCCTCGCCGACGGCAGCGGACTGAACCGCAAGGACAAGGTCACCGCCCAGCTGCTGGCCGGCCTCCTCGCCCGCGCCGCCGACCCGGCCCACCCCGAACTGCGCCCCGTCCTCACCGGCCTGCCCGTGGCCGGTTTCACCGGCACGCTCAGCGACCGCTACACCGGGAAGTCCGAGGGAACCGGCCTGGTCCGCGCCAAGACCGGCACCCTCACCGGGGTGAACACCCTCGCCGGAACGGTCGTCGACAAACAGGGCCGACTGCTCGCCTTCGCCTTCCTGGCATCCGGCACCACCTCCCCGTCCGACGCCCAGTCCTCCCTCGACGCGCTCGCCACCAGCCTCGCCGCCCGCACCCGTTGAGACCCGGGCGACACCGCACCGCGGACGGACCCGAGCACGTACGGTTGACGCATGACGAGCATCGGTGGTGCCCAGATGGTCGACTGGAACCTCGCGGTCGCGACCGCGATCCGACTTGTCCGGCCGGGGCCGGAGATCAGCCGTGAGGAGGCCCGCGAGGTCGTCGCCGAACTGCGGCGGCACGCCAGGGCCTCGGAGGAGCACGTCCGCTCCTTCACCCGGATGATCCCCGAGGGGGTCGAGCCGGAGGACACCCCGGTCCTGGTCGTGGACCGGGCGGGCTGGATCAAGGCCAACGTCGCGGGCTTCCGCGAACTGCTCCGCCCGCTCCTGACGAAGATGCAGGACCGGCGCGCGGGCACCGCCGGCGGCGCCGTGCTCGGCGCGGTCGGCGGCAAGGTGACCGGCGTCGAGGTGGGGATGCTGCTGTCGTTCCTGGCCTCCCGGGTCCTCGGCCAGTACGAGACCTTCGCCCCCGCCACCCGCGAGTTCCCCGCCTCGGCCGGCGGCGGCAGACTCCTGCTGGTCGCCCCCAACATCGTCCACGTCGAGCGCGAACTCGACGTGGCCCCGCACGACTTCCGGCTCTGGGTCGCGCTCCACGAGGAGACCCACCGCACCCAGTTCACCGGAGTGCCCTGGCTCCGTGACCACCTCCAGGGCGAGATCCAGTCATTCCTCGACGAGACCGACATCGACCCGATGACCGTCCTGGAACGGCTCCGCGAGGCCGCCCAGTCCCTGGCCGGGGGCCGCCCCGAGGGCGAGGCGGGCGAGGACGGCGGACGCAGCCTGGTCGAAATCGTCCAGACCCCCGCGCAGCGGGAGATCCTCGGCCGGCTCACCGCCGTGATGTCCCTGCTCGAAGGCCACGCCGACTACGTGATGGACGGTGTCGGCCCCGAGGTCGTCTCCTCCGTCGGCGAGATCCGGGAGAAGTTCCAGCAGCGCAGGGCACGCGGCGCGAGCCGCCTCGACCAGGCGCTGCGCAAGCTCCTCGGGCTCGACGCCAAGCTGCGCCAGTACCGCGACGGCGAACGGTTCGTCCGCGCCGTGGTCGACGAGGTCGGCATGGACGGCTTCAACCGGGTCTGGACCTCGCCGAACACCCTGCCGACGAAGGCGGAGATCGCGAAGCCGGCGGACTGGATCGCGAGGGTGCACCGTAAGGCAGAGTCGTGATCACGGCGGGCGACTGAATGAAAACGCGCCGGTAATCACCCATCCGAGGGACCGTAGGGGCATGAGAAGGCGTGCAATGCTCGATGGACTGCTCGCCTCTGTCACCATCGACGCACTCTGAGTGACGGCACATCTCCCGTCCGCCACTTCGAGGCATCTCCCCAAACTTCACGAAGGGCACCGGACATGGGTCCCCATCCTGCGGTCGCGGCGATACGCCTGGCGGTCCGCCGCGTACTCCACGACGTACTCACCGAGCACACCCGAAGCGCCGGACACCTCCGGCGCACCCCGCGCCCCGAGCTCGCCGAAGCCGGTGCGGGCAGGCGGCGCGCCGCACTCCCCGAACGCCCCGACACCCCGCTGGTGCTGGTGGCCTGCTCCGGCGGCGCCGACTCCATGGCGCTCGCCTCCGCCCTCGCCTTCGAGGCCCGCAAACTCGACATCCGGGCCGGTGGCATCACCGTCGACCACGGCCTCCAGGACGGCTCCGACACCCGGGCCGCCGAGGTCGTCGACCGCCTCACCGCCATGCACCTCGACCCGGTCGAGGCCGTGGCCGTGCGGGTCGGCCGGGAAGGCGGCCCCGAGGCCGCCGCCCGCGACGCCCGCTACGCCGCCCTGGACGCGGCGGCCGAGCGGCACGGCGCCGCCGCCGTCCTGCTCGGGCACACCCGTGACGACCAGGCGGAGACCGTGCTGCTCGGTCTCGCCCGCGGCTCCGGCATCCGCTCGCTCTCCGGCATGGCCGCCGCGTCCGGACCGGCCGGCCGCTACCGCCGCCCCTTCCTCCAGCTCGATCGCCAGACCGCCCGCAAGGCCTGCCTCGTCCAGTCCCTGCCCGTCTGGGACGACCCGCACAACACCGACCCCGCCTACACCCGCTCCCGCCTGCGCCACGAGGGTCTGCCCGCCCTGGAGAAGGCGCTCGGCAAAGGGGTGGTCGAGGCCCTCGCCCGCACGGCCCAGCTCTCCCGCGACGACGCGGACGCCCTGGACACCTGGGCCGCCGAGGCCGACCGCACCGTGCGGGACGACGCCGGCCGCCTGGAGTGCGACAAGCTCTACGCCCTGCCCCCCGCCGTGCGCCGCCGGGTGCTGCGCCGGGCCGTGATGGAGGCCGGTTCCCCGGCCGGTTCGCTCTTCGCCCGGCACATCGAGGAAGTCGACCGGCTGATCACCGGCTGGCGCGGCCAACAAGCCATCAACCTGCCCGGACGGGTCGAAGCCCGGCGGCAGGGTGGCAGACTGGTCATTCGGCAGAGCTGAAGCACGAGCGGTCGGCCCGCAGGCGGACGGCCGCACGGATCACGGGGCGGCGCCCCCGTGACCGGCAGGCAGAGAAAGAGACGCGGGTGAACGAGAAGGACATGGGCACCGACCTCCAGTCGGTGCTCCTCCCCAAGGAAGAGATCGACGCGAAGCTCGTCGAGCTGGCCGCGAAGATCGACGCGGAGTACGCGGGCAAGGACCTGCTCATCGTCGGCGTCCTCAAGGGCGCGGTCATGGTGATGGCGGACCTGGCGCGCGCGCTGTCCACCCCCGTCACCATGGACTGGATGGCCGTCTCGTCGTACGGCGCGGGCACCCAGTCCTCCGGAGTGGTCCGGATCCTCAAGGACCTGGACACCGACATCAAGGGCAAGCACGTCCTGATCGTCGAGGACATCATCGACTCGGGTCTGACCCTGTCCTGGCTGATGTCGAACCTCGGCTCGCGCGAGCCCGCGTCCCTGGAGATCTGCACCCTGCTGCGCAAGCCGGACGCGGCCAAGGTCGCGCTCGACTGCAAGTGGGTCGGTTTCGACATCCCCAACGAGTTCGTCGTCGGATACGGACTGGACTACGCGGAGAAGTACCGCAACCTCCCCTTCGTCGCCACCCTCGCCCCGCACGTCTACGGCGGCTGACCGCCTCCCGGCACCCGTCGGGCCCGAGGCCCGGACCGGCCGGGGCCGACGGCGGGGAACCTTTCACCGGATCCCCGTCGTTGAGCCTCGGAAGGCGGGTTTTGACAGACGTACCCGGCAGTCGAGGGTGACAATGCTGGGGTACCGTCCGAAGAACAGTCTTTCTTTTCTCACAGCAGCATTTACCTACGGGCAGGAGGGACGGGGCGGTTTCGCCCCGTATGGATGGACGTGAAGCGATACTTCCGTGGGCCGGTCATGTGGATCGTGCTGGCCGTCCTCGCCGTGGTCGTGTTGATGCAGGTCGTCGGCTCGTCGGGCGGCTACAAATCGGTGGACACCGGCAAGGTGATCCAGGCGATCAGCAAGGACCAGGTGGAGCAGGCCAAGCTCACCACCGGTGACGAACAGATCATCAAGATCGAGTTGAAGAAGGGCCAGAAGCTCTCGGGCGAGTCCGGAAGCAAGTTCCAGGCGAGCTACATCGGCAACCAGGGCGTCCAGCTCGCCGACACGCTGCAGAAGAAGTTCGAGAGCGGCGCGATCGACAAGGGCTACACCGTCTCGCCGTCGAAGCAGTCCCCGTTCATCTCGATCCTCCTCTCCCTGCTGCCCTTCGTCCTGATCGTGGTCGTCTTCCTGTTCCTGATGAACCAGATGCAGGGCGGCGGCTCCCGGGTCATGCAGTTCGGGAAGTCCAAGGCCAAGCTGATCACCAAGGACACCCCGAAGACGACGTTCGCCGACGTGGCGGGGTCGGACGAGGCCGTCGAGGAGCTTCAGGAGATCAAGGAGTTCCTCCAGGAGCCGGCGAAGTTCCAGGCCGTCGGCGCCAAGATCCCCAAGGGTGTCCTGTTGTACGGGCCTCCCGGTACCGGCAAGACGCTGCTCGCGCGCGCCGTCGCCGGCGAGGCGGGCGTCCCCTTCTACTCGATCTCCGGCTCCGACTTCGTCGAGATGTTCGTCGGTGTCGGTGCCAGCCGGGTCCGTGACCTCTTCGAGCAGGCCAAGGCGAACGCCCCGGCGATCGTCTTCGTCGACGAGATCGACGCCGTCGGCCGGCACCGTGGTGCCGGGATGGGCGGCGGTCACGACGAGCGCGAGCAGACGCTCAACCAGCTGCTCGTCGAGATGGACGGCTTCGACGTGAAGGGCGGCGTCATCCTGATCGCCGCCACGAACCGGCCGGACATCCTCGACCCGGCGCTGCTGCGTCCGGGCCGCTTCGACCGGCAGATCGCGGTCGACCGGCCGGACATGCAGGGCCGTCTGGAGATCCTCAAGGTGCACCAGAAGGGCAAGCCGGTCGCGAAGGACGTCGACCTCGGCGCAGTCGCCCGCCGCACGCCCGGCTTCACCGGTGCCGACCTGTCGAACGTGCTGAACGAGGCGGCGCTCCTCACGGCGCGCAGCAACCAGAAGCTGATCGACAACAAGATGCTCGACGAGGCCATCGACCGCGTCGTGGCGGGCCCGCAGAAGCGGACCCGGATCATGTCCGAGAAGGAGAAGAAGATCACCGCGTACCACGAGGGCGGACACGCCCTGGTCGCGGCGGCCTCTCCCCAGGCGGACCCGGTCCACAAGATCACGATCCTCTCCCGCGGTCGCGCCCTCGGTTACACGATGGTGCTCCCGGAGGAGGACAAGTACTCCACGACGCGCAACGAGATGCTCGACCAGCTGGCCTACATGCTGGGCGGGCGCGCGGCCGAGGAGCTGGTCTTCCACGACCCGACCACCGGCGCGGCCAACGACATCGAGAAGGCCACGGCGACGGCCCGCGCGATGGTCACGCAGTACGGCATGACGGAGCGGCTCGGCGCGATCAAGTTCGGCGGCGACAACACCGAGCCCTTCGTGGGCCGGGAGATGGGCCACCAGCGCGACTACTCGGAAGAGGTCGCGGCGCTCGTCGACGAAGAGGTCAAGAAGCTCATCGAGACCGCCCACAACGACGCGTGGGAGATCCTCGTCGAGAACCGCGACGTGCTGGACAACCTGGTCCTCCAGCTCCTGGAGAAGGAGACGCTCGGCAAGGAGGAGATCGCCGAGATCTTCGCCCCGATCGTGAAGCGCCCGGCCCGTCCGGCGTGGACCGGCTCCGCCCGGCGTACCCCGTCGACGCGTCCGCCGGTGCTCTCGCCGAAGGAGCTCGCCCTCACCAACGGAGCCACCACGGCGAACGGCTCGGTCGTCCCCACGGACGCCGTCCCGGCCACCGAGGCGGTCCCGGAGGAACGCCCCGAGAGCTGAGTCCCACCCGCGTGTGGCCCCTCTCACGGGGGCGCTCCGGGCCCGGAATGGAAGCCGCGCCCCCACAGGTTCTAGCCTGTGGGGGCGCGGCTTTTCCGTACATCCGTGCGGAGACGTGCGCGAGTGACAGCTCAGAGGAACGAGGCACAGATGACCGACCCGGTGACGCTGGACGGCCAGGGCTCGATCGGCGAGTTCGACGAGAAGCGGGCCGAGGCCGCGGTACGCGAACTGCTCATCGCGGTGGGCGAGGACCCGGACCGCGAGGGACTGCGCGAGACGCCGGGGCGGGTGGCGCGGGCGTACAAGGAGATATTCGCGGGCCTGTACCAGGAGCCCGAGGACGTCCTCACGACCACGTTCGACCTGGGCCACGACGAGATGGTCCTGGTCAAGGACATCGAAGTCTTCAGCACCTGTGAACACCACCTGGTGCCGTTCCGGGGCGTCGCGCACGTCGGGTACATCCCGGCGACCACCGGGAAGATCACCGGTCTGTCGAAGCTGGCCCGGCTCGTCGACGTCTATGCCCGCCGCCCGCAGGTGCAGGAGCGGCTGACCACGCAGATCGCCGAGTCCCTGATGGAGATTCTGGAGCCGCGCGGGGTCATCGTGGTCATCGAGTGCGAGCACATGTGCATGTCGATGCGCGGCATCCGCAAGCCGGGGGCGAAGACGCTGACTTCGGCGGTGCGCGGGCAGCTGCGCGACCCCGCGACGCGCGCCGAGGCCATGAGCCTGATCATGGCGAGCTGACCCGGGGGGATCCGAGCAGCCGGGACGGGAGCGGGGAGCCGACGACGTGCGTCGGCCCGGTGTTTCCGGTCCGGTACCGGTGAGGGGCCGAGGGCCCGGTGACCGCTATGCGGCCGCCGAGCCCTTGTCGTCGTTCTCGTCGTCGGGGAGCTTGCAGATGCGTTCCAGCCAGAGGGCCGCGGCGACGACCGCGATGCCGGCCAGGACCGCGAAGCCCGCGTAGATCGCCTGGTCGCGGCGGGCCGGGATGTCGAGGGAGCCGAGCAGGAAGACGCCGATGCCGCCGTACATCCCGGAGACCAGGGCGACGACCAGGGCGCTGGCCTGGCCGAAGACGACCGCTCGGGCGGCCATCAGCGGTTCGACGCCCTTGGCCCCCGGCCGGCGCTCGCGCTGGGCGCGCAGCCGGGAACGGATCGAGAGCGCCGTGGCCAGCAGGATGACGGCGATCACCGCGAGCACGATCGGTGCGGCGAGGGGCACGCTCGGCAGACTGCCCAGGGAGTCCCAGAGGCGGGCCCCGCCCCAGGAGAGCACTCCGGCCGCGGCGAAGAGGCCGGCCAGTACCCCGAGCCGTAGTTGCTTCACCGAGTGGTCCGCCCTTCGCTGCAGTGGTCCGTGTGCCGAGGGTCCGGCCGTGGACGGCGTCCGTGCCGTCGGGGGCCGGGCCCGCTCGGCGGCGGACCTTTTCCGTGTCCGTCGAGCCTAACGACTACTCGGGCAGACGGAGTTCCAGATCGGGTCGGGGCAGCACGCCCTCCCGGCCGATCCGGGCCAGCAGCTCGGCCACGGGCCCGACGCCGGGCAGCTGGGCCCCGGGGTCGATGTCGTGCCACGGGGCGAGGACGAAGGCCCGCTCGTGGGCCCTGGGGTGGGGGAGGGTCAGCACCGGGTCGTCGGAGACGACATCCGCGTACGTCACGATGTCGACGTCGATGGTGCGCGGGCCCCAGCGCTCCTCGCGGACCCGGTCGAAGGCCTCCTCGACGGCCTGGCCGCGCTCCAGGAGGGACGACGGGGGGAGGGTCGTCTTCACGACGATCACCGCGTTGAAGTACGAGGGCTGGGAGCCGGGGGCGACGCCCCAGGGCTCCGTCTCGTACACCGGGGAGACCGCCTTGACCCGCAGGCCGGGGGTGTCCTCCAGGGCGTCGACGGCCCCCTGGAGGGTCTCCAGGCGGTTGCCGAGGTTGGACCCCAGGGAGATCACGGCGAGCTTGGGGTTGGACAGGGTGGTGTCCGCCGCGTCCACCTGCTCGACCACGGAGGCGGGCACCGGCTGGACGGTCGGGTCGCTCTGCCCCTCGGTGGAAAACGCAGTCATGCTCGGCTCCGGGTGATGGTGATGGTGACGTCGTCGAAGGGGACGGTGATCGGCGCGTCCGGCTTGTGCACCACGACCTCCACCTCCTCGACCCCTGCGTGCTTGAGGCATGTCTGGGCGATGCGTTCCGCGAGGGTCTCGATCAGGTCGACGGGCTCGCCCCGCACCACGTCGACCACTTCCTCCGCGACGATGCCGTAGTGCACCGTCTTCGTCAGGTCGTCGGCGGCCGCCGCGGGGCGGGTGTCGAGGCCGAGCACCAGGTCCACGATGAACGTCTGGCCCTCTTCCCGCTCCCGGGGAAAAACACCATGGTGTCCACGGGCCTTGAGGCCGCGCAGCGCGACACGATCCACGCGAATCACTCCTGCTGTCGTTGGGCGTAGAGACACGGGGCCGCGTGCGGACGGCGAGGTGCCCTCTTTCGAATCTACCTTCGGGCACCGACAGTGCCCGCCCGTGGGGGCCGTGGGCAGGACCTCACGGGGCTGGTAGCCGCGTATACCCGCCTCGCGGGGTTCCAACCCCTTTTCCGGGGTGCGCCCGCGCGCCCGCTCCCCGCCGGGAGGGGCGTTCTCCTGCCGGAAAAGCGGGGTTCTCCGGTGGCGGGAGGGGGTCAGGAGGAGGGCTCCTCGCCCTCCTCCTCCCCGCTCTCGGCCAGCACGGGCGAGCCGTGGTGGGACCAGAGCTTCCAGCCGTCGGGTGTGCGACGGAACACATTGGTCGCCACGACGAGTTGGCCGACCAGCGGGCCGAGCGCGCTGCCGTCCTCCGCGGGGCCGCCGCTGAGGATGTTCTCCGTGCAGGTCACCAGGGCGGTGTCACCGGTCATGGAGATGCCGACGTCGGTCAGGAAGAACTGGATGTACTCGGTGTTCGCCATGATCAGGGCGTAACTGCGCAGCACTTCGCCGCGCCCGGTCAGCACCGGCCAGCCCGGGTGGACGCAGGAGACGGTGAGGTCCTCGCCCGGCAGCCAGAGCCCGGAGAGCTCGTCGAAGTCGCCGCGCTCCATCGCCTCGTAGAAGGCGGTGTTGGCCCGTTCGACGGCCGCGATGTCGGCGGCTGCCTCCGCGTGCTCGTCGCGGCCCCCGCTCACGCGGCTCCCTCGACGGCACGGGCGACCCGTACGGCGTCGGCGGTGGCCCGCACCTCGTGGACCCGGACGGCCCAGGCGCCCGCGTGGGCGGAGAGCGCGGAGACCGCCGCGGTGGCGGCGTCGCGTTCGCGGGCGGGCGGCGGTGCGGCGCCCTCGCCGGCCAGTACGTGGCCGAGGAACCGCTTGCGGGAGGCGGCGACCAGCAGCGGGCGGCCCAGGACGCGCAACGCGTCGAGGCGGGCCACCAGGGCGAGGTCGTGGGCGGCCTCCTTGGCGAAGCCGAGACCGGGGTCGATCACGATCCGTTCCGGCGCGACGCCGCCCGCGACCACGGCGTCCATCCGTTCCCGCAGCTCCGAGACGACCTCGGCGACGACGTCCCCGTACACCGCCCGGCTGTTCATGGACTCGCTGAAGCCGCGCCAGTGCATCACTACGAACGGGGCTCCGGCCGCGGCGACGACCGGGACCATGTCCGGGTCGGCGAGGCCGCCGCTCACGTCGTTGACCAGGGCGGCTCCGGCCGCGACGGCCTCCTCGGCGACCCGGGCCCGCATGGTGTCCACGGAGACCGTGACCCCTTCGGCGGCCAGGCCCCGGACCACGGGGACGACACGCCGCAGCTCCTCCGACGCGTCCACCCGGCTGGCTCCGGGGCGGGTGGACTCGCCGCCGACGTCGATCAGGTCGGCGCCCTCGGCCACCAGGTCCAGGCCGTGCTTGATCGCGGCCGTGGTGTCGAACCAGCGGCCCCCGTCGGAGAAGGAGTCCGGCGTCACGTTCACGACACCCATGACCGCGCAGCGGTCCCACTCCGGCAGGCCCTGGACCGTGCCTCGTCCACGCAACGTACTCATGCGACCAGCGTAGGCCCCGTACGGTGCGGTGCTATGCCGCGCGTACGTGCTGCTCCTGCTCGGGGGCCGGGGTGTGGGCGCAGGGGCGGGGGGCCGGGGCCGGGAAACGGCGGGCGAGGGGGCGGGGCAGCGAGACGTTCACGAAGCCCTCCGCCCGCATGGCGGCGAGCGAGATGCGGGGCAGGTCGCGGGCGGCGCGGTAGACCACGAAGCGGGGTTCCCAGCGGGGCCGGAACTTGGCGTTGAACTTGTACAGCGACTCGATCTGGAACCAGCGCGACAGGAAGATCAGCAGTCCGCGCCAGACGCGCAGCACCGGCCCCGCGCCCAGCTTCTCGCCCCGGGCGAGCGCCGAGCGGAACATCGCGAAGTTCAGCGAGACGCGTTCGACGGAGAGCCGGGGGGCCGCCTGGAGGGCGGCGACGATCAGCAGTTCGTTCATGCCGGGGTCGGCGGAGCGGTCGCGGCGCATGAGGTCGAGGGACATGCCGTCGTCGCCCCACGGGACGAAGTGGAGCACGGCCTTCAGGTCGCCGTACGGGGAGTCGGCGGTGTGCTCGTCGGTCCTGTGGGCGGTTGCGACGATGCAGTCCCCGTCGGCGGGGTCGCCGATCCGGCCGAGCGCCATGGAGAAGCCGCGTTCGTTGTCGGTGCCGCGCCAGTCGGCGGCGGCGCGGCGGATGCGGGCCAGCTCGGCCTCGTCGATGTCACGGACGCGGCGGACCCGGGTCTCGTAGCCGAGACGTTCGATGCGCTTCACCATCTGGCGTACGTTGCGCATCGCCCGCCCGGCGAGCGAGAAATCCGCGACGTCCACCACCGCCTCGTCGCCGAGTTCCAGTGCGTCGAGGCCGGTCTCGCGGGTCCAGACCTCGCCGCCGGTCTCGCTGCAGCCCATCACGGCCGGGGTCCAGGAGTGGGCCTTGGCCTCGTCCATGAAGCGTTCGATGGCGCCCGGCCACGCCTCCACGTCGCCGATCGGGTCGCCGCTGGCCAGCATCACCCCGGACACGACGCGGTAGCAGACGGCGGCCTTGCCGCTGGGGGAGAAGACGACGCCCTTGTCGCGGCGGAGCGCGAAGTGGCCGAGCGAGTCGCGGCCGCCGTGCTTCTCCAGCAGGGCGCGCAGCCGGGCCTCGTCGTCCTCGGTGAGGCGGGCCGCCGGGTGTTCGGGGCGGAAGGCGAGGTAGATGGTGGTGACGGCGGTGAGCAGGCCGAGGGCGCCGAGCGAGTACCCCACGGTCCAGGAGGTGTCCCCGGAGTAGCCGACGGGGCCCTCGATGCCGAACATCCCGTACAGCACGTGCTGGAGGCGGTCGGCGATGCTGGGGTTGCCCACGACCCGGCCGGGGTGGGCGCTGACGACGACGAGCCCGAGGGCGATCGAGCCGGCGCCGAGGAGTACGAAGTTGGCCAGGGCCCGCCAGCGGCTCCGGGGGTCGGGCAGGGCGGCGAACTCGCCGCGGTGCCGGACCAGCAGCAGGCAGAGGGCCAGCGAGACGAGGGTGCCGATGACCGAGTGCCGGTAGGCGAACTGCGCCAGCGCCCCGGCCGGCAGCAGGACGACGGCGGCCCGCCAGGCCCGCCGCTTGCGCCGCTTGAGGCCGTGGGCGAGCAGCAGCAGGAGGACGCCCGCGCTCAGGGAGAGGGCGGCGGCGAACGGTCCGAGGGCGCCGGGCAGCACCTCGGCGAGGGTGTGCATCCGGCTGTGCCGGAAGCGCGGGAAGACGCCCGCCGCGACATCGATCAGGCCGACGGCGGTGCAGGCGGTGCCGACCAGGGCCGGTACGGACTCGGGGCGCGGGCCGTGGACGAACCTGCGTACAGGGCTCGGAACCGATCCTGATTTATCCCCATCTAGCGTGACAGACATCGCTTCCCGTGGTTCCGCGAGAGATTCTTGAGTCCTTCGGCCGTAGCCCTTCGGACGATGTGCGACTTGTAGGACGAGGCTTCCGGAACGGTGGTTCACCCGTCGGCCGGAAATTTCCAGACAAGAAAGCTCACCCCACCATGGGTCTCACCAGCAATGTGTTCCTGGGCCTGGTCGTCGCGCTGGCGGTGGCGTTCTTCGCCGCCACGGTCTGGCTCTGGCCCCGGCTGGCCCGCCGCGGCGTGCGCCCGGTGCTCGGCAGGGTCGGCCTGTTGCTGGTGACCCAGGTGACGCTCTTCGCCTCGGTCGGTCTGGTGGCCAACAACTCCTTCCTCTTCTACGGCTCGTGGGACGACCTGCTCGGCCGGAAGCAGGACCTGGGGGTGGTCACGGACCACGCGGCAGGGACGCTGGCCGCCAAGAACATCGTCCGGGTGGGCGCGCAGCTGCCGGACGTGCCGGGCGCCTCGCGGCCGGAGAGGAAGGGGCGGATCGACAAGGTCGTGATCTCGGGCCGGCGGTCGGGGATCGAGAGCTCGGCGTACGTGTACCTCCCGCCCGAGTACTTCCAGCCCGCGTTCGCCCGCCGGAAGTTTCCCGCGGTCGTCGTCCTCACCGGCTATCCGGGCATCGCGGAGAACCTCCTGAAGGGCCTCCGGTACCCGCAGACGGCGTACGAACGGGTGAAGGCCGGCCGGGCGCAGCCGATGATCCTGGTGATGCTGCGGCCGACGCTGGCGCCGCCGCGGGACACCGAGTGCGTGGACATCAAGGGCGGGCCGCAGACCGAGACGTTCCTCGCCGAGGACCTGCCGCAGGTGGTCTCGGACGTGTACCGGGTCGGCAGGCTGCCCCGCAACTGGGGCATCATGGGCAATTCGACCGGCGGTTACTGTGCGCTGAAGATCGGCCTCCACCACCCGGACCGGTTCGCCGCGAGCGTCGGGCTCTCCGCGTACTACAAGGCGGCCGAGGACCCGACGACCGGCGACCTCTTCCACGGCGACCAGCGGGCGCGCGACCGGGCCGACCTGATGTGGAGCCTGGACCACCTGCCGAAGCAGCCCGCCTCGTCCTTCCTGGTCACGACGTCCCGGCACGGCGAGGGGAACTACCGCGCCACGCAGCGGTTCGTCGCCAAGGTGAAGTCGCCCGCCCAGGTCTCGTCGATCGTGCTGGACAGCGGCGGGCACAACTTCAACACCTGGCGGCGGGAGATCCCGCCGGCGCTGGAGTGGATGAGCGGCCGGCTCAGCGAGAGCTGACGGGGCCGGGGGCGGGGCGGCGAGGCCGGGGGCAACGGGTTCGGGGTCCGGGAGCCAGGGGGCAACGGCCCCGGGGGAGCGACGGGTTCCGGGTTCCGGATTCCAACGGGTTCCGGGGCCCCAGGGCTCAGGACTCGGTGGCGGCGGGGGAGCGGGTGCTCGCCACGCTCTCGACCGCCACCCCGGCGCGCGGGACGTCCCGGGCGTCCGCGTCGATCGAGCGGCGCAGTGCCTCGTGGAGCCTGGCCGGGGTGAGCACGCCGAGGAAACGGCCGCCGCCGTACTCGTCCACGACGGCGATCCAGCCGGCGTCGTGCTGGAGCATGGCGGCGAACGCCTGCTTGAGCGGGGCGCCGAGGGGCAGTCGCGCCTCCATCGCGCGGGCGTGCGCGCGCACCGTTCCCCCGGTGGCGGGGGCGTCGGCCGGGAGCCAGCCGTACGGGCTGCCCCCGCCGTCCAGGACGACGGCCCAGCGCGCCCCCTCGGCCCGCAGCCGTTCGGCCGCCTTCGCCAGGGGGTCGTCGAGGCGGACGACCGGCGGGTGGTCGAGGTCGCTCTCCTCGACGGGCGTCACGGACAGCCGCTTGAGGCCGCGGTCGGCGCCGACGAAGTCCGCGACGTACGGGGTGGCCGGGGCGCCGAGCACGGTGGCCGGGGAGTCGAACTGCTCGATGGAGCCCTGCCCGTAGACGGCGATGCGGTCCCCGAGCCGGACCGCCTCCTCGATGTCGTGCGTGACGAACAGCACGGTTTTGCGGACCTTTTCCTGGAGTTTCAGGAATTCGTTCTGCAGGCGTTCCCGTACGACCGGGTCGACCGCGCCGAAAGGCTCGTCCATCAGCAGCACCGGCGGATCGGCGGCCAGTGCCCTCGCCACGCCGACGCGTTGACGCTGACCGCCGGAGAGCTGTTCCGGATAGCGGTCGCCATAAACGGAAGGATCGAGTCCGACAAGGTCGAGGAGTTCCGCGGCGCGCTCCCGTCCCTTTCCCCTTTTCCAGCCCAGGAGATGGGGGACGGTCGCGGTGTTCTCCAGGATCGTGCGATGCGGGAAGAGCCCCACCTGCTGGATCACATAGCCGATACGGCGACGCAACCGGACGGGGTCGACGGCGGATATGTCGTCCCCGTCGAGGAATATCCGTCCCTCGGTCGGTTCGGTCAGCCGGTTCACCATCTTCATGGTGGTCGTCTTGCCGCATCCCGACGGTCCAACGAGCGTGACCAGTTCGCCCTCGGCGACCTCGAAGGAAAGGTCGTCGACGGCAGTGGTGCCGTCCGCGTACCGCTTGGTGACGTGCTCGAATCGGATCATGGTTCCCCATTGTGGCGCGTGTTCTGTGAAGGACGTGTTGCTGAAATACAACGGGCCTCGGCGATTGTCAGTGGTCGAGGATAGGCTCGCCGGAGTTCGGTACGCGTGGGTAATGGGGAGGGGGGACGGATGGCCTCGGGACAGAACTGCCTGGTGACGAACGACTGGATCTGCGGGGAGTATCTCCGTTCCCGCAGCCAGGAGTTGACCGATGCGACGGTCCAGCACATCTGGATCACGGCGGTGTCGGTGCTGATCGGACTCGTGGTGGCCTTTCCGCTGGCGCTGCTCGCGCGCCGCGGCCGTCGTTTCGCCGGGCCCGTGCTCGGACTGACGACGGTGCTCTACACGGTGCCCTCGCTCGCCATGTTCTCGTTGCTGCTGCCGCTGTTCGGGCTCTCCGCCGCGCTGGTCGTCACCGGGCTGGTGCTGTATTCGCTGACCGTCCTCGTGCGGAACATCCTGGCGGGGCTGGAGGCCGTTCCGCCGGAGGCGAAGGAGGCGGCGAAGGGCATGGGCTACGGGCCGGTGCGGTTGTTGTGGGAGGTCGAACTCCCGCTGGCGCTGCCCGCGTTGATGGCCGGGGTGCGGATCGCCACGGTCTCGACGATCGCGCTGACGACGGTCGGTTCGATCATCGGCAGGGGCGGCCTCGGCAATCTCATAGGCGACGCGCTGCCCAGTTTCTTCAAGGCCCAGGTGCTCACGGCCTCGGTGCTGTGCGTGCTGCTCGCGGTGGTCGCGGATCTGCTGCTGCTCGGTGTGCAGCGGCTGTTGACCCCCTGGACCCGAATACGCACCCCGCGGGCGGACACCGACGCCGTGGTCGGAGCGGTCTGAATCCATGGGAGTTCTCGGCGAAGCCTGGGCCTGGCTCACCACCGGCGCCAACTGGTCGGGGGAGAGCGGTGTGTCCCACCGGCTCGGTGAGCATCTGTACGTCAGCGGTGTCGCGCTCGTCCTGGCGTGCGCGATCGCACTGCCGACGGGGCTGTACCTCGGACACATCGGGAAGGGCGGCGCACTGGCCGTCAACATCTCCAACGTGGGGCGGGCGATCCCGGTCTTCGCGGTGCTGTCCCTCTTCATGGTCTCGCCGCTGCGCAACGCCGGATACGCGCCGACGATCATCGCGCTGGTGCTGTTCGCCGTGCCTCCCCTGCTGACCAACGCCTACGTCGGGATGACGGAGGTGGACCGGTCGGTGGTCGAGGCGGCGCGCGGCATGGGGATGTCGGGCCGGCAGCTCTTCGCCCGGGTCGAGCTCCCGCTGGCCCATCCGATGATCATGACCGGACTGCGTTCCGCCGCGGTCCAGGTGGTCGCCACGGCGACGATCGCCGCGCTGGCCGGTCTGGGCGGCCTGGGCCGGATCATCACCGCCGGGTTCAACACGTACAACACGCCCCAGGTGGTCGCCGGGGCGCTACTGGTCGCCGTGCTCGCGCTGCTGGTGGAGGCGGTGCTGATGGGCCTGGACCGGCTGCTGTCGCCGCTGCGCCGCCGCCGGACGGCGTGAGGGCCGCATGCAGCCCACCGCTTCCCTCGCCCCCGCCTGCCCCGTTCCCGCGTCCCGTACGGCCCCGGTGCGGCCCCGCGTCCCACCTCGTACACCTCGGCCCCGCGCCGCACCTCGTGCGCCCCGTACATCTCGTACGCCTCGTGCACCCGTATCGCTCCTGCCCCGCATCACACCCCATACAGCCCTGTGGCTGTGGACGGAGAACAACAACGATGAGCAAGACCTCGCGCATGGTCGGCGCGGTCATCGGCATGGTCGCGCTGGCCGGGTCGCTCGCGGCCTGCGGCGGCGACAGCCTGGAGAAGGAGAAGGGTGGCCAGGGCTCCTCCGGCGGCTCCGGCACGAAGGGGCCGCTCGTCGTCGGCGCGGCCTCCTTCACCGAGTCCAAGGTGCTCGCGGAGCTGTACGCGCAGATCCTGCGCGACACCGGATACCGCACCTCCGTCACCACGGTGGCCAACCGGGAACTGTACGAACCGTCCCTGGAGAAGGGCGAGATCGACGTCGTCCCCGAATATGCCGCGACGATCGCCGAATTCCTCAATGCCAAGGTGAACGGCGCGAAGGAGGCGGCGAAGAAGCCGGTCGCCTCCGGTGACGCGGCGGCCACGGTCGCGGCGCTGGAGAAGCTCGCCGCCCCGCGCGGACTGAAGGTGCTCCCGGCCGGCCGCGCCGTCGACCAGAACGCCTTCGCGGTGACGGCGGAATTCGCCACGAAGAACAAGCTCAAGACCCTTTCCGACCTCGGCAGGTCGAAGCTCGGGGTGAAGATCGCGGCGGGCGACGAGTGCGAGGTGCGGCCGTTCTGCGCACCGGGTCTGAAGAAGACCTACGGCATCGACGTCACCGGTGTCGACCCCAAGGGAGTCGGTACGCCGCAGTCCAAGCAGGCCGTCAAGGACGGCAAGGACCAGTTGGTCCTCACCACCACCACGGACGCGGTGCTGGACAGTTACGGCCTGGTGTTCCTGGAGGACGACAAGAAGCTCCAGAACGCGGACAACGTACTGCCGGTGGTCAATGCGAAGGACGCGGGTTCGCAGGACATTGCCGATGCGCTCGGCAGGCTCACCGAGGCACTCACCACCGAGGATCTCGCGGAACTGAACCGCAAGGTCGACGCGGAGCGCGCAAAACCCGCCGATGTGGCCGGGGACTATCTGCGGTCGAAGGGCCTCGTCAAGAAGTAGGAATCGGGGAGACCGGGGGCCGCCGGACAAGAACAACGGGGCCGTCAGGTAACCGGCCGGGAACAGATTGCCGGGCGGCCCCCCAAGTGTCCCGTACACACGGTAAATTTCAGGCCATGCCACGTGGACGTCATCGCCATTCGCCACCTCTGCACAGAATCCTTCCGCCTTCGGCGGTCGTCGGGGTCTCGGTCCTGAGTGCCGGGGGCGCCTGGCTGTTCGCCGAGCCCCTGGCCCTGCGCGCTCTGGTGGCCGTCACGGCGGCCTCCGCCGTGACCGGCGCGTATCTGATGCGCAGCTGGGACCGGGAGGCGGGGCGTCGGGTCGCGGAGCTGACCCGGGCCCGTGCCGGTGACGAGTGGCGGGCCGAGGAGCGGCTGGCGGAGCTGGAGTCCGACCTGGAGGAGTCGCGGGAGCTGCGCGTCCGGCTGGAGACGAAGCTGCGCCGCAAGCGCGTGGAGCTCGCGAACCTGCGCGGGGAGCACGCCGCGCTGCTGCGCCGGTACGCCAATGCCGAGACCGAGCGGGCCAGCGCGCTCGAAGGCCGCCGTCAGCTCGCCATCGAGGCCGCCGCGCCCCGGGAGCTCCCGGCCGCGCGCAGCACTCCGACACCGGCCGCCTATCTGCGTGCCGCCCAGGCACTGGAGGACCTCTCGCGCAACGGGGTGCTCCAGGAGGCGCGCCGCACCGCCGAGCAGGCCAGGAAGCGTGACCTCGCGGAGCGGGCCCGGGACCCGGAGGAGCAGCGGGGCAGGCACGCGGCGACCGAGGCCCCGGCGACCGGGAACACGGCGGCCACGGGCCCGGCGACCGGGGACGCGACGACTGGGGACGCGACGGGTGCGCAGCACCTCCGTCCGACGGCCGCGCTGCCCGCCGCCCGGCAGTCGGCGCCGCTGCCGGCCGCCCCCCGGCTGTCCGCCGCGCTCCCCGCGGCGCGCACCGTGCCGGCCGCGAGCGCCGTGGCCCCGCACACGGCGTCCCGCCGCGCTCCGGTGCCGCAGGGCAGCTTCGACTTCTTCGGCACGCAGAAGGCGGCGAAGGCGGCGAAGGCCGCGATCGAGTCCGTGCAGGACGAGGACCTCGCGGACGTGGTCGGCGAGGAGGCCCTGGCCGCGCACCGCACGGGCACGGCCGGGAGCCGGCCCGTCGGCAAGGTCATCGACCTCACCGCGCACGACGAGACCGAACAGCTCGACGTGGTGGAGCTGCGCAGCGCGATCTCGTAACGGCCGCCGGCCATCGGGTCCCGGGGTGTCGGTCCCGGGACCGACACCCCGACACCCCGGCTACTTGTCGATGTCGCCGACGACGAAGAAGAGCGAGCCCAGGATCGCCACCATGTCGGCGACCAGCGTGCCCGGCAGCAGTTCGGTGAGCGCCTGGATGTTGTTGTACGAGGCGGAGCGGAGCTTCAGCCGGTACGGGGTCTTCTCGCCCTTGGACACCAGGTAGTAGCCGTTGATGCCGAGCGGGTTCTCGGTCCAGGCGTAGGTGTGGCCCTCGGGGGCCTTCAGCACCTTGGGCAGCCGCTGGTTGATCGGGCCGGGCGCCAGGTCCGCCATCCGGTCCAGGCAGGCGTCCGCCAGGTCCAGGGAGTTGTGCGTCTGCTCCAGCAGGCACTCGAAGCGGGCCAGGCAGTCGCCCGCGTCACGGGTGACCACCTTCAGCGTGTCCCGCAGCTCCCCGTACGCGAGGTACGGCTCGTCGCGCCGCAGGTCGAAGTCGACGCCCGAGGCGCGGGCGATCGGACCGGACACCCCGTACGCGTGCACCGCCCCGGCCGACAGCACGCCCACGCCGCGGGTGCGACCCCGGAAGATCTCGTTGCCGAGCACCAGGTCGTCGTACACGTCCATCCGGGACCGGACCGCGGCGACGGCCTCCCGGACCCGGCCGAGCCACCCCGCCGGGAGGTCCTCCTTGAGGCCGCCGACGCGGTTGAACATGTAGTGCATCCGGCCGCCGGAAATCTCCTCCATCACGGTCTGGAGGTCCTCGCGCTCCCGGAACGCGTAGAACACCGGAGTGATACCGCCCAGTTCGAGGGGGTACGAGCCGAGGAACATCAGGTGGTTCAGGACCCGGTTCAGCTCGGCGAGCAGGGTGCGGGTCCAGACGGCGCGCTCGGGGACCTCCATGCCGAGCATCCGCTCCACGGCCATCACGACGCCCAGCTCGTTGGAGAACGCCGACAGCCAGTCGTGGCGGTTGGCGAGCATCACGATCTGCCGGTAGTCGCGCGCCTCGAACAGCTTCTCCGCGCCCCGGTGCATGTAGCCGACGACCGGTTCGGCGTGCTGGATGCGCTCGCCGTCGAGGACGATGCGCAGACGGAGCACGCCGTGGGTGGAAGGGTGCTGGGGACCGATGTTGAGCACCATGTCGGTGCTCTCCGCCGCGCCGCCGATGCCGACTGTCGTCTCCGTCATGCGGCCAGTATCGCGTGAACGCGCTGGGACTCCGAGCTCAGGGCATCCGTTCTCCGGCCCTGCTTCAGTCCCTGCTTCAGCTTCTGTCCCGGCCCCTGCTTCAGCTTCTGTCCCGGCCCCTGCTTCAGCTTCTGTCCCGGCCCCTGCTTCAGCTTCTGTCCCGGCCCCTGCTTCAGCCTCTGTCCCGGCCCCTGCCTCAGCCTCTGTCCCGGCCCCTGCGCTGCATCAGCCAGCCGAAGTCGCCCAGGCCGCCCCGGGCCGTCAGTTCCGCCGCCTCGCCCGCCGAGGCGAGGGCCCGTACGTAACCGGCCGGGTCGCTCGACGCCAGGGCCAGGGGCGGGCGCCCGCCGTCGATGCCGAGCCCGCGCAGCGCCTCGCGCTGGGTCAGGAGCTCGGGCGGCGCACCGGCCACCTCCTCGCCCGCCGCCGCGCAGGCGTCCAGGGCCACGTGCGAGGTGAGGTCGCAGCGGCCGTCCGGAACGGGCCGGACCTCGCGCCCGGCCCGGAAGCCGGTGAGCGTGCCGAAGGGGGGCCGCGCCTCCCGCCCGTGCGCGTAGTCCACCGCCACCGCGAGCCCCTCGGCCAGCGTGGCCACCGCCGCCGCCCACGCCTCGTCGCGGGGGCGGCCGATCTCCGCCCGGCCGCCCGGCCCGGCCGACGGCCACCAGCGGCGCAGCCACTCGGCGTCCGCCCCGGTCACCGGTTCGCCCAGCCGTTCCGCGCCGTCCGCCGTCCGCACGAGGACGTACCGCTCGACGCCGTCCGCGTCGGTCTCGGCCACCTCCGTCGGGACGTTGTCCAGCCACTCGTTGGCGAACAGCAGGCCGCGCGTCCCCGGCGGCGGCTCGGCACACCACTCGATCCGGGGGTCCAGGCCGGGCGGCCGGTCGGCCAGCTCCACGGCGTACATCCGTACGGCCAGGTCCCCGGCGCCCGCGGCCGGCAGCGCGGCCAGCACCCCGGTCAGCAGCTCGCCCCGCCCGGCCCCCAGATCCACCAGGTCGACCGCGTCGGTGCCCAGCTCCCGCGCCGTCCGGACCAGCAGTCCGGCCACGGCGGAGGCGAAGAGCGGGCCCGTGTGGACGGAGGTGCGGAAGTGGCCCGCGGGCCCCTCGGGGCTCCGGTAGAACCCCCCGTTCCCGTACAGCGCGGCCTCTGCCGCCGCACGCCACCCACGCCACTCATCCGTCACGGGGGCAAGTCTCCACCTTCGGGAGTACGGGCCCGGAAACCGGATCGACCCTTCGGCTGACCCCTGCACCCATCGCCTTTCCCTACGCTGGGTCACGTGCAGCGTCTCTACGATTTTCTCCGCAGACACCCGCTGGGCGTCGACTGCTTCTGGGCCGTCGTCCTCCTCGGGGTCTCCGGCGTGTCCTTGGTGGGCACCCCGGAGAGCGGCGTGGCGCGGGTCGCTGCCCTCCCGATCGTGCTCGGCCTCTGCGTCGTCGTCGCGCTGCGCCGGCGTGCGCCGGAGAAGATGCTGCTGCTCGCCATCGCGATGGGTGTGGCGCAACTGGTCACCGGGTTCGGGCCCGGCCCCGCGAACTTCTCCCTGCTGGTGATCGTCTTCACCGTGGCCACCGTGGGGAAGCGCTGGGCGTCCCGGCTCGCGCTGGTCTGCAGCCTGGGCGCGGCGGGCCTGGCCCAGCTGCGCTGGCACGGGCAGGTCCGGCCGAGCAGCTGGGTCGAGGAAGTCTTCGTCGTCGTCGTGCTGACCGTGCCGTTCGTGCTCGCCTGGGTGCTCGGCGACTCGATGCGGACCCGGCGCGCCTACTTCAGCCAGCTGGAGGAGCGCGCCGCCCGGCTGGAGCGGGAGCGAGAGGCGCAGTCGAAGGTCGCGGTGGCGGCCGAGCGGGCCCGGATCGCCCGCGAGCTCCACGACGTCGTGGCGCACAACGTGTCGGTGATGGTGGTGCAGGCCGACGGCGCGGCATACGTCATGGAAGCCGCCCCCGACCAGGCCAAACAGGCCCTGGAGACCATCTCCAGCACCGGTCGGCAGGCCCTTGCCGAGATGCGGCGGCTGCTCGGGGTGCTGCGGACCGGTGACACCAAGGAGAGCGGGGAGTACGTCCCGCAACCCGACGTGGAGCAGATCGAGGAGCTGATCGAACAGGTCCGGCAGACCGGTCTGCCCGTCGACTTCAAGGTCGAGGGAACCCCGCGCCCGCTGCCCAGCGGCGTCGAACTGACCGCGTACCGCATCGTGCAGGAGGCCCTGACCAACACCCGCAAGCACGGCGGCCCGGACGCCGGGGCCAGTGTGCGGCTGGTCTACTTCGACGACGGGCTCGGGCTGCTCGTCGAGGACGACGGGCGGGGCGCGGCGCACGAGCTGTACGAGGACGGCGGCGCCGACGGCGCGGGCCACGGCATGATCGGCATGCGGGAGCGGGTCGGCATGGTCGGCGGCACACTGGACGCCGGGCCGCGCCCCGGCGGCGGCTTCCGGATCAGTGCGCTGCTGCCGCTGAAACCGGCCCACTAGACGTTCTCGTCCCGGAGGCTTCCGGGACCTATCCGCAGGCTGCGGGACAGACAGGAGACAGAACCCCTCATGGCGATCCGCGTGATGCTCGTCGACGACCAGGTGCTGCTGCGCACCGGCTTCAGGATGGTGCTCGCGGCCCAGCCGGACATGGAGGTCGTGGCCGAGGCCGGTGACGGCGCGGAGGCGATCGAGATCCTTCGCGCCACCGCCGTCGACGTGGTGCTGATGGACGTGCGGATGCCGAGGCTGGACGGGGTCGAGGCCACCCGCCGCATCTGCGCGCAGCCCAACGCTCCCAAGGTGCTCATACTGACCACCTTCGACCTCGACGAGTACGCGTTCTCCGGGCTGAAGGCCGGGGCGAGCGGCTTCATGCTCAAGGACGTGCCGCCCGCCGAACTGCTCGCCGCCATCCGTTCCGTGCACAGTGGCGACGCGGTCGTCGCCCCGTCCACCACCCGCCGACTGCTCGATCGTTTCTCCTCGCTGCTGCCGACCGGCAACAGCGAGCCGCAGCACAAGGACATCGCCCGCCTCACCGAACGCGAACGCGAGGTGATGCTGCTGGTCGCCCAGGGCCTGTCGAACGGCGAGATCGCGGCGCGCCTGGTGCTCTCCGAGGCGACCGTGAAGACGCACGTCGGCCGCATCCTCACCAAGCTGGGCCTGCGCGACCGGGTGCAGGTCGTGGTCCTCGCGTACGAGACGGGGCTGGTCCGGGCCGGCGGCGGGGCCGGCTGAGCCGTTCGGCGGGACGGGACGGCTCGGGCGGCTGCACGGGGGCGCGGCCGAGGCCGGCCCGGCCCGTCGGGCGTCAGCGCAGGATGCCCTCCAGGAAGTCGCTGCCGAGACGCGCCACCGAGGTCAGGTCCAGCTGGTGCAGCACGTACCGGCCGCGCCGTCGGGTGGTGACCAGGCCCGCCTTCTTCAGCACCGCGAGGTGCCGGGAGACCTCGGGCGCCGTGATGCCGTGCGTGTCGGCGAGTTCGCCGGTCGTGTACGGGGAACGGGCGAGGTGGCGGCACAGGCGCATCCGCATCGGGTGGGCCAGCGCCTCCATGCGCAGCTGGAGCAGTTCCACGGAGGCGGGGGAGGGCAGCTCGGGCCGGTGCACCGGGTAGTGGATCACCGGGCGCCAGCCGGGCGCGTGCAGCAGGTTCAGGTGGGGCCAGCCGAAGGTGGACGGGACGAGGGTGAGCCCGGGGCCGATGGCCGGGTCGACCGCGCTGGTCCGGCCCTCGACCAGCTTGTCGGCGTTGATCCGGGTCCCGGTCTCGTCGAGCGACAGTGCCGGGGACACCGCCTCCAGCGCCTCGCCGATGCCCTTGCGCCGCAGCAGATCCGTCTTGTGCCGGGCGTCGGCGACCAGCTGGACCCGCACCCGCTGCCAGGTGTCGGCGAAGAATGCCTGGTCGCAGTCCTCGAAGAGGCGCCGGATCCAGCAGCGCACGGGGGCGGGGTCGGCCAGCAGCTGCTGGGTGAACTCCACCTGCAGGGGGCCGCGCGCCGCCGCCATGTCCAGGGCGCGGGCCCGCATCGTCGCGTCGCTGAGCGGGGAGGGCGCGCCCTCCCCGTACAGCCGGGAGCAGGTGAACTCCAGGGCGGCGGAGGTGAACCGCTCGTCGTCCAGCCGGTCGAGGACGTCCAGGTCCTCGGCGAGGGTCGCGCCCGTCCTGCCGTCACCGCCGGGGACTCCGGCGAAGGCCATGAAGATGTCCGAGAACGTGTTGCGCCACAGGAACTCGGCCTCGTGGAGCCGGTCGGCGAGGTCGGGTTCCAGCGCACTGGCGGTGGCCGTCGCCCAGCCGTGCAGCCCCGGGTGGTGACCGGGTTCGGAGAGGGCATGCAGGGCCAGCCCCAGTTCGGCGAGGGGAGAGGTCTGGAAGACGATGTGCTCGGGAGCCAGCCCGGCGATGTCGATGTGCACGCTCACTCCTCCATGGTGCGGGGTGCGGACGGAAGCGTCCCGGTCGTTTGACGGTGCTCGTCAAGTGACGGGCCGTCCCGGCGGGGGCCGCACCACGCTGAGGCCATGGACGCCATTCAGCAGCGCATGTTCGACAGCTACCGCGCGGCCCAGCGGGGAGAAGGGCCGCCGCCGGAGCCGGGACGGCACGACCGGGCGGTGGTGCGCGAGATGCGGGACCGCCGCCGCTTCGAGGCGGTGATCGCGGGCCGCCCGGCGCGCGGCCGTCTGCGGACGGCACTGCGGGCGGCGCTGTGGCCCCTGTCCGCCGGCGGCGCACGGTCCCGGTACCGGGGCCCTGCTACGCCAGCCGCTTCACAAACTCCTTCACCGCCTCCCGCACGTCCTCCGCCGTCCACTCCAGCCCCGACTGCCCCACCGTGATCTCGGTGAAGGACAGGCCGGGCGGGCCGGAGGGCGCGGGGTGCCACGAGCGGAAGAGCGCCACGCCCGTCTCCTCCGCCAGCCGCACCGCCGCCTCCGTCAGGGCGTCCGCCCCGTACGGCAGCCACACCTGGAACTGGTGCGTGTGCGGCGGCTCCGGATGCACCCGGAACCATCCGACGTCGGCCGCTTCGAGGCCCTCGGCCAGCGCCCCGGCCACCATCCGCGCCTGCGCCACGTACGACGCCAGATGCGGCAGCTCCCGGTCCAGCCCGATCAGCGCGGCGACCGCCGCCGGGAACTGCTGGAAGAGCTGGCCGCCGTACCGGTGGCGCCAGGTGCGGGCCTCCTCGACCAGGGACGCGGGACCGGCCAGCGCGGCCCCGGAGATCCCGCCGAGGGTCTTGTAGAACGACACGTACACGCTGTCCGCGAGCGCCGCGATCTCCGACAGCTCCCGCCCGAAGTGCGGGGCGCACTCCCACAGCCGCGCGCCGTCGAAGTGCACCACCGCATCACGTTCCCGGGCGGCGGCCACCACGGCCTCCAGCTCGTCCCAGGTGGGCAGCACGAAACCGGCGTCGCGCAACGGCAGCTCCAGCATCAGGGTGCCGAACGGCTCGGCGCAGTCGCGGACCTCCTGTGCCGTGGGCAGCCGGGGCTCGGTCGTCGGGTGGACGGTGCGCAGCCCGCTCAGCGTCTCCAGCGCGCCGCGCTCGTGCACCTCGGGGTGGGCGAGCGGGTGCAGGGCCACCGTGGAACTGCCGGTCCGCCCCGCCCAGCAGCGCAGTGCGACCTGCTGCGCCATCGTCCCGGTCGGGAAGAACGAGGCGGCCTCGGTGCCCAGCAGGCCGGCGATCCGTTCCTCCAGGTCGGCGACGATGCCGTCGCCGTAGAAGTCCGTGGGGCGGTCGAGAGCGGTGACCGTGCCGGCCTCCGCCGCCAGCTCGGCCAGCCGTTCGCCGAGCGGAAAGTCCGAGGAGAGCCGGGCCAGGGACCGCTCGGCCGTCCGCCAGGCCTTCAGCCTGCGCAGCCGCTGCGCGTCCTCCTGCGTCTGTCCCTGGCTCTGCTCCGGCTCCTGATCCCGTTCCTGCTCCTGCTCCTGCTCCTGCGCTTGTTCCCGTTCCCGCCGCTGCCGTGCCTGCTCGTCCGTGTCGGTCATGGGACGATCATCACGCAGGACCCGACGGGGGCCACCTCGTTTTCCCGGCCCCAGGTCCCGGCCCCCGGGGCGAGGGCGGGGCCGGAGTTTCCCACAGGCTGTGGACGGCCGGGAGCCCGGCGAAACGCTGGCGTAGCATGCAGAGAAATCGTCCGGTACCCCCTGCGGACTGGAACGGAAGGCCATCGCCGCGTGAATGCAACAGTTCCCAAGGAACCCCTCGACGCGAGGGACCGCCCCGCCCGTCTGACCGTCGGTGTCGTGGGCGCGGGCCGGGTGGGCCCTGCTCTCGCCGCGTCCCTCCAGCTCGCCGGACACCGGCCGGTCGCCGTGTCGGGCGTCTCGGACGCCTCCCGGCGCAGGGCCGCGGCCCTGCTCCCCGACATCCCCCTGGTGGCGCCCGCCGAGGTCCTCGCGCGCGCCGAACTGGTCCTGCTGACCGTTCCCGACGACGCCCTGCCCGGCCTGGTCGAGGGCCTCGCCGAGACCGGTGCGGTACGGCCGGGACAGCTGATCGTCCACACCTCGGGGCGGTACGGCACCCGGGTCCTGGACCCGGCGCTGAGGGCCGGTGCCCTGCCGCTGGCCCTGCACCCGGCGATGACGTTCACCGGCAGCCCCGTCGACGTCCAGCGGCTGGCCGGCTGCTCCTTCGGCGTGACCGCCCCCGAGGAACTGCGGCTCGCCGCCGAGGCGCTGGTCATCGAGATGGGCGGCGAGCCCGAATGGATCGCGGAGGAGTCCCGTCCGCTCTACCACGCGGCGCTCGCCCTCGGCGCGAACCACCTGGTCACCCTGGTTGCCCAGGCCATGGAGCTGCTGCGCACGGCGGGCGTCTCGGCCCCCGACCGGATGCTCGGCCCGCTCCTGGGCGCCGCGCTCGACAACGCCCTGCGTTCCGGCGACGACGCCCTGACGGGCCCGGTGGCCCGCGGCGACGCCGGTACGGTCGCCGCGCACATCGGCGAGCTGCGCAGGCACGCCCCGCAGACCGTGGCCGGATACGTCGCGATGGCCCGTGCCACCGCCGACCGCGCGCTCGCCCACGGCATGCTCAAGCCGGAGCTGGCCGAGGACCTGCTCGGGGCACTGGCGGACGGCACGGGTACCGGCCCACAGGAGTCCCGATGACCGACACGACCGATACCACTGGCACACCCGGAACGACCGGCAGGCCCGGCGCTACCAACACAACCGGCACACCCGGAACGACCAACACACCAGGCACCACCAACACACCCGACATGAGCGACCCGACCAACACCCCCGACGCCCCCGCGCCCGCCCTGCTCCGCACCGCCGCCGAACTCGGCGCCTTCGCCCCGCTGAAGGGGCCGCGGGCCGTCGTCATGACCATGGGCGCCCTGCACGAGGGCCACGCCACGCTGATCCGCGCCGCCCGGGAGGCCGCAGGCCCGGACGGGCAGGTCGTCGTCACCGTCTTCGTCAACCCGCTCCAGTTCGGCGAGGCCGCCGACCTGGACCGCTACCCCCGCACCCTCGACGCGGACCTCGCCGTGGCGGGCGCCGCCGGGGCCGACGCGGTCTTCGCGCCGTCCGTCGACGAGGTCTACCCCGGCGGCGAACCGCAGGTCCGGATCTCTGCGGGCCCCATGGGCGAGCGGCTCGAAGGGGCCTCGCGCCCCGGACACTTCGACGGAATGCTCACCGTCGTCGCCAAGCTCCTCCACCTGACCCGCCCCGACCTCGCGTTCTACGGGCAGAAGGACGCCCAGCAGCTGGCGCTGATCCGCCGCATGGTGCGCGACCTGAACTTCCCCGTGGAGATCGTCGGCGTGGCGACGGTCCGCGAGCCGGACGGCCTCGCGCTCTCCAGCCGCAACCGCTTCCTGGACGCCCAGGAGCGGCGCACCGCCCTCGCCCTGTCCCGGGCCCTGTTCGCCGCCCGCGACCGGCTCGTCGCCCAGCAGGCGCTGCACGCCCGCGCACGGACCACCTCGGCCACCACCGGCAGGGCCGCCGCGCTCACCGCGCTCGGCGAGACCCGCGCCGCCGCCGACACCCAGGCGGTGGCCCTGGCCCGCCCCGTCGACGGGCCCTCGGCGGTGCGCGCCGCGGCGTCCCTCGTCCTCGACGACGCGGCGGCCGCGCAGCCGCCGCTCGCCCTGGACTACCTGGCGCTCGTGGACCCCGCCGACTTCACCGAGATCCCCGACGACCGCACCACCGGCGACGCGATCCTCGCGGTCGCCGCCCGGGTGGGCCGCACCCGACTGATCGACAACATCCCGCTGACCTTCGGAGCCATCCCGTGACCGGAATACGGCTGACCGCCCCCGCCCCCGGCTGGTCCATCGACGCCGACGTCGTGGTGGTCGGCTCCGGCGTGGCCGGTCTCACCGCAGCACTGCGCTGCGCCGCCGCGGGCCTCGCCACCGTCGTCGTCACCAAGGCCCGTCTCGACGACGGCTCCACCCGCTGGGCGCAGGGCGGCATCGCGGCGGCCCTCGGCGAGGGCGACACCCCCCGCCAGCACCTGGACGACACCCTGGTCGCGGGCGCCGGACTGTGTGACGAGGAAGCGGTGCGCACCCTGGTCACCGAGGGCCCCGACGCGGTGCGTCGGCTGATCGGTACGGGCGCCCGCTTCGACACCACGGACGACGGCGACATCGCGCTGACCCGCGAGGGCGGCCACCACCGCCGCCGCATCGCCCACGCCGGCGGTGACGCGACGGGCGCCGAGATCTCCCGCGCCCTGGTCGAGGCGGTCCGCGAGGCCGCCCTGCACACCGTCGAGAACGCCCTCGTCCTGGACCTCCTCACCGACGCCGAGGGCCGCACCGCGGGCGTCACCCTGCACGTCATGGGCGAGGGCCAGCACGACGGCGTCGGCGCGGTCCGCGCCCCCGCGGTGGTCCTCGCCACCGGCGGCATGGGCCAGGTCTTCTCCGCCACGACCAACCCGGCGGTCTCCACCGGCGACGGCGTGGCCCTGGCGCTGCGGGCCGGTGCGGAGGTCTCCGACCTCGAATTCGTCCAGTTCCACCCCACGGTCCTCTACCTCGGCGCCGACTCCGAGGGCCAGCAGCCCCTGGTGTCGGAGGCGGTACGGGGCGAGGGCGCCCACCTCGTGGACGCGTCCGGCACGCGCTTCATGCTCGGACAGCACGAACTGGCGGAGCTGGCGCCGCGCGACATCGTCGCCAAGGCCATCACCCGCCGGATGGCACTGCACGGCACCGAGCACATGTACCTCGACGCCCGCCACTTCGGCGCCGAGATGTGGGAGCGGCGCTTCCCCACGATCCTGGCCGCCTGCCGCGCCCACGGCATCGACCCGGTCACCGAACCGATCCCGGTCGCCCCCGCCGCGCACTACGCCTCCGGCGGCGTCCGCACCGACCTGCGGGGCCGCACGACCGTGCCCGGCCTGTACGCCTGCGGCGAGGTCGCCTGCACCGGCGTGCACGGCGCGAACCGGCTGGCGTCCAACTCCCTCCTGGAGGGGCTCGTCTTCGCCGAGCGCATCGCGGCGGACATCGTCGCGGACCGGCCCCGCGCGGGCGCCCCGGTCACCGGGCCCAGCTGTGCCCCCTCCCCGCTGATCGCCCCCGAGTCCCGCACCACGATCCAGCGGATCATGACCCGGGGCGCCGGGGTCCTGCGCTCCGCCGGGAGCCTGGACGCCGCCGCCGCCGAGCTGGAGGCCCTGCACGAGGGCGCCGTCCGGGCGGTGGAGACGGCCGAGCCCAAGGTCGCGGTGCCCGGCGTCGAGGCGTGGGAGGCCACCAACCTGCTGCTCGTCTCGCGCGTCCTGGTCGCCGCAGCCCGGCAGCGCGCGGAGACCCGCGGCTGCCACTGGCGCGAGGACCTGCCCGAGCGCGACGACGAGAACTGGCGCCGCCACATCGTCGTCCGGATCGCCCCGGAGCGCCGGCCGGTCCTGCGCACGACGGAGACCGAGGCATTCGGCCCCGTACACCCCGCGCGGGAACCGGACCGCGCGGCCGCACCCCAGACCCACCCCGCCGACGTCACCGAGGAGCAGCAACCGTGAGCACGCCCGAAGAGAATCCGCGCCCCACCCCCGTGGACGTACCGCTGATCCAGCTCGGCGCGTCCGCAGCGTCCGAGGGCGGCTGCGGGGACGGCTGCGGCTGCGGCGGGGACGAGGCCTACGGGCCCGGCGCCATGGAGTGCGGCCTGGACCCGGCCCTCGCGCGACTGCTGGCCGACGCGGGCCTGGACCCGGTGCAGGTCGAGGACGTCGCGCACGTCGCCATCGAGGAGGACCTCGACGGCGGGGTGGACGTCACCACCGTCGCCACGGTCGCCGAGGACGCCATGGCCACCGGTGACTTCACCGCCCGCGAGGCGGGCGTCGTGGCCGGGCTGCGCATCGCCGAGGCCGTCCTGTCCATCGTCTGCACCGAGGAGTTCGAGGTCGAGCGCCACGTCGAGGACGGCGACCGCGTCGCCCCCGGCCAGAAGCTGCTGACCGTCACCACCCGCACCCGCGACCTGCTCACCGGCGAGCGCAGCGCGCTCAACCTGCTCTGCCGGCTCTCCGGCATCGCGACCGCCACCCGCGCCTGGGCCGACGCGCTCGAAGGCACCAAGGCAGCAGTTCGCGACACCCGCAAGACCACCCCGGGTCTGCGCGCCATGGAGAAGTACGCGGTCCGCTGCGGCGGCGGCGTCAACCACCGCATGTCCCTCTCGGACGCGGCGCTCGTCAAGGACAACCACGTCATCGCCGCGGGCGGGGTGGCCGAGGCGTTCAAGCGGGTGCGGGACGAGTTCCCCGACGTACCGATCGAGGTCGAGGTCGACACGCTCCAGCAGGTCCGCGAGGTCCTCGACGCGGGCGCCGACCTGATCCTGCTGGACAACTTCACCCCGCTGCAGACGGCCGAGGCGGTCGCCCTGGTCGCCGGCCGCGCGGTCCTGGAGTCCTCCGGACGGCTCTCCCTCGACAACGCCCGCGCCTACGCCGAGGCGGGCGTCGACTACCTGGCCGTCGGCGCGCTCACCCACTCCTCGCCGATCCTCGACATCGGCCTGGACTTCCGCGACACCGACGGGGCCGACACCGACGGGGCCGACGCCTGATGCTGCTCACCATCGACGTCGGAAACACCCACACCGTCCTCGGCCTGTTCGACGGCGAGGAGATCGTCGAGCACTGGCGGATCTCCACCGACGCCCGCCGCACCGCCGACGAACTCGCCGTGCTCCTCCAGGGCCTGATGGGCATGCACCCGCTGCTGGGCATGGAACTGGGCGACGGCATCGAGGGCATCGCGATCTGCTCCACGGTCCCCACCGTCCTGCACGAGCTGCGCGAGGTGACCCGCCGCTACTACGGCGACGTCCCCGCGGTCCTCGTCGAGCCGGGCGTCAAGACCGGGGTGCCGATCCTGATGGACAACCCCAAGGAGGTCGGCGCGGACCGCATCGTCAACGCGGTCGCCGCCGTCGACCTGTACGGCGGTCCGGCGATCGTCGTCGACTTCGGCACGGCCACCACCTTCGACGCGGTCTCCGCCCGGGGCGAGTACACCGGCGGCGTCATCGCGCCCGGCATCGAGATCTCCGTGGAGGCGCTCGGCGTCAGGGGCGCCCAGCTCCGCAAGATCGAGCTGGCCCGGCCGCGCAGCGTGATCGGCAAGAACACGGTCGAGGCGATGCAGTCGGGCATCATCCACGGCTTCGCCGGCCAGGTCGACGGCGTCGTCACCCGGATGAAGAAGGAGCTGGCGGCCGACCCCGACGACGTCACCGTCATCGCGACGGGGGGCCTTGCTCCGATGGTGTTGGGCGAGTCCTCCGTGATCGACGAGCACGAGCCCTGGCTCACCCTCATCGGCCTGCGCCTGGTGTACGAGCGCAACGCCTCGCGGCTGTAGCGGAAACGGGTCGTACCTGCGGGAACGCGGCGCGTGGCGAAGTGCCGCCGCCGCGCCGCCAACGACCCGTTAAGCCGATTTTGTCCATTTAGCACGTATTGTCGCTTCATGCCCACGCCTTACGGAACACGGGGCGGCATGGCGTTCGGCGCGGACGAGCTGCGTGTGCTCCGACGCGCCCTCGCCACCGTCCTCCACCCCATGCCCCTGCCCGCCGAGGACGTCCAGGAGTGCCTGCGCCTGGCCGGCGCCGTGGACGAGGCGGTCGGCGAGGCGGGACGGATGCGCGCCTTCCTCCTCGCCGACCTCGCCCGCTACCGCAATGCCCTCCCCGGCTCCGCCACCGGCTACCTGGAACTGCTCCAGGGTGCCCTGGCCGGCGGGTACGACCCCTCTCCCGACGACCTCGCCGCACTGCGCGCCCTGCGCCACAGGCCGACGGCCGCGGTGCTCCTGGAACGCTGCCGGACGCTCGCGGAACGGTCGGTACGGGCCCGCCTGGCCGGACGCGCCGTCCCGGCGACGGCCCCCGCGCCGCGCGGTCGGCTGCTCGCCCTGCCGGGCGGCCGGGTGGCCGGTGACGAACCCGAACGGCCGAAGACCCCGGCGACGCCGTCCGGGCCCGCCGCGCCGTCCGAGCGTCCCGCGCCGTCCGGGCGTCCCGCACCGAAGCCCTCGGAGGTCTTCCCGCCCCGCCGCCGTCCGGGCCCGCCGCCGCGGCAGCGCGCCGTGGGGTAGTCGCACCGCGACGCCGTGGGGTGGCCGCGGCGCGACGCGGAGGGGGCGCGTGGACGTCCGTACCGGCCTCGCTACTCTGGACGGCATGGACTACGTATCCGCGCTCCTGCCTCCCGTGGTGATGGCCGCCTTCTTCATCGGCCTCGTCGTGACGATCGTCAAGAGCCAGGGCGGTCCCAACAAGGCGAAGGAGGACGAGGCCGTGGACATGGCGATGGGCCGTTTCGGATCGTCCCAGCAGTCCTCGACGGACGGCGGTGCCTGACCCCGCACCCCGCAGCACACGAAGGGCGCACGGCTCGTCTTGAGCCGTGCGCCTTTTTGTCGCACGAATAACCGGTCATTCCGGTCATGCGGCACTAAAGTGACATTGTGCCCCGTCAATTGGGAGATCTGGAAGACGCCGTGATGACACGGGTCTGGCAATGGAACCGTCCGGTCACCGTGCGGGAAGTCCTCGAGGACCTTCAGCAGGAACGCTCCATCGCCTACACCACCGTCATGACGGTAATGGACAATCTCCATCAGAAGGGCTGGGTGCGCAGGGAAGTCGACGGCCGTGCATATAGATATACGGCGGTCTCCACCCGGGCCGCCTACTCGGCCGCACTGATGAACGAAGCATGGTCGCACAGCGACAACCCGGCAGCGGCTCTTGTCGCCTTCTTCGGCATGATGTCCCCCGAGCAGCGCGAGGCCCTCCAGGACGCCATGCGGATCATTCTTCCCGATCTCGCCGGACCCTCCGGCGCACCGGCCGCCGAATCGGGCGGCGCATCCGCGGACGAACGGGCCGACGGGGGCGAACGGGCCGGGGAGCGCGAGGGTGCGGCGACCGGAGAAGCGTCCGGCGGGGCGGACGGGGACGCGGCCGGAGAAGCTTCCGAAGAGGCGCCCGGGACGGTGGACGGAGAACCGGCCGATGGCGCGGGCCCGGAGGCCGGGCGATAGCGTCGGGGTATGTCCCCAGAGCTTCCCTCCGCCGATTCCCGTACCGACCCGTCCGCCATAAACGTAGCCATCACGGTCCGCCGTGCCAGGACCAGTGATGTGGCATCGGTCCGCCGTCTCCTGGACGGCTACGTACGTGAAGGCATCCTGCTCGACAAAGCGACGGTGACGCTTTACGAGGACATCCAGGAGTTCTGGATCGCGGAACGCGACGAGGACGCCCGCGTCATCGGTTGCGGCGCACTGCACGTGATGTGGGAAGACCTCGCCGAAGTGCGTACTCTCGCCGTGGATCACAGCATCAGGGGTGCGGGAGTCGGACATCAAGTGCTCGACAAGTTGTTGCAGACCGCCCGCTGGCTGGGTGTGCGCAGGGTTTTCTGTCTCACCTTCGAAGTCGACTTCTTCGCGAAGCACGGCTTCGTGGAGATCGGAGAGACACCGGTCGACGGAGATGTCTACAGTGAGCTGCTGCGTTCCTATGACGAGGGTGTAGCGGAGTTCCTGGGTCTCGAACGAGTGAAGCCGAACACCTTGGGCAACAGTCGGATGCTTCTGCATCTGTGACCGCCACAAGAAGCCGGAACCCTATGTCCGAATCGCGCATGTTTCCCGCGTCCTCGCGATCCTGAACCTCTCCCGGGGGTTTGTGTTTTTCGGGGAAAAGCGGTTTCCTTTCCGCGTACTGCATTTTCGATGAAAGGGAATCCAGTGGCACAGAAGGTTCAGGTCCTTCTTGTCGATGACCTCGACGGCGGCGAGGCGGACGAGACGGTCACGTTCGCGCTCGACGGCAAGACGTACGAGATTGACCTCACCACCAGCAACGCGGACAAGCTTCGTGGCCTTCTTGAGCCGTACACCAAGGGTGGTCGGCGGACGGGCGGCCGTGCGGCGGCCGGTCGCGGCAAGGGCCGTGCCGTCACGGGTGGCAACAAGGACACCGCGGAGATCCGTAAGTGGGCCCGCGAGAACGGCCACAATGTGAATGACCGGGGCCGTGTTCCCGCGGAGATCCGCGAAGCTTACGAGAAGGCCAACGGCTGAGCGGTCGACCCACCGGTCGATCGCCCCGTTCGGGCACGCATCAACCGGGCCCGGTGGCATTCCGTCGCCACCGAGTCCACCAGTCGTACGAGATCGGGAGCATTCCCGCCCCTGCTCCCGAGACCGGTGAGGGCCGGGAGTCCCGACCCTTCCTCGTGCCGCAGCCCGGGGGGCCGCAGCCACACGGCGGCCCCCGGCCGGCCCACCGCCCGTCCGGGCGGCGCGGGGGCGGTGATCCGGCCACCCGCGCCGAAGGCGGTCAGCGAGAGGGTGACGCCTCCCCACTCCAGCCAGTCGAGCAGTCCGGGCAGCTCTTCGGCGCTCCCGGCCGCCACCAGCAGGTTCATCCGTGCGCCCGACAGTGCCACGGGCCCGGTGCGGTCCACCCGCCGCAGCACCGCGTGGCCGACGGCCGCGGGCACCTGGAGCACGTCGAACCGCAGCCCGGTCAGCAGGCGCACCGGCTCGGTGCCCGCCGTCGCCCAGCCGAGCTCTCGTTCGTACCAATGCGCCCACCGGGCGCGGTCGCCATGGATCTCCCGCCCGCCGCTGACCGACGGCGGGGGAGACGGGACGGTGATGACCATGCCGGAAGAACGGTCCGGGCACCCCGGGAGTTACGCAGGGTCCGCACACGGGTGCGCAATGTGTCCGTGGTGGGAGCGTAGGGGCGTGTTCGGGAGCGCGAAAATGTTCGCCCGTAGCGGAGGGAACCGGCGCGCGCCGCATGGACTGTCTGTAATTGCGGGTAAGACATCCCTAGTGGGGAGGGGCGACACGCAGGTTCGGGCGTCTCACGTTCGCCATCGGCGTACTGGCGAAAGGGGTATCTGCCTGGCCTGCGGGAACATCGTCTCGCACCATCGGGTTGGAGAAGTTGTCGGCGTTCGGGGCAGGAGGCCAAGGACGGTGTCGGCAGTTGGAATGAGCGGTCCCCGCTTGCGGGACTAAGCTGCGGAAGGACAGGGAGGGGACCGACCCCTAACTGCCTGACCGCTCTGAGGAGCGATTAACGATGTTCGAGAGGTTCACCGACCGCGCGCGGCGGGTTGTCGTCCTGGCTCAGGAAGAAGCCCGGATGCTCAACCACAACTACATCGGCACCGAGCACATCCTCCTGGGCCTTATCCACGAGGGTGAGGGTGTCGCCGCTAAGGCCCTGGAGAGCCTCGGGATTTCGCTCGAGGCGGTCCGCCAGCAGGTTGAGGAGATCATCGGCCAGGGCCAGCAGGCCCCGTCCGGGCACATCCCCTTCACGCCCCGGGCCAAGAAGGTCCTGGAGCTCTCGCTCCGTGAGGCCCTCCAGCTCGGCCACAACTACATCGGCACCGAGCACATCCTGCTCGGCCTGATCCGCGAGGGCGAGGGCGTCGCCGCCCAGGTCCTCGTGAAGCTGGGCGCCGACCTGAACCGGGTGCGGCAGCAGGTCATCCAGCTGCTCTCCGGGTACTCGGGCAGCAAGGAGGCGGCAACCGCGGGCGGCCCCGCGGAAGGCACGCCCTCCACGTCCCTGGTGCTCGACCAGTTCGGCCGGAATCTCACCCAGGCCGCCCGCGAATCCAAGCTCGACCCGGTCATCGGGCGCGAGAAGGAGATCGAGCGGGTCATGCAGGTGCTGTCCCGCCGTACCAAGAACAACCCGGTCCTCATCGGCGAGCCCGGAGTCGGCAAGACGGCGGTCGTCGAGGGACTGGCGCAGGCCATCGTCAAGGGCGAGGTGCCCGAGACCCTCAAGGACAAGCACCTCTACACCCTCGACCTCGGCGCGCTGGTCGCCGGCTCCCGCTACCGCGGTGACTTCGAGGAGCGCCTGAAGAAGGTCCTCAAGGAGATCCGCACCCGCGGCGACATCATCCTGTTCATCGACGAGCTGCACACCCTGGTCGGTGCGGGTGCCGCGGAAGGTGCCATCGACGCGGCCTCGATCCTGAAGCCCATGCTGGCCCGCGGTGAGCTGCAGACCATCGGCGCCACCACGCTCGACGAGTACCGCAAGCACCTGGAGAAGGACGCCGCGCTGGAGCGCCGCTTCCAGCCCATCCAGGTCGCGGAGCCCTCGCTGCCGCACACCATCGAGATCCTCAAGGGTCTGCGCGACCGCTACGAGGCCCACCACCGTGTCTCCATCACGGACGAGGCGCTGGTCCAGGCCGCGACGCTGGCCGACCGGTACATCTCGGACCGCTTCCTGCCGGACAAGGCGATCGACCTGATCGACGAGGCCGGTTCCCGGATGCGCATCCGCCGGATGACCGCGCCGCCGGACCTCCGCGAGTTCGACGAGAAGATCGCGGGCGTCCGCCGCGACAAGGAGTCGGCCATCGACTCCCAGGACTTCGAGAAGGCGGCTTCCCTCCGCGACAAGGAGAAGCAGCTGCTCGCCGCGAAGGCCAAGCGCGAGAAGGAGTGGAAGGCCGGCGACATGGACGTCGTGGCCGAGGTCGACGGCGAGCTGATCGCCGAGGTCCTGGCCACCGCCACCGGCATCCCGGTCTTCAAGCTGACGGAGGAGGAGTCCTCCCGTCTGCTGCGCATGGAGGACGAGCTCCACAAGCGCGTCATCGGGCAGAAGGACGCCATCAAGGCCCTCTCGCAGGCGATCCGCCGTACGCGAGCCGGTCTGAAGGACCCGAAGCGCCCCGGTGGCTCGTTCATCTTCGCCGGCCCGTCCGGTGTCGGTAAGACGGAGCTCTCCAAGACGCTCGCCGAATTCCTCTTCGGCGACGAGGACGCGCTGATCTCCCTCGACATGTCGGAATTCAGCGAGAAGCACACGGTTTCCCGGCTCTTCGGTTCTCCCCCCGGTTACGTGGGTTACGAAGAGGGCGGGCAGCTCACCGAGAAGGTGCGCCGCAAGCCGTTCTCCGTCGTCCTCTTCGACGAGGTCGAGAAGGCCCATCCCGATATCTTCAATTCCCTGCTCCAGATTCTGGAGGACGGTCGCCTGACCGACTCCCAGGGCCGGGTCGTGGACTTCAAGAACACGGTCATCATCATGACGACCAACCTCGGGACGCGGGACATCTCGAAGGGCTTCAACCTGGGCTTCGCCGCCCAGGGCGACGTCAAGACCGGCTACGAGCGGATGAAGAACAAGGTCAACGAAGAGCTGAAGCAGCACTTCCGCCCCGAGTTCCTCAACCGTGTCGACGACACGGTCGTCTTCCACCAGCTCAGCCAGGAAGACATCATCCAGATCGTCGACCTGATGATCGCCAAGGTGGACGAGCGCCTGAAGGACCGCGACATGGGCATCGAGCTCAGCGCGGACGCCAAGACGCTCCTCGCCAAGAAGGGCTACGACCCCGTGATGGGCGCCCGGCCGCTGCGCCGGACGATCCAGCGCGAGATCGAGGACGTCCTCTCCGAGAAGATCCTCTTCGGTGAGCTGCGCCCCGGTCACATCGTGGTCGTCGGCACCGAGGGCGAGGGTGAGGAGAAGAAGTTCACCTTCCGCGGCGAGGAGAAGTCGGCCCTCCCCGACGTCCCGCCGATCGAGCAGGCGGCCGGTGGCGCGGGCCCGAACATGTCGAAGGACGTGTGAGGACACCGCCGCCGAGCTGAGTGACTGAAGGGGCTGCCCCGGACCGTGCGAACGGTCCGGGGCAGCCCCTTTTTCGGTGGGTGAGCGGGGTCAGGGGGGTGGGGTGTTGCCGATGACCGTTGTGGAGCCGGGCACCCTCACCCTGCAGTCGGGGAGCGCCCGGATCGGGGAGACGTCGATGCGGCGGACATGTTCGGGCGGAAGGAGCGTCAACAACCTCAGGGAGGGGAAGACCCGGGGGATCCATTCCAGCCCGAGCACATCGGTTCCGAGGCGGAGACTCAGACCGCCGAGGGAAGGCACGGGCTGTTCGTCGGCGAACTCCCTCGCGGACGACACGGTCAGGTTGAGGTGGGTCAGCTGCGGAGCATGCCGGAGCGCGCCGAGCAGCGAGCGGACCGGGGTGCGGGTGCTCAGTTCCAGTCGGTGCAGGTTCGTCCAGCCATCGAGCGAGTCGATCTCCAGCGGGGCCCTCCCTCTGATGGCCAGCGTGCCCAGCTCGGGGTGGACGGGCAGCTGGGAGAGCCGTTCGGCCGCCAGGCCGCTGAGCCACAGGTAGCGCAGTTTCCTCGAAGCCGTGCCGGCGAGTGCGGCGACGGGGAGGCGGTTCATGTTCAGCCCGACCCTCTGCAGCGTGGGAAGTTCGGCGAGCGGGCCGAGGTCCTGTACGCCGGGACAGTGGCTCAGCGTCAGCGAGTGGAGCTGTCCGGCGCAGTCCGCCAGGAACGAGAGGTCGGTCAGGCAGGGGTTCCGCCAGAAGGTCAGTCCGGTCCATGGGCGGTCGCGCAGAGCGGCGTGGAGGTCGGCGGTGCCGAGGCTCCCGAGGAGCTCCAGGCTCGTGGCGGACGGCAGGTCGCACAGGGCCGCCAGCTTCTCCGGGGTGTCGATGCGCAGGGTGCTGTATGCCAGGTCGAAGGTGGCGAGGACCTCTCGGGCGTATGCCCGTACCGGATACCTGTCCCAGTCCTCCTCGAACCAGTGGCTGTGGTCCGGGTGGGCGAGTGCCCAGCGGCGGGCGTGCGGTACGGCTTCCGCCCCGCCGATCTTGTTGATCAGGTCGATGAACGGGATGACCTCTTTCCTCTCGGCCACGTGCGCCGGGTCCGGCAGGTGGGCCAGGGCGGCCGGACCGAGGCGGGCGAGCAGCCCCGCCCGCCCGTAGCCCGTCGGAGGGAACAGTGCCGCGACGGCCGCGTGGACCTTCTCCCGGGTCGGCTCGTCCAGCCAGGTCGCGTGCTGCGCGCAGAGCGCGGCCAGGACGACGATCTCGTCGCGGGTGACGGTGTCGGCCGGGCCGGGGGTGAAGTCCAGCAGCCCGTTGACCAGTACGGGGTGGTCCCGGCGGTCGCAGTGGCCGGCGGCGAGCAGGATGACGTCGTACCAGTTCTGGGAGCCCGCCCGACCGAGCAGTTCGTGCAGGTGGTCGCCCTCGACGAACTCCTTCGCGGCGAGGAAGTCCTGGAAGGTGCGGTGGGCGAACTGGTAGACGTCGTCGGCGCGCTCCTGGAGGACTCCGCTGCGGTTCAGCAGATGGGCCAGGATCGCCTCGGGCGAGCCCTTGTCCCGTAGCCGTTCCATGCCCGGCAGGGCGCGTTCCAGTTGGTGCAGTGCCGCCGAGCGGTGCAGTTCCGACTGGCCGCCCCGCACCAGCCAGACCGCGATGCGCTGGAGGAGCTGGGCCTGTTCCTCCACGTTCATCGTGATGCCCTCGGGGGCGTCGATCCTGCGCTGGTTGTCGCGGTCGCCGAGCAGCATGGTGAGGGCCGATTTGTACAGGCTCCAGCGGGTCTCCGGCAGAATGCCCTGGCGGCGTCGGTGCAGGGCGCAGATCACCGCGCAGAGCAGCGGCGTACGGGCGAGATTGCGCAGCGCCCGGTTCTGGGTGAACTGCTCGATCAGGTCCCTCTCCAGCATGCCGAGCGTCTCGTGGTCGTCGTCGTCCAGCCGGGCGGCCCGGTGCCAGGCGGCGACGAAGGATTCGATGTCCTCGTCCCCCATCGGCAGCAGCCGAAGTTCCTCGAAGTCCTGGGAGTCCAGCCAGCCCGGCTCGACGGCCAGTGGGCGCACGGTGGCCACGCAGCGGATGTCCGGGTAGCGGTCCAGGAGGCGGGAGAGCCACTGGTGTGCCTGCTCGCGGTCGTCGAGCGGGACCTCGTCCAGGCCGTCGACCAGCAGCAGGGCCCGGCCGGACTCCAGCACCCGGCCGACCCAGCCCTCGGGGGCCCGGTCGACCACCAGCCGGGCGGCGTCGGGCAGCTGTGCGGGGGAGGGGAAGGTGCCGCCCTCGGCGCGCAGGGTGCGCAGCGGTACGACGAACGGGACCAGGCCGTTGAGCGGGGCCAGCTCCGGGCTCAGTGTGCCGGCCGAGGCGTGCGCGGCCAGCCACCACAGCAGCGTCGTCTTGCCCGCGCCCGCGTCGCCGCGCAGCAGGACCCGCGGGCGGTCGGGGAGCAGCGCGTCGATCCGCCGGGGCGGCTCGACGGTGGTCTCCGGGCCGGGGCCCGTGGGGTTCTCCTGGGCCTCCAGGCTCAGGTACGCGGTGTCCAGGTCCCACTCGGAGTCGCGTCGGCCCAGCTCGTCGAGGCCGAAGATCTTCGTGCGGCGGTACGCGGCCCCGAGCGCCGCCGCGTACTCCTCCTCGTACCGCGCGTCCCGGGGGAAGCGGCCGTGCACCCGCTCGTGGCGCAGGGGGGTGCCGGTCTGCCCGTAGACCAGCTCGAACGGCTTCGAGGCGAGCAGCGGGGCGAGCGGTACGCACTCCACGCGTCGGCCGTCGCGCTGCCGGGGGATCTGCCGGGCGATGCCGACGAGGACGTTGCCGGCGAAGACCGGGCCGCCGGACACGCCGCGCAGCGACGGGGCCCTCGTGTCGTTCACCGGGGGCGGGCCGTCCAGCTCGCAGACCAGCAGTCCGCGCAGGAGTCCGGCCATCGGCAGGGCGGTGGCCGTGTACTGGTCGGCCTCCAGATGCCGCTCGGAGCCGTACCGCTGTATGTCGGGGAAGCCGGTGATCTCGCATCCGGCGACGGCGTGCTCGGAGTGGAGGACGCCCAGCCGCACCGGGGCGACCGGCAGCACCGGGTCGGCGGTCAGCAGCAGGGCGGCGTCGAGGTCGTGGTCGATCCAGGCGACCGTCGCCGTCGTGCCGGCGGTCCGCCGGGGGTGGGCGACCGAGGCCCGGCCGCTGCCCCGGACCACATGGGCGCAGGTCAGCACGAGCCGGTCGGTGAGCAGGACGCCGCTGCCCTGGGTGGTTCCGGCGCCGAGGACGACGACCGTGCGGATCACGGGTGCGGCGGGCGGGGCGGGGCTCACGGCCGGTCGGCCCCACCGCCGAAGTTCGCCGTACTGCCCTGCTCGTCGTTGCCGATCTGCCAGGCCCCGCCGGTCGCGGCGTCGCGCGGCTTCAGGGTGAACGCGACCTTGTGCGTGCGGCCGGTCGCGCGGGAGGCGTCGGCGCCCGCCTCGACCACCCACGCCTTGACCTTGCTCCCGCCCTTGATCTCCTTGCGGAGTTCGAGGGTGAACTCCATCTGGATGTCGCCGACCTCGAAGGCCAGGGGGCGGCCGGTGGCGCGGCCCGCGGCGTCGACGAGCTGGTTGCGGATCGACTCGACGGCATCGGCGAGCTCGATCCCGTTCATGTCGCTGGTGCCTGCGGCGTCACTGGCCATGGCCTTGTCCCCCCTGGAGCCGAGCTGGTCCCGTCACCCTAGCCAGCGTGCGGGTCGGAGGGCCCGGAACCGGCGGTCTTCCGGCCCCCGGCGGTGACAAGGCGCACAGCCCGTTTCGGGCCTACTAGCGGCGGTAGGAGGCGATGTCGTGGTCGCCGCAGGGGCTTTCGGCCCGTGGCGGTGCGGGTTTCCGGCAGCGGAGGGGCAGGGGGCCGGATCGTTGCCATCTGTCCGTTTCGAACGGTTTGGAGCTGGGGCTAAACCTGTCCGCGGCAAGACTTTCGACAGCTGTGAGCGGGGTGCGCGCCCGACGGGCCTTGGCGAATTCCCGACGTCTCGAATACGGCTTTTATTCGTAGATGGGGTGTTTGAGTGGAAGTGGGGGTGGGGGTTACCAAGGGATGGCCAGCCCGGCCGAGTGCCGGGTCCAGTCGTTCCCGGAGGATTCCCGCCCATGTCGAAGCGCGTTTCGTTCCAGCACTCCCGCCGTCCGTCCCTGTCCCGTGTCCGTGGTGCCGTCGTGGCGGCCGGTCTGGGTACGTCGATGGTCCTCGGCGCGGGCGCTGCGTTCGCAGGCGGCACGACGGGTGCCCCGGACCTCGCGGACCTCACCGGCACCACCGCGGCCCGGTCGGTCGCCGAGCAGGCTGCCGCGCAGGGCAAGGCGGCGGCCGAGAAGGCCGCGGCGGTCAAGAAGGCGGCCGCGGCGGAGAAGGCCGCCCAGAAGAAGGCCCACGGCTGGTCGGCCCCGGTGCACCACTACGAGCTCAGCGCGAGCTTCGGCAACGACGGCAGCCGCTGGGCCCACAAGCACTCCGGCCAGGACTTCGCCGTGCCGGTCGGCACCAAGGTCGAGGCCGCGCACAGCGGCACCGTCGTGAAGGCCGGTCCCAATGGTGGCGGCGACGGTCCCGCGTACGGCAACGCCGTCGTGATCAAGCACGCCAACGGCACGTACTCGCAGTACGCCCACCTGTCGAAGATCGAGGTGCACATCGGCGAGACCGTGAGGACCGGCGAGAAGATCGCGCTCTCCGGCAACACCGGCAACTCCAGCGGCCCGCACCTGCACTTCGAGATCCGGCACACCGCCGACTACGGCTCCGCGGTCAACCCGGTCGGCTTCCTGCACAAGAAGGGCGTGCGCGTCTGACCCGGACCCGCTCCCGCCCGGCACGGCCCGGACGAGGGGCCCTACTCCCCGGACTCCGGGGCGTGTGCCCGGGTGATCAGTTCGAAGGCGACTTCGAGGACGGCCGCGCGCTTCTCCTCCGGGTCGCCTTCGGCGTCCCTGAGGGCGAACATGCCGGAGTGCATCGCGAGGAGCGCGGTGAAGCAGCGCATCTGGTCGACCAGTGACGCGCCGGGGTCCATGAACAGGTCGACCAGGTCCATGACGCGTTTCTTGACGGTCCGGCCGATGCTGAGCTCCCGTACGGACGCCTGGTTCTCCTGCACGAACTGGAAGAGCGGGGAGGCGGCCGTCAGCGCCGCGCTGTAGCGCCGGAGGATCTCCTTCTTCGTCTCCAGGGTGCGGGGCTGCTCCCTGCCCCAGGCGATCAGCTCCCCGAGCGGCCGGTTGAGGTCCTCGAAGATGCTGATCAGGATGTCTTCCTTGGTCTTGAAGTGGTAATACAGTGCGGCCTTCGTCACATCCAGCCGCTCGGAGATCTCGCGGAGCGAGGTCTTCTCGTAGCCCTGCTCGGCGAAGAGTTGCAGGGCAACGTCCTGAATGCGCTGACGCGTGTTGCCGCGACGCGGCTGCGACGTGTTGCCCATGAAGCTCTCCCTCAAAAAACTTACTTGACGCCCGGCAAGTTACGGGTCTACTTTCCCCAGTGTAGTGAACTAGCCGGGCGGCAAGTAAGTGTCGGGGCCGGCGCAGGGGATCAGGGGAGTGGGGGATCGAATGACCGATCTGAAGAAGGCGGCCGACGGGAAGGCGGCCGACGCCGACCGTCCGGCCGGGAAATCCGGGGCACCGCAGCGGAGCGTGCGGGTGGTGATTCTCGCCCTGATGATCACGATGCTGCTCGCCATGCTGGACAACCTGATCGTCGGCACGGCCATGCCGACCATCGTCGGCGACCTCGGCGGCCTGGAGCACCTGTCCTGGGTCGTCACCGCGTACACCCTGGCCACCGCCGCCTCCACCCCGATCTGGGGCAAGCTCGGCGACCTGTACGGGCGCAAGGGCATCTTCCTCACGTCCATCGTGATCTTCCTGATCGGCTCGGTACTGAGCGGAATGGCCCAGGACATGGGCCAGCTGATCGGCTTCCGGGCGGTCCAGGGGCTCGGCGCGGGCGGCCTGATGGTCGGCGTCATGGCGATCATCGGCGACCTCGTACCGCCCCGCGAGCGCGGCAAGTACCAGGGCATGATGGCCGGGGTCATGGCCGTCGCCATGATCGGCGGACCGCTGGTCGGCGGCACCATCACCGACCACCTCGGCTGGCGCTGGAGCTTCTACATCAACCTGCCGCTGGGCGCGGTCGCCCTCGCCATGGTCACCGCCGTGCTGCACCTGCCGAAGCGGGAGCGCGCCGAGGTGAAGGCCGACTACCTCGGCGCGGCACTGCTGACCCTCGGCATCACCGCGATCGTGCTGGTCACCACCTGGGGCGGTTCGGAGTACGACTGGAACTCCGCCGTGATCATGGAGCTCGTCGCGATCGGCGTCGCCTCGCTCGTCGGCTTCCTCTTCGTCGAGACGAAGGCGGCAGAACCGATCATGCCGCTGCACATCTTCCACAACCGCAACTTCACCCTGATGTCCGTCCTCGGCTTCATATCGGGGTTCGTGATGTTCGGCGCGGTGCTCTTCCTGCCCCTGTACCAGCAGTCCGTCCAGGGCGCCTCGGCGACCAACTCGGGTCTGCTGCTCCTGCCGATGCTGCTGGCGATGATGGTCGTCTCGCTGGTCGCGGGGCGGGTCACCACCAACACCGGCAAGTACAAGGTCTTCCCCATCGCGGGCTCCGCCCTGATGGTGGTCGGCCTGTTCCTGCTCTCGCAGATGGACGTCGACACCTCACGGCTCACCTCCGGCGTCTACATGGCGGTGCTCGGCGCCGGCATGGGCTTCCTGATGCAGATCACGATGCTCGTCGCGCAGAACAGCGTGGAGATGCGGGACATGGGTGTCGCCTCCTCCGCGACCACCCTCTTCCGTACGCTCGGCAGCTCCTTCGGCGTCGCGATCATGGGCGCGCTGTTCACCGGCCGGGTGCAGGACGAGATGGTCGCCCGCGGCGGCGGGGCGGCCACCGCGAAGTCGGCCCAGCTGGACGCGGCGAGCCTGGCGAAACTGCCGGAGGCGGCCCGCGAGGCCTACCAGTTCGCGGTGTCGTCCGGCACGCACATCGCGTTCCTCGTGGGCGCCTCGGTCGGCGTGGTCGCCCTGGTCGCCTCGGTCTTCGTCAAGGAGGTGCCGCTGCGCGGGGCGGGCCCGGAGGCCAAGCCGGTCACGGACGCCCCGCCCGCCGACGCCAGGCAGGCCGAGTCCGTCTGACCCCGCTGCCGCGCGGATACGGAGGACGCCAACGGCGTACGTGTAAGAGGAGGCTCCCGGGGCACGCCCCGGGAGCCTCCCGTCGTACCGGGCCAGGCAAGCACCGGCCCGGCCCCGGCCGTTCGTGCTCTCGCGGGCCTCCTGCCGACCACCGTTCAGCCCCCCGGGCCGTGGCTTCCGGTTCCGGGTCAGCCCCCGGGCAGCGGCTTCGGGCCGGTCGACTCCTTGCCGCCCTTGCTGCTCTTGCCGTCCTTGCCCGGCCTGCCCGGCCTGCCTGCCTTGCCTGCCTTGCCTGCCTTGCTCGCCCTGCCCGTCCGGCCGGTCCCGTCGGCCGTGTCGTCCTCGTCCGGTCTCCGCTGCTCGGCCAGCGGGAGCATCGGGAAGCTGCCGGTGTTCGTCGGCGCGTGCTCGGGCAGCCACAGCACGGCGATCGCCCCGCCCGTGCCCTGCGCCGCCCCTTCCGGCGCCGCGTTGCGGAAGGTCAGCCGGGCCCCGAGGACCCGCGCCTGACCGGCGGCGATCGTCAGCCCGAGGCCGTGTCCGCGCCCGGCCCGGTCGCTGCTCCCGGTACGGAACCGGCTCGGCCCCTCGCGCAGCAGCGCCGCCGGGAACCCGGCACCGTGGTCGCGGATGCGTACCACCCGGCCCTCGACCGTGACCTCCACCGGGGTGGCGCCGTGCTTCGCGGCGTTGCCCAGCAGATTGCCGAGGATGCGTTCCAGCCGACGCGGATCGGTGGCGACCCAGGACTCGTGGACGACCCGCACCCGCACGTCCGGGTCCAGCAGCGCGATCCGCCGGCTGACGAACTCGCCCAGCGCGATCTCCTGGAGCTCGGCCCGCTCCGACGCGCTGTCCAGCCGGGCCACCTCCAGCACGTCCTCGACGAGCGTCCGCATCGCCTGTGCCCGGTCCCGCACCAGCTCCGTGGGGCGGCCGGGCGGCAGCAGCTCGGCCGCCGTCAGCAGGCCCGTCACCGGGGTGCGCAGCTCGTGCGCGATGTCCGCGGTGACCCGGCGCTCCGCCTCGATCCGTTCGTTCAGCGCGTCGGTCAGTGCGTCCACGGCGCCGGCCAGCTCGTCGGTCTCGTCCTGGACGACCCCGCCGACGGCCTCCCTGACCCGTACGTCCGTGTTGCCCTGCGCGACCCGGCCCGCCGCGGCCGCCGCCTTGCGCAGCCGGCGCGACAGCTGCCCGCCGATCAGCACGCCCAACGCGCAGCCGCCGAACACCACCGAGACCGAGCCGATGATCAGCGCCCGGTCGAGGTCGCCCATGATCGTGGCGCTGCGGTCCGCGAACGGGGTGTGCAGCGAGAGCACGTCGCCGTTGCCCACCGGCACGGCCGCCCACACGTCGGGGGTGCCGTTCCCGTACTCCTCGACGTGGGTGGCGCGCCGGTTCCTGCTGGTCTCCGCGCGCAGGCTGCGCGGCATCGTCGGGTCGTTGAGCTTGGCCCCGAACCGGGGGTCGGCCTTGCGGGGCTTCGTCGCCTCGTACAGCAGCTGCGCGTACGTCAGCCGCTCCAGCTGCACCTCGCGGGCGTTCTCCAGCATCGAGACCCGGGCGGCGTTGTGGACGACGAAGCTGAGGGCGACCGCGGTCAGTGCGCCGACCGCCGCGATCGCGATGCTGATCTTCCAGCGGACTCCGGTCCGCAGCGCCGGTAGCTTCATGGCCTCAGCTTGTAGCCGAAGCCGCGGACCGTCTCGATCCGGTCCTGGCCGATCTTGGTGCGCAGCCGCTGCACATGGACGTCCACGACCCGGGTGTCACCGCCCCATCCGTAGTCCCAGACCCGCTCCAGGAGCTTGTCGCGGGAGAGCACCGTGCCGGGTGCCGCGGAGAACTCCAGCAGCAGCCGCATCTCGGTCGGTGTCAGCGACACCCGCTCGCCGCCGCGGTGGACCGCCATGCCCTCGGTGTCGACCTCCAGGTCGCCGAAGACCAGCACCCCGCCGACGGCCTGCGACTCCGGTTCCCCGGTGCCCGGCTGTCCGCCCGACGCATGGCCGAAACGGCGCAGCACGGCCCGGATGCGGGCGACCAGGACCGCTCCGTCGAAGGGCTTGGTGACGTAGTCGTCCGCGCCGGCCTCCAGGCCGAGGACCACGTCGATCGAGTCGGCCCGCGCCGACAGCATGATCACGGGGACGGTCGACTCGTCGCGGATGCGGCGGCAGAGGCTGACGCCGTCCAGCCCCGGCACCATCACGTCGAGCAGGGCGATGTCCGGGCGGTTCGCCCGGAACGCTTCGAGGCCCGACAGTCCGTCGGGCATCGCGGTGACCGCGAAGCCGTCGCGCTCCAGCGCCAGCTGGGTGGCCTCGCGGATGACGTCGTCGTCCTCGACGAACAGGACGTGGGTCTCGGCCATCGGGCAGCTCTCAGTTCTCCGCCGGTGCGGCGGAGAGGCCCGGCTCCCCGTTGCCGACGGCTCGGTTGAAGTCGTTGTGCACCCGGTCGTGCTCGATGAAGCGGTTGGTCGCCCAGCGGTAGGTGATCACTTCCTCGCCGGAGGGGTAGGCGACCGAGTCCTTCTGCCCGTACACCTGCGTCGTCACCACGAGATCGCCGCGGTCGATGGTGCCGTACACCGCAGGCTGCTCGATGGCGAAGACGTTCTCGTACGAGCCGCTGCCCCGCGAGCGGTACACGTAGGTGCCGACGCCCACCGAGTCCCCGCAGGTCATCACGTTCACCACGACATCGGCCGAGGGGCCGCCGGTCAGGGTGCCGTACGAGGTGTCCACCGGGTAGTCGGAGCCGGTGCAGGGCTTCAGGTCCGTCCTGACCCGCTCGCTGACCTTGGGGTCGTGCTTGAGCAGCGTCACGGGGTCGATCCGCGCGGGCCGGTTCGACGACGAGGCGTCGGGGCTGGGGGTGGCCTGCATGATCGGCTGGGTGCCGGCCGGGCCCTCGTCCCGGGTGCCGGTCCCGCCTGTCGAGCAGCCGGTGACGAGCAGCCCGAAGGCGGCGAGCCCGACCAGAGTCGTGGCGCCCGCCGCCCAGCCGGTCAGCGACCGGCTCCGTCTGCCGGTGGCCGTGCGGCCACCGCTGTTTCTCCCACTGCCGTCTCTCCCGCCGCCACGGTCGCCGCCGTGGCCGCTGTCGTCGCTGGCTGTCAGGCCGCGCACCGCTCCCGCCCCCGTTCGTCCATACGCCTGCCCGCCTGCACCCGCACCCGCGCGGTCTCCCGCGCACGCGCCGGGGTGCCGACGGCCGGAGCACGGTCGGCCGCCGTGCCCCGCTCCTCGCGGAGCCGGGCCTCCCTGCTCGCCGCCTCACGGCTCTCCAGCTCCTCGCGCAGCCGTGCCAGCGCACGGTGCAGAGTGCTCTTCACCGTACCGGCCGACATGCCGAGCGCCGCAGCCGTCTCCTCCGTGCTCATCTGCTCCCAGTGTCGCAGCACGACGACACTGCGCTGCTTGGGAGCCAGGACGCCCAGCACGTCCATCAGCAGGGCGCGGTCGGCGCGCTGCTCGGTGCCGTCCTCGACGCTGGCGTCGGGCAGCTGCTCGGTGGGGACCTCGTCCAGCTTGCGGGCCCGCCACCACTCGGTACGGGTGTTGATCATGACGCGGCGCAGGTAGGCGTCGGCGAGGGACTTGTCGGCGATGCCGTCCCAGCGGCCGTACGTGCGGGCCAGCGCGGTCTGCAGCAGGTCCTGCGCGTCCACGGGGTCGGGCACCAGCCGACGCGCGCTGCGCAGCAGCGCGTCCTGCCGGGTACGTACGTACTCCTCGAATTCGAGCACCTCGCCCTGCGCCATTCCAACCGCCTCCGTCCCCGTGGATCCCCGTAGAACCGTCGTCAGCCATCGTTCGGTCGGGCTGACGTCGAAGACGCTACGGAGCTGTTGTCACGGGGCTGTGCGGAGCAGCCATACGCCGACGCACGGCTGTCCATCGGTTGTGTAACAGCGCTGGACCGGTGGAGGTACGGACCTCGGGGCGCGAGGGGCGCGGACCTCAGGTCAGCGGCAGTCGGTACAACCCGCCTGCCAGCGGTTCGACCAGGCCGTCGGCGACCAGGCCGTCCAGTGCGCGGGCGCGCTGCACCGGCTCGTCCCACACCGCGTCCAGCGCCGACTGCGGCACCGGGGTCACGGCCTCGCGCAACACGGCGAGCAGCCGTCCGCGCACCTGCCGGTCGGTACCGGCGTAGGTCTGGCCGCGTCGCGGGGGCCCCTGGTGGGCGGGCTTCCCGGCCAGCCGCCAGGCGCACTGCCCGGCGATCGGGCACCGGGTGCAGTCCTCGTTCTTCGCGGTGCAGACGAGGGCGCCGAGCTCCATCGTCGCGGCGGCCCAGCGGGCCGCCCGCTCGTCCTCGTCGGGCAGCAGCGCGCGGGCCAGCCTGCGCTCGGCCGCGGTGGTCGCGTTCGGCGGGTACTGGATGCCGGTCGCGGCCCGTGCGAACACCCGGCGGACGTTCGTGTCGAGCACGGCGTGCCGCTGCCCGTACGCGAACGAGGCCACGGCCGCGGCGGTGTACTCGCCGATGCCGGGCAGGGCGAGCAGCTGGCCGTGCTCGCTCGGTACGTCGCCGCCGTGCCGTTCCGTTATGGCCTGCGCGGCGCCGTGCAGTCGCAGTGCCCGGCGCGGGTAGCCGAGCCGGCCCCAGGCGCGGACCGCCTCGCCGGGCGGTTCGGCGGCCAGGTCGGCCGGGCGGGGCCAGCGGGCCAGCCACTGCTCGTACACCGGGAGGACCCGGTTGACGGGGGTCTGCTGCAGCATGAACTCGCTCACCATCACGCCCCAGGCGCCCGCTTCGGGGCGGCGCCAGGGCAGATCGCGGGCGTGCTGTTCGAACCACCCGATCACGGGGGAGTGGAGGGAAGTGGGGGGCGTCTGTGTCGCAGTCGTGGCAGTCATCGCACTGTCGATCCTGGCACGGAAGAACGGACGAGGGCCCCGCGCACGGTGGTGTCGTCTCCCGTGAGGGCCCTTGGGGTGATAATGCCACCCGTCTGCGCCCCGGTGTCCGGCAACCGGCCCAAGCGGATCCGGCCGGACCCCTCCGGGCTCCCTCGGCTCCCCCTCGGGGCGTCAGCCGCGGCGGTGCCGCCGCGAGGAGCGCCCGGCCGTGTCCGTGCCCGCGCCCGGCCCCGACGCCCAGGCGGCGACCGGGGCGGAGCTGTCCCGTACGGTCCGGGCGAGTGCCTGCGCCGGGCGGCGCAGCACGGCGACCACGGTGGCCGAGACCGCGGCGCCCAGCAGCAGGCCGACCGCCACGTCGTGCGGGTAGTGCACTCCGACGAAGACCCGGGAGAAGGCCATCAGCAGGGCCAGCGGCGCGGTGAGCCAGGCCAGCCGGGGCCGGGCCATGGCGAGGGCGACGGCCGCCGCGCCGGCGATCGCGGAGTGGTTGCTGGGGAACGACCAGTCGCCGGTCGGCGGGCACGTCACCAGCGAGGCCGCCGCCCCGGCGACCGTCCGGCAGGGGCGCTCCTCGTCCACCACCGACTTGAGCACCTCGCTGCACACGTAGCCGAAGGCCGTCGCGACGGGGGCGAGCACCGCCAGCGCCAGGGCGCCGTCCGTCCGGTGGCGGGCCCGCCACCACCCGGTGACGAACAGGACACCGAAGACCAGGAGCCCGAGCTCCGTCCATATCTCGGCGAGGTGCTGCACCCATGACGGCATGTCATGCGCGAAGTCGGTGATGTCCCGGTAGAGCGGGGCGGTAACTGAACTGTCCATGTGCAGAGGGTAGTAAGTGGAACCGGGTGGTCCTTCCGGGCCGTCGGACGGGGCCCGAGAGGACGGAAACAGGGGCTCCGGGTGGCGGGGACCGAGGCTTCGGGCGATCTGAGTCAGGGGAGAGAATCGGCCATCCCGTGATGATGATCCGTAAAACTTGGGGTTCGGAACGGCGGGTGGGCGGGAGAGCGCGCCGATCTCTCGTACAGTTTGAGCCGTGGGATCTTTGCGTAATCCGATCGGGCCGCTTCCCTCCAGCATCTACTGGCGGCGGAGGGCGGTAGCGGCGACGCTGGTCGCGCTGCTCGCCGTGCTGATCGTGTGGGGCGTCACCTCCCGCGACGGCAAGGAGAACAAGGACGATTCCCGGCCGAGCGGCTCGGCTCCCACGCATGCGATCACGCCCGGACCCGGCGGTTCCGGCCCGGCCATCAGCCAACAGCCGGGCGGACGCGACGAGTCGGACGAGTCGGACGGCACCGCCGGAAGCGACGGCGGCACGTCCGCGGGCTCCGGCGACGGTACGGACCAGGGTTCCGGCGCCGACGGCGGTACGGGCGACGGCTCGGGCGCAGGGGTCGGCGGTGTGGGCGGCGACGGAGTGACGACCGGTCAGCGCGTCCCCGCTTCTTCCCCGCTCCCAGACTGCGCCCCCGCGGCACTCCAGTTGAGCCTGCGCACCGAACTCGACTACAGCCCCGGCGAGAAGCCGAAGTTCCGGCTGATCGCCAGGAACACCTCGGCCACCGCCTGCAAGGCCGACCTCGGTCCGAAGAGCGCGGTGCTCACCGTCACCGAGGCCGGTGGTGACGACAGCCAGGTGTGGTCCTCCAAGGACTGCCCGCGCGACGCGGGGACCCTGCTGCTGAAGGTCCCGGCGGGCGAGACCGTCGTGCACGTCGTGGAATGGGACCGCAGGAAGAGCTCCCCGCAGTGCGCGACACCCCCCGCGGCGACGGTGGGCCCGGGTACGTACCTGGTCGAGGCGAAGGCGCCGGGCGAGCCGGTGCAGCGCGCCTCGTTCGTCCTCGCGAAGGACTGACCGGCACCCGCGGAGGGACTGAACGGCGCCGGGACGCACGGCACCCGCGGCGCGTATCCGCGAGCGCCGTTACACGTACCGTTCGAGGATCGAGGACTCGGCCAGCCGGGACAGGCCCTCGCGCACGCTCCGGGCCCGCGCCTCGCCGACGCCGTCCACGGTCTGGAGGTCGTCCACGCTGGCGGCGAGCAGCTTCTGCAGGCCGCCGAAGTGCTCCACCAGCCGGTCGATGATGGCTCCGGGCAGCCGGGGCACCTTCGCCAACAGCCGGAAACCGCGCGGCGACACCGCCGAGTCCAGCGTCTCGGGCGAGCCGCTGTAGCCCAGCGCCCGTGCCACGACCGGAAGTTCCAGCAGCTCGGTGTGGGAGAGCGCGTCGAGCTCGGTCAGCGCTTCGGCGACCGTGCGGGAGCGCTTCGCGGTCGGCTCCGGCACGTAATCGCGCACCACCAGCTCGCGCTCCGGCTCGACGCCCGCGATCAACTCGTCGAGCTGGAGCGAGAGAAGCCGGCCGTCGGTGCCCAGCTCGACCACGTACTCCGCGATCTCGGTCGCGATCCGGCGGACCATTTCGAGTCGTTGCGCGACGGCCGTGACGTCCCGGACGGTCACCAGGTCCTCGATCTCCAGCGCGGAGAGCGTGCCCGCGACCTCGTCGAGCCGGAGCTTGTACCGCTCCAGGGTGGCGAGCGCCTGATTGGCGCGGGAGAGGATCGCCGCGGACTCCTCCAGGACCCGGCGCTCACCGTCCACGTAGAGCGCGATCAGGCGCATCGACTGCGAGACCGAGACGACCGGGAAGTTGCACTGCTTGGAGACCCGGTCCGCCGTGCGGTGGCGGGTGCCGGTCTCCTCGGTGGGGATGGACGCGTCCGGGACCAGCTGCACGCCGGCCCGCAGAATCTTGGTCATGTCCTTGTCGAGGATCAGTGCGCCGTCGAGCTTGGCCAGCTCGCGCAGGCGCGTCGCGGTGAACTCCACGTCCAGCACGAATCCGCCGGTGCACATCGACTCGACGGTCTTGTCCATGCCGAGCACGATCAGCCCGCCGGTGTTGCCACGGAGGATGCGCTCCAGGCCGTCCCGCAGCGCCATTCCGGGCGCGACGGCGCTCAGCGAGGCGCGCATCAGCGCCTCGTTACCGGTGCCTTGGCCGGACTTTCCGGGCGCTGCTGCCCGGTCGTTGGCTGCCACTGCACTCCTCCGGTCACAGGTTTGCGGTGCCCTTGCGTCCCTCGTTCCGTTCGTACGGACGGTCGAGACCAGGGCAAAGTCTACCGGCGCGCGTTCTCCTCCTGCGGGGCCTGTGCGCGGGGGCGGCGCGGGAGGACTCTCAGCGCATCACCCATGTTGGCGACTTCTGTGACCTTCATACCGGCCGGGACCCTCCCCGGATCGGTCGGGACCAGCGCGTGAGTGAAGCCCAGCCGGTGCGCCTCGGCGAGCCTGCGCTGGACGCCCGTGACCCGTCTGACCTCGCCCGCGAGGCCCACTTCGCCGATCGCCACGAGGTTCTTGGGCAGGGGGGTGTCACTTGCCGCGCTGGCCAGCGCCAGCGCGACCGCGAGGTCCGCCGCGGGCTCGGAGAGCTTCACGCCGCCGACCGTCGCGCTGTAGATGTCCCGCTTGCCGAGCGCGCTGATCCGGCCGCGCTGCTCCAGCACGGCGAGCATCATCGACACCCGGGACGTCTCCAGGCCCGAGGTGGTGCGCCGGGGCGAAGGGATCTGGGAATCGACCGTCAGCGCCTGCACTTCGGCGACGAGCGGACGCTTGCCCTCCAGGGTGACGGTGAGGCAGGTGCCGGGCACGGGCTCGTCGCGCCGGGTGAGGAAGAGGCCGGAGGGATCGGCGAGGCCGGTGATGCCCTCGTCGTGCAGCTCGAAGCAGCCGACCTCGTCGGTCGCGCCGTACCTGTTCTTGACGCCGCGCACGAGCCGCAGACGGGCATGGCGGTCGCCCTCGAAGGACAGCACCACGTCGACCAGGTGCTCCAGCAGCCGCGGGCCCGCGATCGCCCCGTCCTTGGTGACGTGACCGACCAGCAGCGTGGACATGCCGCGCTCCTTGGAGGCCCGGATGAGGGCCCCGGCCACCTCCCGGACCTGAGCCATGCCGCCCGGCGCCCCGTCGATCTCGGGCGACGCGACGGTCTGCACGGAGTCGAGGATGAGGAGCGAGGGCTTGACCGCGTCCAGATGACCGAGGACGGCGGAGAGGTCCGTCTCCGCGGCGAGGTAGAGGTGGTCGTTGATCGCCCGGATGCGGTCGGCGCGCAGCCGCACCTGGCTCGCGGACTCCTCGGCCGTGACGTAGAGCGTGCGGTGGTCGTCGCTCGCCGCCTTCGCGGCGACGTCCAGCAGCAGCGTCGACTTGCCGACGCCCGGCTCGCCCGCCAGGAGCACCACGGCCCCGGGCACGAGACCGCCGCCGAGCACCCGGTCCAGCTCGCCGACGCCGGTCGATCTGGCGGTGGCCTGCCGGCTGTCGACCTGGCCGATGGGGAGCGCGGCGGCACTGACCCGGCCCGCCGCGGTGGTCCGCACGGCGGGGGCGCCGCCGAACTCCTCGACCGTCCCCCACGCCTGGCATTCGGGGCAACGACCGAGCCATTTGGCGGTCGTCCAGCCGCATTCGGTGCAGCGGTAGGACGGCCGGTCCTTCGCGGATTTCGTACGGGCAGCCATGTCGCAACCGTATAGGTGGGCTCTGACAATGCCGCCGGGCACCGCCCGCCGGAGCCGCCCGGAGCCGCCCGGAGCGGACGGGCGCACAGGTCGGAGCCGCTCGACTTCGGCGGAATGAGGTATTCCTGTCCCCTTTCGAGGGATACGTTCACCCGTAAGGGTTAAAAGTGCTGAAGAGTGGCCAAAAATGTGCCTGTGCTGCCTACGGTCGCAAGGTGACGAGCAGCAGTCTGGAGCCCCCTACGCACACCACCGGCGCACACCGGGCGAGGCACGGTGCGCCCCACCTCTCGACGCACTCTTCGCCGCGCCGCCCGCCCGCTCGTTACGAACCACATCTCGACGGACTGTTCACCTACTGCCTCTCCGTGCTCTGCGACCACGACGCCGCCACCGAGGCGCTCGGCGGGGTGCTCGCGATCGCGCAACGGCAGGAGAGCCGGTGCCCGTCGGGCGAGGAGGAACGTAAATCCTGGCTGTACGCCCTGGCCAGATGGATGTGCATGCGCAGGCTCGTCGAGCAGAAGCAGGGCAGCAGGCCGTACCGGCACAAGTCCGGGAAACGGCCGGGCGGCTCCCCGGGCGGTCCCTCGGCCAAGCAGCCGGGCGGTACGGCCGCCCCGGGGACGCGCACCGGGCGCCGTACGTCCCCGGCCGTCGCCGCGAAGGCCCCCGCCGCCCCCTCCGGGTCGGCCGGCGCGCAGGTAAGCCCCGGGCGCGCCCCCGAGTCCGAGGCCGCCGCCGAGGCGCACCGCCGCGAACTCGCCCAGCTGGCCTGGCCCGAGGCCGCAGGCACCACCCCGGAGCAGCGCGAAGCGCTCGAACTCGCGGTGCGCCACCGCCTCGCCCCGAGCGCCGTCGCCTCCGTCCTGGGCCTCGACCCGGCGGCCGCCCGTGAACTCCTGGCCGCCGCGTCCTGCGAGGTGGAGCGCACCCGCGCCGCCCTCGCCGTCGTCGAGACCGGCAACTGCCCGCTCGTCGCCCGGCTCACCGGCGACCGCCGCGTCCTGCTCTCCACCGCCCTGCGCCGCGAGATCGTCCGCCACGTCGACGACTGCCCCCGTTGCCGCAGGGCCGCCGAGCGGGCCGGTGCCCAGGGGCCGTGGCCGGGTGCCGCGGTCCCCCCGGCCGCCGCGCTGCCGGTCGTCGAGGCGCCCCGGCCCTCCGCGTACGTCGCGATGGCACACGCCCAGCGCAACCGGTCGGGCGGTCCGCGGTTCGACCGGGCCGGCTTCCCCATGAACCCGAAGGACCACGCGGCGCGCCGGGACCGGCTGCGGGCCAGGGTCGTCACGACGACGGTGGTCGCGACGGTCGTCGCGGCCCCGATGATCGCGCTGTGGACGGCCTACCGGGGGGCGCCGCAGACAGGCGAGGGCCGCGAGGGCCTGTCGGTCGCCGCCACCGAGAGCGACGCCCGGTACGGCCCCGGCGGCACCTCGGACGGCCATTACGAGAACGCGGGCAACGCCCGGCCCCGACCCGACACCCGCTTCGGGGCCGGGCGGGCTTCGGACGTCTCGGCGGAGGTGGTCAGCGCGGGCCGGGACGGCGGCGGGCTCACCGTCGAGGCCCGTTCGTCCGGCGGCACGACCCTGATCCGGCTGACCGCGTCGGGTGGCGCCCCCGTCGCCTGGTCGGCCCGCGCCAACGCCTCCTGGCTGGGCCCGAGCCGTCACTCGGGCACGCTCGCCGCGGGCGAGAGCGTCACGATCCGCGTGCTCGTGCATCACCGGCGGGAACCGGTCGGCCCGTGGAGCGCGCGCGTCGAACTCGCCCCGTCGGGGGCCGCGGTGGTGATCCGGGGGCACGGGGCGGCGACGCCCGGCGGTCCCGGCCCGGCCGAACCCTCCGCGACCCCCGGCCCGTCCGGCCCGCCCACGTCCTCGCCGCAGCCCACGCAGTCGACCGGCCCCACCCCCGGCCCCAGCGACACCGCGCCGTCACCGACGGACCCGGGCCCGACAGGTCCGTCACCGTCCCCGGACCCGTCCGGCACCCCGACCCCCACCGACCCGAGCGGCTCCACCTCGACGGGCTGAGGCCGCGGAGGGCGGCCGGGCCACGGGAGCCGCGGAGGCCGCTCGGGAGGCCGAGGCCCGGACAGGACGCCGAGGCCCGGAGGGGCCCCGCGCCCACCCCGTCACGCCGTCATTCCGGATCGACCGGGTCCGCCGGGTGCGGGGCCATCGGCAGGAGCGCGGACAGGCGCTCCTCGCACAGCTCGACCAGGCGCGCGTACGCCTTCTCGCCCATCAGCTCGACGAGTTCGGGGCGGTAGGACACGTAGACCGGCTTCCCGGCCCCGTGCGCCGAGGTCGCCGACGTGCACCACCAGTGCAGGTCGTGGCCGCCCGGACCCCAGCCCCTGCGGTCGTACTCGCCGATCGACACCTGGAGCACCCGGGTGTCGTCGGGCCGGTCGATCCATTCGTACGTGCGCCGGATCGGCAGCTGCCAGCAGACGTCCGGCTTGGTCTCCAGAGGCTCCCGCCCCTCCCGCAGCGCCAGGATGTGCAGCGAACAGCCCGCGCCCGCCGCGAAGCCGGGGCGGTTCTGGAAGATGCAGGAGCCCTTCCAGCGCCGCGTCTGGCGTTCCCCGTCGTCGTCGAGCTGGACCCAGCCCGTCTCCGTGCCGACGTCGTGGAACTGCCACAGCTCGGGAGTCAGCCGCGCGACGTGCTCGGCCACCCGCTTCTCGTCGTCCTCGTCCGAGAAGTGCGCGCCCAGCGTGCAGCACCCGTCGTCGGCCCGCCCCGCCTGGATGCCCTGGCAGCCGCTGCCGAAGATGCAGGTCCACCTGGAGGTCAGCCAGGTCAGGTCGCAGCGGAAGATCTGTTCGTCGTCCGCGGGGTCGGGGAATTCGACCCAGGCGCGTGCGAAATCGATGCCCTTCTCGTCCTCGGCCCGGTCCGGCCCGTTCACTTCCTGCCGCATCTCCTGCTTCGTTCTCTGCTTCTTCGTGTTTTTGCCCGGCTTCGCCTTTTTCGTCTTTGGCACGCGCCAAGGGTAAGTCCGCAGGGCCGGTAGCGTTCCGGGTATGAGACTCGGAGTCCTCGACGTGGGTTCGAACACGGTGCACCTGCTGGTGGTGGACGCGCATCCCGGCGCCCGTCCGCTGCCCGCGCACTCGCACAAGGCGGAACTGCGCCTGGCCGAACTCCTCGACGAGGACGGGGCGATCGGCCCCGAGGGCGTGGACCGGCTGGTGGCGACGGTCACCGACGCGCTCCAGGCCGCCGAGGACAAGGGGTGCGAGGACGTCCTGCCGTTCGCCACGTCCGCGGTGCGGGAGGCGAGCAACGCCGATCAGGTGCTGGCCCGGGTACGGGACGAGACGGGCATCGAGCTCGCCGTCCTCAGCGGCGCGGAGGAGGCCCGGCTCACCTTCCTCGCCGCCCGCCGCTGGTACGGCTGGTCGGCGGGACGGCTGCTGGTCCTGGACATCGGGGGCGGTTCGCTGGAGATCGCCTACGGCATGGACGAGGAGCCGGACGCCGCGGTGTCGCTGCCGCTCGGCGCCGGCCGGCTCACCGCCGGATGGCTGCCGGGCGACCCGCCGGACCCGGCGGAGGTGAAGGCGCTGCGCCGCCATGTGCGGGCCGGTATCGCCCGCAGCGTCGGGGAATTCACCCGCCTCGGCCGCCCGGACCATGTCGTGGCCACGTCCAAGACCTTCAAGCAGCTCGCCAGGATCGCGGGCGCCGCGCGCTCCGCCGAGGGCCTGTACGTGCAGCGCGGCCTCACCCGCAAGGCGCTGGAGGAGTGGGTGCCCAAGCTGGCGACGATGACCGTCGAGCAGCGGAGCGCCCTGCCCGGAGTCTCCGAGGGCCGGGCCGGGCAGCTGCTCGCCGGGGCGCTGGTCGCCGAGGGGGCCATGGACCTGTTCGGGGTCGAGGAGCTGGAGATCTGCCCCTGGGCGCTGCGCGAGGGCGTCATCCTGCGCCGCCTGGACCACCTGCCCGCGGAACGGGCCGCGCTGAGCTGACCGGCGCGGGGCTGACCGGTGCAAGGCTCACCGCGCGGGACTGATCGGTGCAAGGCTGACCGGCGCGGGACTGACCGGCGCGGGGCGCACCGGGCCGTACGGGGAGGCGCGGCCGTCCGCGTACCCGTCCGGGCGGCCGTTCACGAACCCGTCCGGGAGACCGCCAGGGCTCTTCGGAAGAGCTCCGGAGGCCCGTCCGCGAGCCCGTCCTGAAGGACGTGCGGCGGCCGGAACCAGCCACATGGCCCTTCTCACTTTCCGCCCGGAGCCCTCGGTCCGGCGTACGGCTGCCCGTACGCTGGCCCAGTGGCAGAACCAGTGGTGCGCATCCCGGATGCGAAGGTCGCCCTGTCGACGGCTTCCGTCTACCCGGAGTCGACGGCGACGGCCTTCGAGATCGCCGCGCGTCTCGGTTACGACGGTGTCGAGGTCATGGTGTGGACCGACCCCGTCAGCCAGGACATCGAGGCGCTGCGCAGGCTCTCGGACTACCACCGGGTACCGATCCTCGCCGTCCACGCGCCCTGTCTGCTGATCACCCAGCGCGTCTGGTCCACCGATCCGTGGGTGAAGCTCCAGCGGGCCCGGACCGCCGCGGAGAAGCTGGGGGCGACGACCGTGGTCGTCCATCCGCCGTTCCGTTGGCAGCGCAATTACGCGCGCGACTTCGTCACCGGGATCTGGCGCATGGCCGACGAGACCGATGTGCGGTTCGCCGTCGAGAACATGTACCCGTGGCGCTACCGGGACCGCGAGATGCTCGCGTACGCCCCCGACTGGGACGTCACCCACGACGACTACCGCCACTTCACCGTGGACCTCTCGCACACCGCGACGGCCCGCACCGACGGCATGGCCATGGTCGAGCGGATGGGCGACCGCCTCGCCCACATCCACCTCGCCGACGGCAAGGGCTCGAACAAGGACGAGCACCTCGTGCCCGGCCGTGGCGACCAGCCCTGCGCCGAACTCCTGGAGCACCTGGCCCGTACCGGCTTCGACGGCCACGTCGTCATCGAGGTCAACACCCGCCGCGCCATGTCCACCGCCGAACGCGAGGCCGACCTGGCGGAGGCGCTGGCCTTCACCCGGCTCCACCTGGCGTCGTCCCCGGACCGGGCACCGCGCCCGTGACGGACGATCCCAAGCGCCGTGGCCGCCCCTCCCGCACCCCCGGTTCCGGTGGCCCCGACGCGCGCACCCGCATCCTCGACGCGGCCCGCACCGAATTCGCGGAGCGCGGCTACGACAGGACGTCGATCCGGGGCGTCGCCAGGGCGGCGGGCGTCGATTCCGCCCTGGTCCACCACTACTTCGGTACGAAGGACGAGGTCTTCGCTGCCGCCGTCGAGCTCTCCTTCGAACCGGCCCTGGTGGTCCCGGCCGTCCTGGGCGAGGGAACGGAGGGCCTGGGGGAGCGACTGGCCCGTTACTTCCTCTCCGTGTGGGAGAACCCGGCGTCCAGGGCCCCGCTGCTGGCGGTCGTGCGGTCCGCGCTGACGCACGAGACGGCGGCAAAGGTGCTGCGGGGCTTCGTGCTGCGCCGGCTCCTGGAGCGGGTGGCGGAGGCGCTGGACGTACCGGACGCCACGTTCCGCGCGGAACTGGCGGCCTCGCACATGATCGGGATCGTGATGCTGCGTTACGTGATCAGGGCGGAACCACTGGCGTCGGCGCCGTCCGAGAAGATCGTCGAGATGGTCGCACCGACGCTCCAGCGCTATCTGACGGAAGCCTGAGACCTCACGACACGGGCGCCAGACCTCATTCATGGCACGGGCACTCCGCCGCACGCCCACCTACCGAGCACCCCGTCCCGTATGGCGGACGAGGTGTCCAGATCTTGGAGCCGGGGGCGTACGCTCGGAGACAGTCTTTGATGTCGAAGGAGCGAGAGACGATGCCCCAGCTGAGGTCCCGCACTGTCACCCACGGCCGCAACATGGCGGGCGCCCGCGCCCTTATGCGGGCCTCGGGCGTAGCGAGCGAGGACATCGGCAAGCCGATCATCGCGGTCGCCAACTCCTTCACCGAGTTCGTCCCCGGCCACACCCACCTGGCCCCGGTCGGCCGGATCGTCTCCGAGGCCATCACGGCCGCGGGCGCCGTGCCGCGCGAGTTCAACACCATCGCCGTCGACGACGGCATCGCGATGGGGCACGGCGGGATGCTCTACAGCCTCCCCTCCCGCGACCTGATCGCCGACTCCGTCGAGTACATGGTCGAGGCGCACTGCGCGGACGCGCTGATCTGCATCTCCAACTGCGACAAGATCACCCCCGGCATGCTGATGGCCGCGATGCGCCTCAACATCCCGACGGTCTTCGTCTCCGGCGGCCCGATGGAAGCCGGCAAGGCCACCCTCGTCGACGGCACGGTCCGCAAGCTCGACCTGGTCAACGCGATCAGCGACGCCGTGAACGAGAACATCTCGGACGAGGACATCCTCCGCATCGAGGAGAACGCCTGTCCCACCTGCGGCAGCTGTTCCGGCATGTTCACCGCCAACTCGATGAACTGCCTGACCGAGGCCCTGGGCCTGTCCCTGCCGGGCAACGGCTCCGTCCTCGCCACGCACACCGCCCGCCGGGCGCTGTACGAGGAGGCCGGCCGCACGATCGTCGAGATCACCAGGCGCCACTACGAGCAGGACGACGCGACGGTCCTGCCCCGCTCCATCGGCACCCGTGCCGCATTCGACAACGCGATGGCGCTCGACATCGCGATGGGCGGTTCCACCAACACGATCCTGCACCTGCTGGCCGCCGCGCAGGAGGCCGAGCTGGACTACGACCTCGGCGACATCGACGCGGTCTCGCGCCGCGTCCCCTGCCTGGCGAAGGTCGCGCCCAACGTGGCCCCCGGCGGCACGTACTACATGGAGGACGTGCACCGGGCCGGCGGCATCCCCGCCATCCTCGGCGAGCTGCACCGCGCCGGTCTGCTCAACGAGGACGTGCACGCGGTGCACTCCGACTCCCTCGCCGAGTGGCTGAAGGACTGGGACGTCCGCGGCGGCTCCCCGTCCCCCGAGGCCGTCGAGCTGTGGCACGCGGCCCCCGGATGCGTCCGTTCCGCCACCGCCTTCTCGCAGTCCGAGCGCTGGGACTCCCTCGACCTCGACGCCGCCGGCGGCTGCATCCGCGACCTGGCCCACGCGTACTCCAAGGACGGCGGCCTCGCGGTCCTCAAGGGGAACCTCGCCGTGGACGGCTGCGTCGTGAAGACGGCGGGCGTCGACGAGTCGATCTGGACCTTCGAGGGCCCGGCGGTCGTCTGCGAGTCGCAGGACGAGGCCGTCGACAAGATCCTCCGCAAGGAGATCAAGGAGGGCGACGTCGTCGTCATCCGTTACGAGGGCCCGCGCGGCGGCCCCGGTATGCAGGAGATGCTCTACCCCACCTCCTTTCTCAAGGGCCGCGGCCTCGGCAAGAGCTGCGCCCTGGTGACCGACGGCCGCTTCTCCGGCGGCACCTCGGGCCTGTCCATCGGCCACGCCTCGCCGGAGGCCGCGTCGGGCGGCACGATCGCGCTGGTCGAGGACGGGGACCGGATCAGGATCGACATCCCGGACCGTTCGATCGAGCTGCTGGTCCCCGAGGCCGAGCTGACCGCTCGCCGCGAGGCACTGAACGGCGTCTACGCCCCGAAGAACCGCGAGCGCAAGGTTTCGGTGGCACTGCGCGCGTACGCGGCGATGGCGACGAGCGCGGACCGGGGCGCGGTGCGGGACGTCTCCAAGCTCGGCTGACCGGCCCGCCGGGCCGTCGGCCCACCGACCGGGAAGGCCCGGACCCCGCTTCCACCCGGGGTCCGGGCCTCTCCCGTCCCACGAGTCGCCCGGGACGGGGCGTGCCCCACCGGCACCCGCCCCGCCCGCCCCGTTCTCACCAGCGGGCGGGGTCCTTCCCGTCCACGGCGAACACCGACCCGTCGGGCGCCGTCCCGAAGACGGTCCGTTCGGCGGCCACGGGGGCGGGCAGCGTCGAGGAGTACGTGAGCTTCCCGCCCCGGAGCCGCGGGCCCGTCTGACCCAGCAACGTGCCGCGCTCGGTGTCCACGGCGAGCAGCCGCCCGTCCGCCGCGGAGAAGTACAGCCGGTTCCCGGCGGCGAGGACGGGCGCCGACGTCCGCCCGGCAGCGGTCTCCAGCTGCCAGCGCACCGCCTCGCCGCCCCCGGGGCGGGTGTCGACGGCGACCAGGGTCCCGCCGTGCGCCAGCAGGTAGACGGTGTCGCCGCCCACCACGACCTCCGGCTCGTTCATCCGGAACGGCAGCGCCACCCGTTCGACGTGCCGCCGCCCGGGGTCGTAGCGGACCAGCCCGACCGTCTGGGCGTCCCCGTTCATGGCCGTCAGGACGAGCGCGCCGTCCGAGGAGCCCGCCGGGGTCAGCATCCCGTCCAGCCGCCGCTGCCACGTGGCGCGCCCCGTCTGAGCATCCACGGCCGTGATCAGCGTGGTGGACCCGTAGGCCGAGTGCTCGAACGCGTAGGCCAGGCCCGTCGCCCCGTCGTACAGCGCGTAGTCCGGGCGCTGGTGGCCGGCGAGCGGATGCCGCCAGAGGGACACCCCGGTCGCCGCGTCGAGCGCCTCGGTCGTGCCGTCCTCGGCGACGAGCAGCAGCGAGTCGCCCGCGGCGAACGGCGTGCCCACGTACGCGGAGAGGTCCGCGTCCCAGACCTGTTGGCCCCGGTCGGGGTCGTACGCCCGGAGCTTCCCGCCCGGCACCGCCGTGTGCACCAGACCGCCGGAGACCGACACGACACCGATCGACGAGGCATCGTCGTCGGCGTCGTCGTCATCGGCGGAAGACCGGCCGTCGGCCGAGGCGGTGGCCGCCGCGTCGGCACGGGACCACAGCACCCGGCCGTCCGAGGGGTCCAGCCGGGCGACGCCGACACCGCCCGCCGCGCAGTACAGCGTGACGGAACCGCCATCAGGCCCCTCGGCCCCGTCCGAGACACCCTTCCCGTCGGCACCCTCGGCACCTTCAGCGTCCTCGGCACCCTTGGCACCGTTCGCCGCCTCTGTTCCGTCGGTGCCGTCAGCCGGGGAGCAGACCGGAGTCGAGCCGCCGGAGGTGCGCAGCGACGTCCGCCACGGCGTGAACGAATCCGCCGCACCCTTGGTCCCGTCGTTACCACCCGACTCGCCGGTACCGCCGGTACCGCCGGTACCGCCCGGACCGCCGGAGCCACCCACCGCACCGGCCACCCAGACCCCGCCGGCCCCCATGACCAGCAGCGCCGCAGTGGCCGCCAGCCACCGCCGTCCGGCTCCGCCGCCGGTCCGTCCGCTCCCGTCCGCCCTTCCGTTCCCCGCCTTTCCGTTCCCCGTCCCGCCCGAGCCCACGTGCGTGTCCGTGTCGGTTTCCGTGTCGCTTCCCGGCACCAGAGCCGACACCGCGGCCGTCGGCTCGGCGACCGCCGCCGATCGCCGCTGCGCCGGTATGAACGCGGCGGCCTCGTACGACGGAGGGCGCAGCGCCTTCATGATCTCGTCCGGGGTGGGCCGCTCGACGGGGTCCTTCGCCAGGCACTGCCCGATCAGCGGGGCCAGGTCCGCCGGCACACCCGCCAGGTCGGCCTCGTCGTGCACCACTTGGTAGGCCACGATGTACGGGCTGTCCGAGTCGAAGGGCCCCCGCCCGGTCGCCGCGTGAACGAGCACGGCCCCCAGGGCGAACACATCGGCGGCGGGCCCGACTTCGCGCGGTCGCTGGAACTGCTCGGGCGCCATGTACGGCGGCGAGCCGATCAACTTGCCGGTCTCGGTGCGCAGATCGCTGTCGTACGGCCGGGAGATCCCGAAGTCGATGACCTTGGGCCCGGAGTCGGAGAGCAGGACGTTGCTCGGCTTGAGGTCGCGGTGGATCACCCCGGCCCGGTGGATGTCGCGCAGCGCCTCGGCGAGCCCCGCCGTCAGCCTGCGCAGTTCCGCGGGGGCCATCGGCCCGTTCCGCTTCACCTGGTCGGCGAGGGTGGGGCCGGGCACGTACAGGGTGGCCATCCAGGGCAGCACCGCCTCCGGATCGGCGTCGACGACCGGTGCCGTGAAAGCGCCGCTGACCCGCCGGGCGGCCCCGACCTCCTGCCGGAAGCGTGCCCTGAACTCGGGGTCCGCCGCGTACTGCTGGTGCACCACCTTGACGGCGAGCTGAAGGCCGGAGGCGGAGCGCGCCAGGTGCACCACGCCCATGCCGCCCGCGCCGAGACGTGCCTCAAGGCAGTACTGCCCGGCGTACTCCGGATGCTCCGCTTCCGGATTGGCCCCGGTACCTCGCAGCGGCGGCATCGCCCACCCCCGTGTGTTCGTCCGCAAGCGCGACGCACGGAGCCTAGTCGATGGTGCGTGCGATCCGGGTGGGGCTATGTAGCCTGCGCGTCGTACACCGTCTCTCAACGGGGGAGGGCCGCATGGCCATGGAAGAGCACACCGAGAACACCACTGCCACCGACGACGTCACCGAGGACGCGCAGGCGCTCGCGGAGAGCGAGGACGTGGCGGCGGCCGGGTCCGACGACGTCACCAGGTACCCGATCGCGCCCGGCTACCGCGTCAACGTCCGCCGGGGACCGGGCACCAAGTACGGGATCGTCAGGACCCTCCCGTACGGAATGCGGGTCCCGGTCTACTGCCAGAAGCCGGGGGAGCGGGTCACCGGCCCGTACGGCACCTCGAACCTCTGGGACAACATCGCCAACGGCCAGTTCGTGGCGGACGTCTACGTCCACACCGGCAGCGACGGCTACATCGCCCCGCGCTGCGACTGACGAGGAACAACCGACGGGGAACAGCCGACGAGGACGGAGAACGGGGGACGGGCCGCGGGGCTCCAGGACCAGGACCGGGACCAGGGCCGGGACCGCGACCGGAGCCGGGCGGCGCGGCCGTGACGGGGATCGCGGTCTCCGTCACGGCCGGAGCGGCGACGGCACGGGGATAATCGACCCCGTGAGCGAGAACAGCGAAGCCCCCGGTTCCGGCACCACGCCCGGCAGCACCGTGCCCGGCTCCACCCCCGGCCCGCAGCCCGAGCCCCTGCGCTTCTTCGGCACGACCTGGGTCGACCACAGCGGGGGCTACGGGCTGCGACGCGTCGGGGTCTCGATCGGCTCCCTGGTCGCCGCGGTCGCCGCCTGCTTCGTGCTCCGCTTCGCCTACCAGGGGCTGGAGATCGCCGACGTGGGCGGCTTCGTCGGGATGCTGGTCGTCCTGATGTTCGCCATCTGCAGCGCCATCGCCTTCCGCAAGACGTGGGAAGGGTTCAGCCGCCGCCCCGCCGATCCGGTGCGCGAGGCCAATCTGCGCGGCCTCAAGACGATCGGCTTCGTCGGCTCGCTGGTCGCGTACTTCCTCCGCACCTTCCGGGAGGCGCCGGGCGAGCGGCTGCACCGCACGGAGTACGAGACGGCCCTGGCCCGTTACGAGAAGCGCCGCTCGGCCCGCACCGGGAACCCGGCGGCCCGCAAGAACACCAAGGGCAAACGCCCCAGGCGCAAGTGACCCCGGCCCCGGCCCCGGGCAATCCCGGGTCCCGCCCCGCGCCTTCCCGCGTCCTTCGTCCTTGACGGGCGGATGAGCCGGGAGAGAAGTTCATCGCATGATGAATTCTTCGGGCGTCGCCGTCGAGGCCCGTGGCCTCACCGTCGTACGAGGCAACCGCACCGTCCTGCGCGGCCTCGACTTCACCGTCCGGCCCGGCAGGGTCACCGGCCTCCTCGGCCCCTCCGGCTGCGGCAAATCCACCCTGATGCGTGCCGTCGTCGGCACCCAGGCCAAGGCCACCGGCACCCTCCTCGTGCTCGGCAGCCCCGCGGGCCACCCCGCCCTCCGCCCGCGCGTGGGGTACGTCACCCAGGACCCCTCGGTCTACACCGACCTGACCGTCCGGCAGAACCTCGACTACTTCGCGGCGATCCTCCGGCCGGGCCGCCGGCACCGGGACGCCCGCCGCGCCGACGTCACGCACGCCCTCACCGAGGTCGATCTGGCCGACCGCGCCGACGCCCTCGCCGGCACCCTCTCCGGCGGCCAGCTCGCCCGCGTCTCCCTGGCCGTCGCTCTGCTCGGCGCCCCGGAACTCCTGGTCCTCGACGAACCGACCGTGGGCCTGGACCCGGTGCTCCGCCGCGACCTGTGGAACCTCTTCCACCGCCTCGCCGCAGAACGCGGCACCACCCTCCTCGTCTCCTCCCACGTCATGGACGAGGCCGAACGCTGCCACCGGCTGCTCCTCATGCGCGAGGGCGCGATCCTCGCCGACGGCACCCCCGGGGCACTGCGCACCGCCGCCCGCGCCGACACCGTCGAAGAGGCGTTCCTCCACCTGGTCGACCGCGCCGCCACCCGTCAGGAGACCGCCGAATGAGCCCGGCCCGTACCCTCGCCACCGCCGCCCGGGTCCTGCGCCAACTGACCCACGACCCCCGCACCGTCGTACTGCTGCTCCTGATCCCGGTCCTGATGATCACGCTGCTCCGGTACGTGTTCGACGGCAGCCCCGGCGCCTTCGACGCCATCGGCGCCTCGCTCCTCGGCATCTTCCCGCTGATCACGATGTTCCTGGTGACCTCGATCGCCACCCTGCGCGAACGCACCTCCGGCACCCTCGAACGCCTCCTCGCGATGCCGCTCGGCAAGGGCGACCTGATCGCCGGCTACGCCCTCGCGTTCGGCGCCGTCGCGATCCTCCAGTCCCTGCTGGCCACCGGGGTCTCCCTCTGGGCACTCGGCCTGGACGTCACCGGCTCCCCGTGGCTGCTGCTCCTCGTCGCCCTGCTCGACGCCCTCCTCGGCACGGCCCTGGGCCTGTTCGTCTCCGCCTTCGCCGCGTCCGAGTTCCAGGCCGTCCAGTTCATGCCCGCCGTGATCTTCCCGCAGCTCCTGCTCTGCGGACTCTTCGTCCCGCGCGACCGGATGGCCCCCGCCCTGGAAGCCCTCTCGAACGTGCTGCCCATGTCGTACGCGGTCGACGGCATGAACGAGGTCCTCCACCACACCGACGTCACCGGCGACTTCGTCCGCGACGTCGTGGTCGTCGCGGGCTGCGCCGTCCTCGTCCTCGCCCTCGGCGCCGCCACCCTCCGCCGTCGCACGGCCTGAACCGGCCCGGTGCGAGGATGACGGGCGACGGCACGACACACCGTCGGCACGACGCACCGAGATCCGCGAGCACCGCCCGGAGGGTGAACCACATGACCCAGACAGTTGCAGTCCTCGGCACCGGAAAGATCGGCGAGGCCCTGCTCAGCGGCATGATCCGGGCAGGCTGGCGCCCGACGAACCTGCTGGTCACCACCCGCCGCTCCGAGCGCGCCGAGGAACTCCACAACCGCTACGGCGTCGAGTCCGTCACCAACGCCGAGGCCGCCGCCCGTGCCGACATCCTCATCCTCGCGGTCAAGCCCCAGGACATGGGCCGGCTCCTCGACGAACTCGCCCCGCACGTCACCGCCGACCGCCTGGTCGTCAGCGCCGCCGCGGGCATCACGACCGCCTTCATCGAGGACCGTCTCGCCGCGGGGATCCCGGTCGTGCGCGTCATGCCGAACACCCCCGTCCTCGTCGACGAGGGCATGTCCGTCATCTCCGCGGGCAGCCACGCCACCACCAACCACCTCGACGCCGCCGAGTCGATCTTCGGTGGCGTCGGCAAGACCCTCCGCGTCCCCGAGTCCCAGCAGGACGCGGCGACCGCCCTCTCCGGCTCCGGCCCCGCCTACTTCTACTTCCTCGTCGAGGCGATGACCGACGCGGGCATCCTGCTCGGCCTGCCCCGCGCCCAGGCCCACGAACTGATCGTCCAGGCCGCCATCGGCGCCGCCGTCATGCTCCGCGACAGCGGCGAGCACCCGGTCAAGCTCCGCGAGGCCGTCACCAGCCCGGCCGGCACCACCATCAGCGCCATCCGCGAACTGGAGAACCACGGCGTACGCGCCGCCCTCATCGCCGCCCTCGAAGCCGCCCGCGACCGCAGCCGCGAACTCGCCTCCGGCAACGGCTGACGGGCTGCCCGGGGCCCTGCCCCCTTTTCCCTCTACCCGTGCTCCCCGCCCCGTGGCCCTATCCGCGCCCCGCGGCCTCGATCAGCTCCGTGCTGCTCACCACCTTCGCGAACCCACCGCCGTGCAACGACACGGCGGTGGCCCGCGCCAACTCGTCCGCGCTCTGCGACCAGCCCCACGGCCCGGTCAGGTCGAAGGTGTGCGTCGCGTCCAGCGGGACGAACACCTCGTACCCGAGGTTCCCGCCCATCCGGGCCGTCGTCTCGACGCACATGTTGGTCTGGATCCCGATCACCACGAACTGCCGGATCCCGCTCCGGTCCAGCCACTCCTTGAGGTCCGGCGTCCCGTAGAAGGCGGAATTCACGCTCTTCGTCAGCAGAAGCTCGGGCCCGCCGCCCTTCCCGCGCCGCTCCTCCACGTACTCCTTGAAGTCGTTCCCCGACTGCCCCACCCGCAACGGCGAATTCGGCTTGAGCGAGTCGTGCCGCACGAACACCACCGGCCGCCCGCTCGACTGCCAGGCGTCGATCAGCCCCGCGATGTTCCCGTCGGCCCCAGGATTGTTCCGCGCACCCCAGAACTCCTCGTCCTCGAAGCCCCGCTGTACGTCCACCACGATCAGTGCCGCGTTCTCCGTGATCTCCATGACCACGATCCTGCCCGGCCCCGCCGCCGCGTCCCAGAGGTCGGAAAGCCATCGATCGATGGTTTACTGCCACGGTGACCGTGCCCCGCCCCACACCCACCCGCATCGCGCTCGTCTCCTTCCCCGGCATCCGTGCCTTCGACGTCTCGGTCGTCACGGAGGTCTGGGGCGTCGACCGCACAGACCGCGGCGTACCGCCCTTCGACCTGCGCCGCACCGCCGCCGAGCCGGACCCCATTCCGCTGCGCGGCGGGCTCTCCCTCGCTCCGGACCGCACCCTCGCCTGGCTCGCCCGCGCCGACCTGGTGGTCGTCCCCGGCCTCGACGACCACGTGACCCCGGCCCCGGCACCGGTCCTCGAAGCGCTGCGCCGGGCCCATGCGCGGGGCACTCCCGTCGCGGCCCTGTGCGGCGGGGCGTTCACCCTCGCCCAGGCCGGTCTCCTCGACGGCCGCCGGGCGGTCACCCACTGGAACCTCGCCGAACTGCTCCGCGCCCGCCACCCCCGCGTGACCGTCTCCCAGGACGCACTCTTCGTCCAGGAGGACAACATCTGGACGGCGGCGGGCACCGCGGCCGGCATCGACCTCTGCCTCCATCTCGTCCGTACGTTCCACGGCGCCGAGACCGCCGCGACGATCGCCCGCTCGATGGTCACGGCCCCGTTCCGCACCGGCACCCAGGCACAGTTCATCGAGCAGCCCACGCCCCGGGCCGACCGCGACGCCGACACCCTCGCCGAGGTACGGGCCTTCGCCCTGGCCCATCTGGCCGAGCCCCACACGGTCGCCGACCTCGCCGCCCGCGCCGGCATGTCCCCCCGCTCCTTCGCCCGCCACTTCCAGGCCGGCACCGGTACGACCCCCCTGCGCTGGCTGATCACCCAACGCGTCGCCGCGGCCCAGAAGCTCCTGGAACGCACCGACCTCCCCCTCCCCGAGGTGGCCCGCCGCACCGGCTTCGGCAGCGAGGTCACCATGCGCCAGCACTTCGCCACCCACCTCTCCACCAGCCCCCGCGCCTACCGTCTGGCCTTCCATCAGGACTCGACCCGATCCGGGGTTGACACGGCATGCCCCGATCCGTAGTGTGCTCCGAGTTGTCCGACGTGAGCACCGACTCCGGTCGGCCCCGGACAACCATCCCGCAGTAACCACATTTGGTCGGCGACATCTGTCGTGGGACTTTCTGTGCGCATTTGCGGAATGAGGAATCCGCGTTCGAAGGAACGCAGTCCCGATTGGTGTCGGGGCCGGGGATTCCGCTAAAGTCTCACTCGTCGGAACGGCCCAACGGCCGGGAAGACAAATCCCGCTGACTGGGAATCAGGCCCGAAAGGATCTGGTAGAGTCGGAGCCGCCGGAAAGGGAAACGCGGAAGCGCGGAACTTGAAGGTGGATCCCGGTCCGGCCGGGAATCGGGCCCGGAAGGGTCTGATAGAGTCGGAAACGCAAGACCGGAGGGAAAAGCCCGGAGGAAAGCCCGCGAGGGTGAGTACGAAGGAAGCGTCCGTTCCTTGAGAACTCAACAGCGTGCCAAAAGTCAACGCCAGATATGTTGATACCCCGGCCTGCCCCTGGCAGGTTGGAGGTTCCTTTGAAAGCCCTGCACGCCCCCTTCGGGGTGCGGGCAGGCAATTACACAGCGAGGACGCTGTGGACGACCGGTCCTAT